>NZ_JBRREI010000001.1:0-296451 GCF_056760195.1 Stenotrophomonas sp. STEN020
AAAGGCCGATTAAACGGCCGGTTGATTCCCTTTTGCGCCGCCCAAGGCCGGGCTGGGGGTTTCCCTATCCCCCATTTTTAGGCGGGGCGGCAGCCGCGAAGCTGGCAATGCGTCGCGGCTAGCCATCCCTGCAATCGGACGCTGTATCAGCTTGGCGGCTGACGCCGCTCCTACAAGAGCGATGCTGCTCGCCACCTGCAGCAACGCCTTTGCAGCATCCCGGGGCGATAATGGGCGTCTGCCCATTGTCGTTGAGGACTCCATGCGCCCATCTCTGTTGACCGCTCTGCTGCTGGCTTGCGCGCCATTTGCCGCCAGCGCCTCCTGTGTCGACGGCGCGGTATTCCTCGACAGCAACGGCAATGGCCAGCAGGACGCAGGCGAGAAGCCGCTGGCAGGCATCCGTGTCTCCGACGGCGAGCACATAGTCAGCACTGGCAAGGACGGTCGCTACCAGCTGCCAGCCTCCAGCCAGCCCAATATCTTCATCATCAAGCCAACCGGTTACAGCGCTGCCAAACGAATAGACGGCCTGCCGGACATCTGGCGTCCACAGGCAGGCGAGGGCGACTCACAGTGCCGACCGTTTGCCCTGAGCCCCGAAAAGAACGCACCCAGCAGCTTCCAGGCCCTGCTGTTTGCCGACAGCCAGACCAGCACGCTCCTGGACGTAAGCTACTTCGAGCGCGACATCATCGAACCGCTGCGCGGCAAGCATCAGGCACGCCTGGGCATGACCCTGGGCGACATCACCAACGACGACCCCGGCCTTTACCCAGCGTTGACCAAGGCGGTCACCTCACTGGGCGTGCCGTGGCTGCATGTCCCCGGGAATCACGACATGGACCTGGGTGCGAGCAGCGACGCTGATTCGCTGGCCAGTTTCCATCGCCAGCTCGGCCCGGACACCTACGCTTGGGAAGAGGCCTCGATGGTCTTCATCGGCATGGACGACATAATTGCCCAGCCCGGCCAGAAGCCGGCGTATGTCGGCGGCCTGCGTGAGGATCAGTTCGCCTTCCTTGAGGCTTACTTGCCGACCATCCCGAAAGACAAGTTGGTGGTGCTGGGTTTCCATATCCCGCTGTTCGATCACGTCTATCGTGGCGAAGACCGTGCGCGTCTGTTCAAATTGCTGGAACAGGTGCAGCACCCACTGATTGTCAGCGGCCACACCCACAACCAGAGCCAGGTGTTCTGGGGCGCTGAGCAGGGTTGGAACGGTGCCAAGCCGTTGCACGAGTACAACGTAGGCGCGGCCTGCGGGGCGTTCTGGTCCGGGGCCAAGGATGCACAGGGCATTCCCGATACGACCATGGCCGACGGCACGCCGAACGGCTACGGTCTGCTCAATGTGCGCCCACAAGGCCAGTACAGCGTCGAGTACCGCGTAGCCCGTGCGCCGGCGGATCAGCAGATCGCTTTGCATGCGCCGAAGGTGCTGCGGCAGGGCGCATATCCGGCCTGGGGCATCTACGCCAATGTGTTCATGGGTTACGACGGCCTGCCAGTGGAGTTTCGTGTTGATGGGGGCGAGTGGCAGCCGATGAAGCAGGTCAGGCAGGCCGATCCGCGCTTGTTGGTGGAGAATATCGCGGATGATCTTGCGGACAGTCTGCGTGGCTACGATCGTACGCCGGAAGCAGTGCCGTCCAGCCACCTGTGGCGTGCCGCATTGCCGACCAAGCTCAGTGAAGGTGAGCATGCGGTGGAAGTGCGCACTACATTGAATGGCGTCGAATACCGCAGCCAGACCAGCTACCGGCTGCAAACCGCACAGCCCTGACAGCAGGGCTGTTGTAGGAGCGGCGTCAGCCGCGAAGCAGGCAATGCTTGCAGGCAAGGAATCTCGGCAACCTGGTGATGTACGAGCTTCGCGGCTGACACCGCTCCCACAAGCTTGGGCAGTTTTCCGGCTGGCGCTTGGGTTGATGTTTGTGGGAGCGGCATCAGCCGCGAAGCAGGGAATGCGGCTGGTCCAGGTGTTTTGTAATCTGACAATCTATGAGCTTCGCGGCTGACGCCGCTCCTACAAAAGCAGGGTGCACGGACGCTATGCGTTGGAAGACAGCTGCAGTCAAACCCACGATTCTTGGCATGGCATTGGCTACGAGCGGTTGTGGCTTCCTGCTGCCAGGCGCCCAATCCAACGTCGAACCGATGGACCCGGCGCGTCAGTTGATCGGGCAGGTGCAAGGGCAGGGTGCCATCAGTGCAGTGCTGGGCAGCGAGGTCCTTGTCGAGGGCATCGTGGTGCGCAACCTGATGGGCGACAGCGACGACATCGGGCAGGAAGTCAAGGAAACCCTGGGCGAGGCTGATCGGGCCGCAGCAACAATCGGGTGGTTCCTGCAGGACGAAGGTGATGGCAACCCGGGCACATCCGACGGGTTATTCGTGCTGGATCAAGGCTACAACACCTCGATCAACATGCCTGCCGAGACCGAATTCACCATGCGCATGGGCTCGCGCCTGCGCACTGGCGACCGCGTGGCTATTCGCGGAACGGTAGTCGAGTTGCCGCAGGTGCAGGTGGCTGATCAGCCGCGCAGTACTGGCAATCGTGTGTCGCGTGGCGACACCTCCGGAACGGTTACCGCGATCGCGGCGATGTCGCTGACCCTTGTTGCTGATGACGAGCGCGCCACTGCAATCGTGCCCGTGGCGGCTTCCAGCAACAGCAGCAACCAGGAGGCGATTGAAGGTATGCGTTTGTAAGCGACATCTTCCCGCGCTGGTTGAGGCAGTTGCCAGCACGGCGCGGAAGTCTGTCCTGGTTGAACCCGTAGTCAAGTCAGGTCATGCGGAATATCTTTGGCACCGCGCGTTCCGGACCCGGAAGGCCGGTGCAAAAAAGCCTCCCCGTTTCCGGGGAGGCTTTTGGATATCAAGCGGGAAGAATCAAGCTTCCGGCTTGGCGTCGCGCAGTTCGCGGCGCAGGATCTTGCCGACGTTGGTCTTGGGCAGTTCCTTGCGGAACTCGACGATGCGGGGATGCTTGTAACCGGTCAGATTGGCGCGGGCGAATTCCTTCACCTGCTCCTCGGTGAGGTTAGGGTCCTTCTTGACGATGACCACCTTCACCACTTCGCCCGACTTCTCGTTGGGGGCACCAACGGCAGCCACTTCCAGAATGCCCGGCATCATCGCCAGCACGTCCTCGATTTCATTCGGGTAGACGTTGAAACCGGACACCAGAATCATGTCCTTCTTGCGGTCGACGATGTAGAAAAAGCCGTTCTCGTCCATGCGCGCCATGTCGCCGGTATGCAGCCAGCCGTCGGCATCCATGACCTTGTCGGTCTCGTCCTGGCGGTGCCAGTAGCCCTTCATCACCTGCGGGCCGCGGATGCACAGTTCGCCGACTTCGCCCATCGGTACCATCTGCCCATCGTCGGTCTTGACGCAGGCTTCGGTGGACGGAATCGGCAGGCCGATGGCGCCGTTGTATTCCTTCAGGTCCAGCGGGTTGATACAAGCCGCCGGTGAGGTCTCGGTCAGGCCGTAGGCTTCCACCAAGGTGACGCCGGTGACCTTCTTCCACTTCTCGGCCACAGCGCGCTGCACGGCCATGCCGCCGCCGAGTGCGAACTTCAGATTGGAGAAGTCGACTTCATCGAAGCCCTCGGTGTTGAGCAGGCCGTTGAACAGCGTGTTGACACCGGTGATGGCGGTGAAGCGGTTGTTCTTCAGCTCCTTGATGAAGCCCTTCATGTCACGCGGATTGGTGATCAGGTAGTTCAGACCGCCCAGCTTCATGAAGACCAGACCGTTCGCCGTCAATGCGAAGATGTGGTAAAGCGGCAGCGCGGTGATGATGACTTCCTCGCCCGGCTTCACGCCCGAGGCGCTTATCCAGGCCGAAGCCTGCTGCATGTTGGCGATCAGGTTGCGGTGGGTCAGCATCGCGCCCTTGGCGACGCCGGTGGTGCCACCTGTGTACTGCAGGAAGGCGATATCGTCGTGATCCACTTCGACCACCGGCATGCTGTGGCGCTTGCCAAGCTTCAATGCATCCTTGAAGCGGATGGCCTTGGGCAGGTCGTAGTCCGGCACCATCTTTTTCACGTACTTCAGCACGAAGTTGACGATGGGGCCCTTGGGGAAGCCGAGCATGTCGCCCAAGCCGGTGGTGATGACCTGCTTGACCGGCGTATCGGCGATCACCTGCTGCACGGTATCGCCGAAGTTGTCGACGACCAGCAGCACGGAGACACCGGCATCGACCAACTGGTGCTTGAGCTCGCGTGCGGTGTACAGCGGGTTGACGTTCACTACGGTCAAGCCAGCGCGCAGGATGCCGAAGATGGCGATCGGGTACTGCAGGCAGTTGGGCATCATGATCGCAACGCGATCGCCCTTCTTCAGCTGCAGCTCGCCCAGCAGGTAGGCGGCAAACTGGGTGACCAGAACGTCGGCTTCGCCATAGGTCAGGACCTTGCCGAAGTTGGAATACGCCGGGCGATCACGGAACTTGGCAACCGAGGCATTGAAGACATCGGCGACGGAGTGGAATTCGTTGACGTCGATTTCAGCCGGTACACCAGCCGGATAGCTCTGCAGCCAAGGACGTTCTTGCGTCATCTTCCCCTCCAGGAAATGGAATGATCTAGTGGTCAGGCCCGATCATCGGGCACCGGCGTTATTGTTGCCAGCATACCGTTCCGAATTGAAAAGGCGAAGGGATAGATGATGCGATCAGTCTTCAATTGCATGCTTTGTGCGGCGATTGTGCTTTTGTTGGGTGCTTGTGGCCGCGAACCGCCCGAGCAGCGCCTGCGCGATAGTTTTGCTGCAATGCAAGAAAGTGTGGAGGCGGGTAAGCCCGGTGGCTTCATGGACGCGGTGGCTGCGGACTTCGTGGGCAATGAGGGCTTGGATCGCGCAGGGATGGAGCGGCTGTTGCGTGGGCAGTTGCTGCTCAATGCCAAGGTGGGGGTGCAGACCGGGCCGTTGCGGGTGGAGATGGGCGAGGGTGGGGCCGCGACGGTGCGCTTCACTGTGCTGCTGACCGGTGGCGGTAATGGGTTGCTGCCCGAGCGCGGGCAGATGCAGGAAGTGGTTACTGGCTGGCGCGAGCAGGATGGACAGTGGCAGGTGTACAGCGCGGATTGGGGGCCGGTGGGTGGGGGGTGACCTTGTTGGCGTGGTAGGAGGTTGAAGACTTTGAAGCTTTAGAGCGTAAAGGCACCCCTCCCCAGCCCTCCCCTTGGCTGCGCCAAAGGGAGGGAGACAAGCAAGGCAGTGCTCTTGCCCCCTCCCTTTGGCGCAGCCAAGGGGAGGGCTGGGGAGGGGGGCTCTTGCTCTGGCTGCAGAACTTCAGCCCTAAAAAAAAGAACGCCCCGTCAGGGGCGTTCTTCCAACTCAACAATCAACCATGCAGATCAGGCCGCCTTCTTGGCCGCCAACTGCCGCAACACGTACTGCAGCAAGCCGCCATTGCGGAAGTACTCCACTTCCTTCGGTGTCAGCAACAACACCTTGGCGGTGAAGCTCTTCGTGCTGCCATCAGCCTTGGTCGCAGAAACCGTGGCGATCTTGGCCTGGCCATCCTCCAATCCGGTTACATCAAACACTTCCGAGCCATCCAGACCCAGCGTCTGCGCGTTCTCGCCGTCATGGAACTGCAGCGGCAGTACGCCCATGCCAACGAGGTTGGAGCGGTGGATGCGCTCAAAGCTCTCGGCGATCACCGCTTTGACGCCCAGCAGATTGGTGCCCTTGGCCGCCCAGTCGCGCGATGAGCCGGTGCCGTATTCCTTGCCGGCCAGCACCACCAGCGGCACGCCATCGGCCTTGTACTTCATCGCCGCGTCATAGATCGCCAGCTTCTCGCCGGTGTTGCTGCCTGGGGCGTAGTACAGCGTGTTGCCGCCTTCTTCGCCGCCGAACATCAGGTTCTTGATGCGGATGTTGGCGAAGGTGCCGCGCACCATCACGTCGTCATTGCCGCGACGGCTGCCGTAGCTGTTGAAGTCGGCTGGCTGCACGCCACGCGACTGCAGGAAGCGGCCTGCCGGCGAGTCCTTCTTGATGTTGCCGGCCGGGGAGATATGGTCGGTGGTGATGGAGTCGCCAAACAAGCCCATCACCCGCGCGCCATGTACGTCGCTGATGCTGCCGACCTGCATGGTCATGCCGTCGAAGTAAGGCGGGTTCTTGATGTACGTCGAGTCGCCATTCCATTCGTAGGCCTGGCCTTCCGGCGACTCAATCTGCGCCCAGCGGGTGTCACCCTTGAACACATCGGCGTAGTTCTGCTTGAACATCTCCGGGCCGACGGTGGCGGCGATGGTGTCGCCGATTTCCTTGTTGCTCGGCCAGATGTCGCGCAGGTAGACGTCCTGACCATCGCTGCCCTTGCCCAGCGGCTCCTTGCTCAGGTCGATGCGCACGGTGCCGGCGATCGCATAGGCGACCACAAGTGGCGGCGAGGCCAGATAGTTTGCTTTCACTTCAGGGTGCACGCGGCCTTCGAAGTTGCGGTTGCCCGACAGCACCGAGGCCACCACCAGGTCACCGGCGGCAATGCCGGCGCTGACTTCGGTGGGCAGCGGGCCGGAGTTGCCGATGCAGGTGGTGCAGCCATAGCCGACCACGAAGAAGCCCAGCTTCTCCAGGTCCGGCAGGACGCCGGCTTTTTCCAGATAGTCGGTGACCACACGCGAGCCCGGTCCAAGCGAGGTCTTGACCCACGGCTTGGCCTTGAGTCCGACCCGCGTTGCATTGCGCGCGAGCAGGCCGGCGCCCAACATCACCGCAGGGTTGGAGGTGTTGGTGCACGAAGTGATGGCGGCGATGACCACCGCGCCATCCTTCAGGCGTACCGACTGCTCGTTGATGACGACGTCGGCATGGCCCTTGGCCAATTGCTCGTTACCAACCGCGGCGCCACCGCCTTCATTGATGAAGTCGGACACATCGCCGTTGCGTTGCTCGCGGTGGCTGGTCAGGCCCTTCAGTGCCTCGCTGAAGTTGCTGTGCACGTCTTCCAGCAGCACGCGGTCCTGCGGGCGCTTGGGGCCGGCCATCGACGATTTGACGTCGGCCATGTCCAGCTCAAGCGTGGCGCTGTACTGCGCATGCGGGCTGTTCGCGTCGTGCCACAGGCCCTGCGCCTTTGCGTAGGCTTCGACCAGGTTGATCTGCGCATCGCTGCGGCCAGATAGACGCAGGTAGTTGAGCGACTCCGCATCGATCGGGAAGATGCCGCAGGTGGCGCCGTATTCCGGTGCCATGTTGGCGATGGTGGCGCGGTCGGCCAGCGGCAGGTGCTGCAGGCCCTCGCCATAGAACTCGACGAACTTGCCGACTACGCCGAGCTTGCGCAGCATCTGGGTGACGGTCAGTACCAGATCGGTGGCGGTGGTGCCTTCGGGTAGCTTGCCGGTCAGCTTGAAGCCGACCACCTGCGGGATCAGCATCGACGAAGGCTGGCCCAGCATCGCGGCCTCGGCCTCGATGCCACCGACGCCCCAGCCCAGCACGCCGATGCCGTTGATCATGGTGGTGTGCGAGTCCGTGCCGAACACGGTGTCCGGGAAGGCCCAGTTGGCACCGTCGATCTGCCGCTCCATCACCACGCGGGCGAGGTTCTCCAGATTGACCTGGTGAACGATGCCGGTGTTCGGCGGCACGACTTTGAAATTCTCAAAGGCTTTCTGGCCCCAGCGCAGGAAGCTGTAGCGTTCCTGGTTGCGCTCGAATTCGATCTTGCCGTTGAGGTCCAGTGCGTCCGGGCGGCCGAACACGTCAACCTGCACGGAGTGGTCGATGACCAGTTCGGAGGGAATCAGCGGGTTGATCTGCTCGGCCTTGCCGCCCAGCTTGGTGACGGCGTCGCGCATCGCGGCCAGGTCGACCACGCAGGGCACGCCGGTGAAGTCCTGCAGCACCACGCGCGCCGGCATGAAGGCGATTTCGGTATCGGGCTCGGCCTTGGGGTTCCAGCGGGCGACGGCTTCGATGTGGTCGGGGCCGACCGTCTGGCCGCCGTCCTCGTGCCGGAGCAGGTTCTCCAGCAGGATCTTCATCGAATAGGGAAGGTGGGAGATGTCGAACTTCTGACCGAGCTTGGGAAGGCTGCAGTAGGTGTACTGCTGGCCGCCAACCTCCAGTTGGCTACGGGTGGAGAATGTATCGCTCATACCGCTGACTCCTCTTAGTGCAGATGGCTTGCGGCGGCGCCGGGGCGCTGCGCGGGCTTTTCAGAGCCAAGGGCTCTGTCTATGAATGCCAGTCCGAGTATGGACGAAGCATCCTGCAATCGGTTCATGCTTGCTGGCCCCAGTTTAGGCAACGGCTTGTTGCGCGCATGTAACGGTTCCGAGGCGCGAGAGTGTGCGCAGCGCGCTGCACATGTAGTGCCGAGCCATGCTCGGCAGGAGCATTACCAGCAGATCCCAGCCGACCAAGGGAATCAGGTTTGTAGGAGCGGCGTACGCCGCGAAGCCACTGCGGCGTCGGTCGGCAAGGAGCTATCCCTCCCCAGCCCTCCCCTTGGCTACGCCAAAGGGAGGGGGGCTGTAGTGCCGAGCCATGCTCGGCAGGGGCCTTCCCGGTAAAGCCTCAGCCGACCATGGGTCGGCACTACAGGTAAAGCCGAGCCGACCATGGGTCGGTTCTAAAGGGGGTGCTTGGGGTATGTCGGTCAAAGTATGTATAATTCGTACATACTTCATTGGAGGTCCCATGGAAGCCACCGTAGCTGAACGCGGGCAGATCACCTTGCCCAAGGCCGTACGTGACGCGCTGGGCCTGACCAAGGGCACCCAGCTCAAGGTTGAGCTGGATGGTAGCCGCATCATCCTGCGCAAGAGCGTGGACGATGCCATTTCCCGCGCCCGCGGCAAATTCGCCCTGGACGGGTTCGAGTCGGCCGAACAGGCCGTGCGTATCGTCCGTGACGAGGCCGGCGAGGCATGATGATCGCCGTTGACTCTCCAGTCCTGATCGAGCTGCTCAGCGACGGCCCGCGCGCCGACGCGGTGGAAGCCTGCTTGCGGCAGGCGCTGGTCGGCGGCCGGGTGGTCATCTGCGGTACCACCCTGGCCGAGATCTGCGCATCGCTGCGCGGCGGCGCCGAGGTGCAGGGCGCGCTGGAAGAAATGGGTGTCCATTTCAATCCGCTGGAAGCTAAATCCGCGCTGCGTGCCGGCGAGATGCATCGTCGCCACCGCCAGCGCAGCGGTGACAACCGCCGTATCGACGATTTCATGGTGGGCGCCCACGCACTGCTGCAGTGCGATGGCCTGATCACCTGGAACGACACGTTTTATCGCGACTACTTCAAGGGCCTGAAGCTGATCGTGCCGCAAGCCTGAGAGCCCATCTTTTTTAACCGTATTACCCGGGAGTTGTCATGTTGGAAGCCTACCGCCACCACGTAGCTGAGCGCGCCGCGCTTGGCATCCCGCCGTTGCCGCTCACTGCACAGCAGACGGCCGACGTCATTGAACTGCTGAAGAACCCGCCGGCTGGCGAAGCCGAGTTCCTGGTCGACCTGATCACCAACCGCGTGCCGGCTGGTGTCGATGACGCCGCCAAGGTCAAGGCCTCGTACCTGGCCGCCATCGCCTTCGGCAGCGAGAAGAACGCACTGATCAGCCGTGCGCGCGCCACCGAACTGCTGGGCACCATGCTCGGCGGTTACAACGTCGCGCCGCTGATCCAGCTGTTGGACGACGCCGAAGTGGGCGCCATCGCCGCTGAAGGCCTGAAGCACACCCTGTTGGTGTTCGATGCATTCCACGACGTGCAGGAAAAGGCCAAGGCCGGCAACGCCAATGCACAGGGCGTGCTGCAGAGCTGGGCCGATGCTGAGTGGTTCACCAGCAAGCCGGAAGTGCCGCAGAGCCTGACCATCACCGTGTTCAAGGTGCCGGGCGAAACCAATACCGACGACCTGTCGCCGGCACCGGACGCCACCACCCGTCCTGACATCCCGCTGCACGCGCTGGCGATGCTCAAGAACAAGCGTCCCGACGCGCCGTTCGTGCCGGAAGAAGACGGCAAGCGCGGCCCGATCCAGGAAATCCTGTCGCTGAAGGACAAGGGCCATCTGGTTGCCTACGTCGGCGACGTGGTTGGCACCGGCTCCAGCCGCAAGTCCGCTACCAACTCGGTGCTGTGGTTCACCGGTGAAGACATCCCCTTCATCCCGAACAAGCGCTTCGGCGGCGTCTGCCTGGGTTCCAAGATCGCCCCGATCTTCTACAACACCATGGAAGACGCCGGCGCACTGCCGATCGAGCTGGACGTGTCGAAGATGGAGCACGGCGATGTCGTCGAGCTGCGTCCGTACGACGGCAAGGCACTGAAGAACGGTGAAGTGATCGCCGAATTCCAGGTCAAGAGCGACGTGCTGTTCGACGAAGTGCGCGCCGGTGGCCGCATTCCGCTGATCATCGGTCGTGGCCTGACCGCCAAGGCGCGTGAAGCGCTGGGTCTGCCGGTCACCGACCTGTTCCGCCTGCCGGTGCAGCCGGCCGACACCGGTAAGGGCTACTCGCTGGCACAGAAGATGGTTGGCCGCGCTTGTGGTCTGCCGGAAGGCAAGGGCATGCGCCCAGGCACCTACTGCGAACCGAAGATGACCTCGGTGGGCTCGCAGGACACCACCGGTCCGATGACCCGTGACGAGCTGAAGGACCTGGCTTGCCTGGGCTTCTCGGCCGACCTGGTGATGCAGTCGTTCTGCCACACCGCGGCTTACCCGAAGCCGGTGGACGTCAAGACCCACCACACCCTGCCGGAGTTCATCTCCACCCGTGGCGGCGTCTCGCTGCGTCCGGGCGACGGCGTGATCCACAGCTGGCTCAACCGCATGCTGCTGCCGGACACCGTCGGTACCGGTGGTGACTCGCACACCCGTTTCCCGGTCGGCATCTCGTTCCCGGCCGGTTCGGGCCTGGTCGCCTTCGCCGCTGCCACCGGCGTCATGCCGTTGGACATGCCGGAGTCGGTGCTGGTGCGCTTCAAGGGCAAGATGCAGCCGGGCGTGACCCTGCGTGACCTGGTCAATGCGATCCCGCTGTACGCGATCAAGTCCGGTCTGCTGACCGTGGCCAAGGCTGGCAAGAAGAACATCTTCTCCGGCCGCATCCTGGAAATCGAAGGTCTGCCGGATCTGAAGGTCGAGCAGGCGTTCGAACTGTCTGATGCTTCGGCTGAGCGTTCGGCCGCTGGTTGCTCGGTGCACCTGAACAAGGAGCCGATCATCGAGTACCTGACCAGCAACATCACCCTGCTGAAGTGGATGATTGCCGAGGGTTACCAGGACGCCCGTTCGCTGGCTCGCCGCATCGAGAAGATGGAAGCTTGGCTGGCCAACCCGGAACTGCTGCAGGGCGATGCCGACGCCGAATACGCTGCCGTCATCGAGATCGACCTGGCCGACATCCACGAGCCGATCGTGGCCTGCCCGAACGACCCGGATGACGTGAAGACCTTGTCGGAAGTGGCTGGTGCCAAGATCGACGAAGTGTTCATCGGTTCGTGCATGACCAACATCGGTCACTTCCGTGCCGCTGCCAAGCTGCTGGAAGGCAAGCGCGACATCCCGACCCGTCTGTGGGTTGCACCGCCGACCAAGATGGACGCTTCCGAGCTGACCAAGGAAGGCGTGTACGGCACCTTCGGCGCCGCTGGCGCACGCATGGAAATGCCGGGTTGCTCGCTGTGCATGGGCAACCAGGCGCAGATCCGCGAAGGCTCCACCGCGATGTCGACCTCGACCCGCAACTTCCCGAACCGTCTGGGCCGCAACACCAACGTGTACCTGGGTTCGGCCGAACTGGCCGCAATCTGCTCGCGTCTGGGTCGCATCCCGACCAAGGAAGAGTACATGGCCGACGTTGGCGTGCTGGATTCGGCAGGCGCCGAGATCTACCGCTACATGAACTTCGACCAGATCAGCGATTACAAGGACGTGGCCGATTCGGTCAACGCCTGAGTTGTAGTTGAGTAGTAATGGTTGAACGAGAACCCCGGCGCAAGCCGGGGTTTTTTTGTTGCCTGTGAAATGCAGCAGCTGCTGTTGTTGTGGGAGCGGCGTAAGCCGCGAAGCCGATGCGCTGTCAGATCGCAGGATCTACGGTTGTTCGTTGATCCTGGCTTCGCGGCTGACGCCGCTCCTACAAAATGCCGGGCTGCTTGTGCTTTTGTGGGAGCGACGTAAGCCGCGAAGCTCCAGCATTCTCAGATTGCGGAACGTGCAGCTTTTCGTTGATCCCAGTTTCGCGGCTTACGCCGCTCCTACAAACGTAAATACCTTGCGTGGCCCTGGGAAGCACAGCGCGACCAGGAGGTACCGTTCTTGGCGGAAAGTACCTGGGGAGCCCCAGTCGCACTGTGCTTGCCGGGACCACGCAAGCGGGTATCTGCCTGCGACGACTACCGCTCGCGAAATGCCTCGCGGGTCTTCAACACCGGCTTGAGCAGATACTCCAGCACGGTCTTCTCGCCGGTACGGATTTCAACCGAGGCGATCATGCCGGGGATGATCGGCAGCTCCTTCCCGCCAGCTTCCAGTACGCTCTTGTCGGTAAGTACGGTTACGCGGTAGTAGGTGCTGTCCGGACGTCCGGCTGCGCCCTTCTCTTCGTCTTTCAAAGTGTCTGGACTGATCAGCTCGACGGTACCGTTCAGACCACCGTAGATGCCGTAGTCATAGGCGGTGATCTTCACCGTTGCCGGCAAGCCGGGCCGCAGGAAGGCGACATCGGATGGGCGGATCTTGCCTTCCACCAACAGTTGGTCTTCCAGTGGAACTATTTCCAGAATGTGCTCGCCGGGTTGAATCACGCCGCCAACGGTGTTGACCCGCACGTTCTTCACCGTGCCGCGCACCGGCGCGGTGATGGTGGTGCGTTCAACCACGTCGGCGCGGCCGACCAGGTTCTCGCTGGTCTGTGAAAGTTCCATCTCCAGCTTTACCAACTCGGAGTTGGCGTCCGAGCGGTAGCGGTTGCGGCGCTCGACGATCTGCGAACGGATATCGTTGGCCTGCCGACGCATGCGCAGCAGTTCCACGTCAGACAGCAATCCTTTGGCCGCCAGCGGCTGGGCGAGGTTGATTTCGCGCATCGACAATGCATAGCTCTGCTCAAGCGAGGCGACGCCTTCTTCCAAGGCGCGACGGCGGGCGTTGAACGCGCGGGTCTCGCTGGCGACCTCGTCTTCGAACTCCCGCACTTGCGCATCGAATACCAGTGCTTCGCCATAGGCCTCGGCGCGCAGACGGGCGATGGTGGCCTTGAGCGAGATGACCTTGCTCAGGGCCTCGCGGTAGCTGGCGTTGGCACGGGTGGGGTCGATCTTCAGCAGCACCTGGCCACGCTCGACCACGTCGCCTTCTTGTGCTGACATCTCTGCGAGGATGCCGCCTTCCAGACTCTGGATGATCTGCTCGCGGCTCTTTGAGACGATCTTGGCTTCGCCCTTGGTAATTTCCTCAACGCGGGCGAAATGTGCCCAGGTGATGCCGACCAGCATGACCAGCAACACCATATAGGTGACGATGCGCGAGCCCGGTGTGGTTTGGGCGAGCAGTGATTCGGAGACGTCGTCCATGAAAGCTGCATCAGCAGTGCTGATCGATGAAGTTTGTTCCTTGGCTTTCTTCCGCGGGAACATCACTGCACCTCCTGTTGCTGCGGTTTGCCACGACGCACACGCGCTGGCGCGGGCAGGATGCCTGGTGCAGGCGCAGCGTTGCTTGCAGTTGCGTGTGCAGGCGCGACTGCAACTGCCGCAGCCGAGACTGCTGCAGGACTTGGTGGTGCGGTGGCGGTTGTTGCTGTGACGGCGTGCGCGCGCGCCTCGCCGTTGGAATTTGCCCCCAATGCGGTGAGCACATTGGCCTTGGGGCCGTCGGCGACTACGCGGCCGTTGTCCATCACGATCACCCGCTCCACCAGATTGAGCAGTGAAGGGCGATGGGTAACCACCACCAGCGTCTGACCCTTGGTTGCGCGATGCAGATGCTCAAGGAACTGGGCTTCGGTCTGTGCGTCCATGGCGCTGGTGGGCTCATCCATCAGCAGCAGGCGCGGACGGGCGAGCAGGGTGCGGGCAAGCGAGATCAGCTGACGTTGGCCGCCCGACACGCCGTCGCCGTTCTCGCCGATGGGCAGGTTGACGCCACGCGGGTGCGAGGCGGCAAACTGGTCCAGACCAGTGAGCCGCAGTACGCGCACGAACTCTTCAATGCTGGCATTCGGGCATCCCAGCATCACGTTTTCGCGCAAGGTGCCATGGAACAGGCGTGCCTCCTGGTTGACGAAGCCAACCGCCTTGCGCCAATCGGCCGGATCAATCTGGTTGACATCCAGACCGTCGGTGAACATCTGCCCTTCGGTCGGCGAGTACAGGCGCGACATCACCCGCAGTATGGTCGACTTGCCACTGCCAATGCGGCCGAGGATGGCGACGCGCTCACCCGGGGCGATGGATAGATTGATATCGCTCAGCACCGGCGGGTTGGGCTGCATTGGCGGGGCGGGGTAGGAAAAGCCGATTTTCTTCAGTGCGATCTGTCCGCTCAGCTTTGGCACCGGTAGATAGTCCTGGGCCGGATCGCGGTCCTGCGGCATTTCCATCAGCTTGTTCAACGATTCCAGTGCGGCCTTGGCCTGCTGGAAGCGCACTGCAAGGCCAATCACCTGGCCCAGCGGAGCGGTAGCGCGGCCAGCCAGCATCACGGTGCCAATCAACGCACCCATGCTGAGCGTACCTGCGGTGATCAGATAGACGCCGGTGATGACCAGTACCACCGTCTGCAGTTGCTGCAGCAGGGTGACAGTACCAGTGGCGATGCTGGACAGGCGCCGCGATTTCATCGAGGTCGCCGATTGCAGGGCACTGAAGTGCTGCCAGCGGCGCTGCATGTTGGCGGTGCCGCCAGTGGACTTGAGCGTCTCCATGCCTTCAATGGATTCGATCAGCACGCCTTGCTTGAGCGACGACTCGCGCAGGTTTTCTTTCATGACCCTTGCCAGCGGCCACTGGATGCATATTGAAATGATGATGATCAGCGGCAGGATCATCAGTGGGATCCAGCCCAGTGGGCCGCCAATGGCAAAAATCACGCCGACGAACATCAGCACGAAGGGCAGGTCGGAGATCGCCGCCAGCGTCGCCGAGGTGGCGAAGTCGCGCACCGACTCGAACTCCCGCAACTGATTGGCGAAGCTGCCCGACGATGCAGGCTTGTGCTCCATCTTCACCGACAGCGCCTGGCGGAACAGCATGGCGCCGAGCACCAGATCGGCCTTCTTGGCAGCCGCATCCAACAGGTGGGCGCGCACAAAGCGGATGATGGCTTCAAATACCATGGCGATGATCACGCCGATTCCCAGTGACCATAGCGTGACAAACGCCTGGTTGGGCACCACCCGGTCGTAGACGTTCATGGTGAAGAAGATGCTTGCCAGCGCCAATACATTGGCAAGCACCGCGGCGATGGCCGCGCTGCGGTAATAGCGACGGTAGCGCCACAAGGTGCTGAACAGCCAGTGGCCCTTGGCCTCGGGCAGTGCGTCGCCGGCACGATTGTCCACATGGGCGCGGGGCTTGACCAGAATGGCGTGACCGGAATAAATCGCATCAAGATCGTCGTGCGACATATCAACGGGTTCTAAGGACACATCAGGCAGAATGACCGTGTATCGGTGCTGCCGCTTGTTCTCCTCATCGCGGATTTCCCTGCGTTCCAGTAATACGCAGCCGCCTTGCTGCTTGCGCAGCAGAATGATCGGCATTACCTGTGCGGGCAGCTGTGCCAGAACGCGTTTCACCACGCCGCCGGTAAGGCCGGCATTGCTAAGTGCCTGCAATGCCAGTGAAGGAGACAGCGCGCCGTTCCACGGCAAGCCAGCAACCAGTGCGGCTGGGCTGCGGCTCATGTCGTAGTGATCACACATCCAGGAAACGCTTTGCAGCAATGTGTCCTCGATGCTGGTCTGGTCGTTTGTCATCGCTACAGCTTCGTCAGCCGGTGCGCTTTGAATGGTCATGGCAGATCCAGATGGAGCCGCCTGCAAAGGCAGGTGGATTTCTAATCCGGGAGTACAGAATGCCAACTGCTCCCGAGGAGGAGCAGAAGTCTGGGGTCGATCGGAGTATTGGCGAATAGGATTGATCCCAATTGCTCAGTCTTTGTTTGGTACTTACCGCGCGTCCGGTTTTCTGCGTCGACGTCAGTGGCAGAAATGGCCGCGGTGCTGTGCTCGGTTTCTACTCGCGGCTGCAGCCTTCGTCCATGGAAAATCAGATCGCGGCTTGTAGGAATTGCATGAAGAGTGAGATGTGCAAAAAGTTGGCTGCACGTTGGCGGGCAGCATCGCGGCCGCAGCTGCGCCATTGGACGCGCTGTCCTGATTCCCATCTTCAGGACTATCCCTATATGGGTGCTTGATCCTCAAGCCTATTGTCGTTGCGGAGGGCGCCAACTTTCGTTGCAGCGTTGGGCGGCTTTCCGCCGCTGCTTTCAAGGCGCAATCAAAAGGTCGATCGAGTTTGAATCGAACGCCAGTTTAGCTTTTGTTTCTGTATTGAAACCGATGGTCGAGCAATTCAGCAGGCAAATGCACGGGTCGCAGGACTGGTTACCAGTATCCAGCGTGGCTTCGTGAATTTTTACATACGAAAAAAACCGGATGAATGAAAATGACGGCGATGATATCGGTGATTGACGGTGCCTCTTTGATCAGCTCGCAGCGGCTTGCAGCTGCAGAGAGTGGCACTACTGCGCACATCAGTGCGGTGGAGGGGGGCACTACCTGCTGGAGGAAGTCGAAGGTGGTATCAGCGCGGGAGACATCAGTGCCAAGCGCGTCGGCGCGAGCCTGGTTCTGCGCCAGACCATGGACGGCGCAGCGCCTGCGTCCGTGGTGGTTGAGAATTTCTATGACCTTGCGTGCCGGTTGTTGGGCGTGGGTGTCAATGGCGAGCACTGGGACTATCAGGTAGCTACCGAGAATGGTTTTGCCACTGTCGCTGGGATGAGGGACGGTGCATCTTCCAAAATTTCGCTGCTCGCTGTGAGCTCCACGCTGCAATCGGCCGACCTCGAGCACGTCGCAGGTGGAGTTTCCGCGTTCACCGGCGTGTTGTCGGATGTGGTTGCAGCGGTCGGTGATTTTGCCTTGGGGAACGCAGGAAGCAGCGGCAACAGCAGCAACCCCAAGCCTTCACCAATTGCGCGCGATCCTGAAGCAGGGAATGAAATGGCTGCAGCTTCATTTCGTGAGCCTGTCGCAGCCGTCGGTCCGTCGCCCGCAGTTGATGACGTGGGTGCCCAGGGCACGCCAGGGCTCATGACTTCCATTCCAGGCGAAAAGCACGATGAACATGCCGAGCAGGTTCCATCCAAGGGGTTGCTGGCGAACCCGAGCCCACTGATGGGCCTGGCCGCCGCGGAGCGCTCCGTCGACGATACGCCTGTCATCGACGCCATTGTGGATGGTCAGGGAGCGATCCAGGGGGTAGTAGAAAGTGGTGGCCATACGGATGACGGCAGGCCAAAGATTGTGGGCAAGGCCGAAACCGGCGTACTGGTACACATCTATCGTGGTGTGGAGCTTATTGGTCAGGTCACTGCCGGAGCAAACGGCGAATGGTCGTTCACGCCGAAGCTGCCACTCTCCGATGGCCGCCATGCATTCAGCATCGTCCACGAATACCCAGATGGCGAGGTCAGCAACTTCTCCGTTCCGTATGTGATCGTCGTGGATCGAGTTGTTCCCGATGCACCCACCATTACCGGTATGCAGGACGATCAGGGGCGGATCACCGGTGCCATCGCCGATGGCATGGTCACTGACGATGATCGTCCCACCATCGATGGTACGGCCGAAGCTCACGCCACAGTGATTGTCTATGACAAGGGCAAGGAGATTGGGCGCACGCTGGTCGGTGCCGACGGAAGCTGGAGCTTTACGCCAGAGCCCGGATTGGCAGATGGGCTGCACATTCTGAGCTACGCCGCAGTGGACCGCGCCGGCAATGGCAGTGAGCGCACCGCAGTGTCCGAGTTCGTTGTGGATGCGCGTCCTGAGAAGATCAACATCTACTACGCAGAGGATGACGCAGGTAGCGTGATTGACGAGGTATTCAGTGGTGGCGTAACCGATGACAGTACACCAACGTTGTTTGGAACAGCCACGGCCGGCGGCGTTGTCAAAATCTACGAAGGTAGCGTGCTGCTAGGGCAGTCAATCGCCGATGTCGATGGAACCTGGCAGTTCACGCCGGCTGTTGCACTGAACGAAGGCAGGCACAGCTTCCACGCGACGGTGACCTTGGTTGCAAAGGGTGAAAGCGAGCCTAGCAAGCCGTTCAAACTGACCGTGGACGTGACCCCGCCTGAGAAGCCCAGCATCGAGCAGGTGCTGGACGACGTGGGCCTGCTGCAGGGCGTGTTGCAGAATGGCGCGATCACCGATGACAACAAGCCGACCCTGCTGGGCACCGCCGAAGCCGGTAGCAAAGTACACATCTATGATCGCAGCAATCTGCTGGGTAGCGTGCTCGCTGATGCCACCGGGAAATGGACCTACACGCCGGACACGGGGCTTGCTGATGGCCAGTATGGGTTCAGGGTGGCTGCCGAAGACGCGGCTGGCAATCAGAGCGGGTTCTCGGAAGTGTTTGAGATCGTTATTGCTTCCGCTCCGGGTGCAACGCCGACCATCGATCGCGTCTACGATGATGCCGGTAGCAAGACCGGCAACCTGGCGATTGGCGAGGAAACCGATGACTACCGTCCAGACATCAGCGGCACGGCGGAAGCTGGCAGTACTGTCATCCTCAAGGATCACGGCATCGAGATCGGCCGCGTGTTGGCCGATGCAGAGGGCCTGTGGATGTTCACGCCGCAGCTAGATCTGGCAGAGGGTACGCACCGGCTCACTGCAGAATCGATGGGCATAGCAGGCAACATCAGCACGCCATCGGACCAATTCGACTTCATCGTTGCGCAGAATGGTGACGATCGTCCGCGAGAGCTGGGCGCTGCGGGAGCGATGAAGTTCAATGCGACCATCGTGATCGACACTTCGGGAAGTATGGCGGGGGCGCCAATACGGTCGGTTCAGACGACGCTGAAGCTTTTGGCGGCTGAGTGCCTCGGGGCATCCGGGGCGCAGGCTGTCACGTTGACATTGTTGACCATGACCAGCAACGCGCCGATGAAGTACACCTTCAGCAGCGAGGCAGATGCTGATTACGCGAGGTACGTTGCGGCAGTCAACTCGCTGTCTGCCAATGGTGACCTGGGCTACGAGCAGACGATTCAGGCGGCAGCGAACAGCATCAAAGCCGGGCATCTAGCCAATAGTGGCCCGAGCCAGGTGTTCATCCTCGGGGATGGAGTGAACAGTCTGTCACAGACGACAGCGGACAAGTGGCAGGCGATGCTGCTCAATCCAACGGGCAACGAAGTTCTGGATACACCCATCTTATCCACGCCGATCAGCGTGACGCCCTTCTATAAGGGCTACGAATACTCGTTGCATTGGTTGGCTACCGGAGGGAAAGCCATCGAGCTACCCTCGCCAGAAATGCTGCCGGATGTCCTGCTAGGTGCCGTGATCGGCGATGGCGTCTCTGGGAACCTCTTGGACAATGATGTCAAATTGATCCGTGACGGCAATGAGTACCTGAACCAGATCACCTTCGACGGAGGCTTGTTCCGCATTGCGGCGAATAACTCGTTGGTCATGACAAATGTCGCCGCCAATGTGAAAGGAATCTACGATCCAGCGACCGGCCTGCTCAGCGTCACGACGGAGAGCGGCACGCTGCAGGTCTATATGCACGCGTCCGCCGCTCACCAGGCAGGCGACTACACGTACAAGTCGAAGTTCGTTCAGCCGTACTACGGCGAAAGCGCAAAAGAAGAAACCTTCGGCTATTTGGCACTGGACACCCATGGTGTTTCCCAGTCAGCCAACTTGCACATCGTTCTGCAGCCGCCCGATACCAGAAACCTGCTGAAGATCGACATGCTCGGCAAGGACACTGGCCTGCAGGGCGATTTTTTGACGGCCGACGGCAGCGCTGGGCGGGAGATCTCGGGAACGCTGTCGCAGCATCTGGCAAACGGACTGAAAGTACAGGTGTCAGTGGATGGCGGAAACACCTGGTCGGACGCCGTGACGCACGGCAAACACTGGACCTTCATCGATATGTCGGCCCATTCAAGCAGCTGGAGCATGCAGGTACGCGTAAGCGATGGCGTTACACATGGCACCCAGGTGCTGGCACAGGAAGTGACGCTGGCCGAACCTTCGGCAGCGCCAGTCATCTCCAGTATTCCAGAGGCAGCAAACATCTACACGTCCGCCTTGGCACAGGACGGTTCTGAGATGACAGTGTCGCTTGCTGCCACCGGCGCCAAGGCTGGCGACAATGTGCATATCCAGTGGGGAACCAGTACCTACGACCAGGTGCTGACCACGCTGAACATCAGCAATGGCTTCGTCATTCTCAATGTGCCAGCGTCGGTTACGCACTCAACGGCGAGCTACAACTACAATTTCTCGGTAACCGCGCAGATCATCGGCCAGGATGGTTCCATCGGCGCACTGTCGGCGCCGTACAGCGTCGTTGGAACGTATGCCCGGGCTCTGCTGAGCGACGCGCTGCAGCTTGCGCCGGTGGATCATGTTTACACCGGAAACGGCTTCATCGTGACGACAACTGGTAGCTTGGCCAAGACCGTTGCTACGACCAATAGTCTGGCAGGTTTGACCTTGAGCGATCCCCTGCAGGCAAACGCAACGTTCACACTGAACAAGCCGGCGGACCAGATAGCGCTGCGTCTGAGTGGTGCCGAAAATGCACTGGGCGCGCAGATTCGTGTGTTCGACGTGAGCGGAAATCTCCTTCACCAGCAGACCGTCTTTGGTGATGGCACAGCGCGACATACGGCAAGCTTCACTTGGACCAAGAGCGGCCTGATGGACATCGGATCGTTCACAGTAACCGCAATGAGCTCGAGCGTGACCTTGGATTCATTCAGTCAATACGTGGTGACGCATGCGGAGGACAAGCGTGACCAAAACCTGATCGATGTACTTGCGGAGACATTCCATGGTTCTGCGGCGAATGACGTTGTTTCGATCTCGCAGTACGCACACACCTACTTTGGACAGGCTGCCGCAGCCATTCACGGTGGCGGGGGAACCGACACGCTGAAGATCGTTGGTGCCAATCATGTGCTGGACCTGACCGCAGCGGGTAGCAAGATCAGTTCGATGGAAGTCATTGATCTCACGGGTACCGGAAACAATACGCTGACGCTGAATCTGTCGGACGTGCTGCGCAATGGCGGCACGAATATCTTTCATGCTGGCGACGCGGCTCGCGTCCAGATGATGGTCAAGGGCAATGCGGGTGACAGGGTCAATCTTGGCGATCTGCTCACCGGAAATATCGATCACGGCGACTGGGTGAAGAAGACCGCTGTGGTGATCGAAGGAGTGACCTACGATTCCTTTCAGCACTCCTCCTTGGCAGCGGAATTGCTGGTCCAGCAAGGTGTGAACGTGGCGGTGACGAACTCCGTGATGGTGGGGGTTGCCGAATTCTCGGTTGAACCCGCGCTAGGTGCGCTATCGGAAGTCCTGGCGTCAGCCGACGATGAGTTCTTCCCTTGGCCAACCCTGGCGCATGGCAGAGGTGACAGCATGTTGAACGCTGTTGACCTCAATCATGCGCATGGCTTCGGGCTGGATACGCAGGACTATAGACTGGAAGCTTATTGATGGAACAAGGCAGCGGCGCCAATCGCCGTTGC
This sequence comes from Stenotrophomonas sp. STEN020, assembly GCF_056760195.1. Lineage (NCBI taxonomy): Bacteria > Pseudomonadati > Pseudomonadota > Gammaproteobacteria > Lysobacterales > Lysobacteraceae > Stenotrophomonas > Stenotrophomonas sp. STEN020. The sequence continues at coordinate 21,803 of NZ_JBRREI010000001.1, forward strand.
CTTCTGCTGCGCTGTCCAGGCGGGCTGCATTGCCCGCTGAGGCGGTACGGGGAGTCGTTGGCGGCAACAACACACGAGTTCGACCACCCAGTTGCCAGCATTGTTGGCTAGCCTCCCGTCAGGCAGGGCAAGGAAGGGATAGGCGTTGCCCGTGCAGTGGATCCATATGGAAGTGACGGTGACCGGATCGCTTTCTACAGCCAATAGTGCCTGCATCGATTGTCCTGATCAGCAGGATGCTTCGCTGTGGCCGTGGCAAGCCGTAGTGCAACCGGGAGCGAAGATCTTGCTGACTTTCAAAATATCCGAGAACAGTCCCGGGTGACTGCGCTTGCCCTGGCTACGAGCCGAACGGTCGCTGCACGACCTACCCAGGGTTTCTGGCGGGAATGTCGTGCCAATCAGGTTTGGGGGAATACGGAATGTCGTTGTAGTTATCAAATATGAAACCGTCGATGCTTTGAGCTCCCTGGTAAAGTGCAGGGTATCTCGCTCCTTATGGGATGTGTGGTCTGAGCTGGGGTAACTACTTTTTTTGTGTGGGTATCAAATATGAGACTAGTGATGTCGGGCGCTGCTGCGGTTGCGCCGGGTCGCGGCCAAGAATATGTGAGCTAGCTGGGATATCAATAATAGCTATCGCCATATTCCGGTGAGGGTTCGAGCGCGCTCAGGTGTTGCTGTTGGTAGGGGGATTTAAATATTTGAATTTGCTAGAAGTGTAGGTGCCGACGGGGTGCGATTTCAGTGCTCGCCTGTGATGGTTCTGAACGATCTTTGCGCAAGTTGCGTCCGCTGTGATTGGCGTAATTCATAAGCTTTGCTGTCGATTATTCGTGTTTCATATTTGAAAGTTGACGTTTATTTATCTGTGTATTTTTGCATGCGTCGAGCCGGTTTGAGACCTGTCCTATTTAATGGCGGAACTGCGAGGATAATAATCTTGCCATTGATGAATCTGATCCAGGGTGGTCGATTCAAAGTATATGGCGCCTGTAATAACGGCTCCGCCAATCAAGTCATGATCATTCAGGTGATTCAGCGATGAACGTCAGTGTTTCCGTAGTCAACGATAAAGCCATTGTTCTGAATAAGTCGCTGGCCGAAGCCAAGGGTGGCAAGTCTGTTCGCGTCAAGGCGGTCAAAGGTGGAAAGTACCTGCTCGCAGAGAACGACGCTGGTGTGGGCCCGGAGAATATTACCGTCAAGCGTGTAGGTGAAAATCTGCATGTAGCACTTGAGGGCTCCGACCCGGATCAGCCGGAGCTGATCATCGAGAACTTCGTTGACTCTGACAGTCAACTGGTTGGCCTGGGTGAGGATGGTCTGTACCACGAGTACATCGCCGCCGATGGCGACACCGACAGTGCAGCCGCATTCCTGATGGAGGGTATGTCTTCGCCGTTGGCGTTGGGCTCCCCACAGCTTGCTGGCTTCGGCGACGGCTTGGTCTTCGCAGGCGCTGGCTTGTTGCCGTGGGTGTTGGCCGGGGTTGCTGGGCTGGCTGGCGGTGCGATAGTCGAGCACCACAATGAGGGAGGCAGCAAGCCAAAAGACACCGCCGCGCCAGAGAACAAGGGCATTGGTTCGATAGTCGATGACAAGGGTCCACTGAAGGGCAGCATCAATCCAGGTGATGTGACGGACGATAACCGTCCTACGCTGGGGGGCTCGGGCCAGGAGCCTGGTGACACGGTCGTCGTGATTGATAACGGCAAGGTCATTGGCGAAGTCATCGTTGATGGCGATGGCAACTGGACCTTCACCCCGGATGCAGATCTGGGCGATGGCGAACATTTGCTGGAGATCGTGGTCAAAGATCCGTCAGGTAACAGCTCGGATCCTTCCGAAGAGATCGTGATCATCATCGACACCACCGCACCGGCCAAGCCGGGGGTGGAGAGCGTCATTGATGATCAGGGGCCTGTCACCGGCCCGGTGGAGAATGGTGGCGTTACCGACGACCAACAGCCAACGCTGTCGGGCAAGGGCGACGCAGGTGATACCGTCACCATCATCGACAAGGGCAACGTCATTGGTGAAGTGGCGGTTGGCGAAGACGGCACCTGGACCTTCACCCCGGACGCGCCGCTGAGCGAAGGCGAGCATGCTTTCGAGATTGTCGTTACTGATCCGGCTGGCAACAGCTCCGAGTCGTCGGATGAGTACATTGTGATCGTTGACACCACACCACCAGCCAAGCCGGGTATCGAGAGCATTGTTGACGATCAAGGCGCTGTCACCGGTCCTGTCGGCAACGGTGGTGTTACCGACGATACCCAGCCAACCCTGTCGGGCAAGGGCGACGCCGGCGACACCGTCACCATCATCGACAATGGCGGGATCATTGGCGAAGTGCAGGTGGGCGACAACGGTACCTGGACCTTTACTCCAGAAGAGGCACTGGGCGAAGGTGAGCACGTCTTTGAAGTTGTGATCACTGACCCAGCCGGCAACAGTTCCGAGCCGTCGGATGAGTACGTAGTCAACGTAGACAGTCAGCTACCGAACAGGCCGGTCATCGAGACGGTATACGACGATCACGGCGACCAGACCGGCTCGCTCAGCTCGGGTGACGTAACGGATGATGCCAAGCCGACCATCAAGGGTAGCGCTGAGCCAAACACTACCGTCATCATCAGGAACGACGGCGTCGAGATTGGTCGTACGCCGGTGGGTATCGACGGCCGGTGGACGTTCGAGCCGTCGCTGCCATTGGCGCAGGGTACGTACAAATTGACTGCTGTAGCTATGAACGAGGCTGGCACGTCCAGCGCGCCTTCGGATCGCTTCGACCTGGTGCTGGTAAACCCGGGGGCACCTGCAGCCCCGGCGATCACTTCGTTGATCGATGACGTCGGTAGTATTACCGGTCACATCCAGAAGAACGGCGTTACCGATGATGCACGGCCAACCATCAACGGTACCGCGCAGGCAGGCGTGACGGTGTCGGTCTATGTCGACGGTGTATTGTCCGGCACGGTCATGGTCGCGGCCAACGGCGAGTGGAGTTACACACCTGCAGACAATCTCGCTGATGGCCCGCACAACATTACCGCTATGGCTACCAATGCCCTAGGCAACATCAGTCCGGAGACCGGAAAGTATCCGATCAACGTGGATACCAAGGCCCCGGACAAGCCAGGCATCGGTGACGCGCTGCTACTGGACGACGAGGGTGCAGTCGTCGGTGAGATCACCAATGGTATGGTGACCGATGACACTACCCCGACCTTCAAAGGCAGGGGCGAGCCGAATGGCAGAGTGATCATCTACAACGACGGTGAGCGGATCGGGGAAGTGTCGAGTGACATCAATGGTGACTGGGCCTTCACTCCAGCGCCTGCGCTCGACGATGGCGACTACAGCTTCAGCTATAAAGTGGTGGATCAAGCAGGCAACATAAGCCCGGAGTCGGATGCGATCACTTTCGTTGTCAACACCGAAGGCGTGCTGGTCAGTATTGACGGTGCAACTGACAATGCCGGCGAAGTAACCGGCGAAATTGCCGAGAACGGCGTGACCGACGACACCAGCCCGACCCTGCACGGAAAGGGCGGCATTGGTGGCACGGTCAAGGTTTACGAAGGCGGCGCATTGCTGGGTGAGGCTGTGGTCGGCGCTGATGGGCGGTGGAGCCTGACCCCGTCAGTTCCAATGAATGAAGGCCCGCACAGTTTGACCGCAACGATCACCACCGACGTCGATGGTGAGAGTGCACACGTTGGCCCGTTTGATTTCGTTATCGATCTGAGCGCGCCGAACAAACCAAGCATCGACAGCATCAGCGATGACGTGGGAAGCATCCAAGGCAAGCTTGTCAATGGCCAGGATACCGACGACACCACCCCGACGCTCGCTGGTAAGGCTGAGCCGGGCAGCACAGTGCGCATCCATGGCAACGGTAGCCTGCTGGGAATTGCAGTAGCTGATGGAAATGGCAACTGGAGCTTCACCCCGACCACTCCGCTGAGCAACGGTACGCATGCGTTCGATGTAGTCGCCGTGGACAAGGCGGGAAATGCGAGCGAGCCGTCGGAAGTTTTCAGCATCAACGTCGACACCGTTGTCCCCGACAAGCCGCTGATCCTGTCCGTGTATGACGACCAGGGTGCTGTGACCGGCAACCTGTCATCCGGTGCCGCTACCGATGACAGCAAGCCTTTGTTCAGCGGCAGCGCTGAGGCCAACACCACGGTCATCATCAAGGACGGGCGCGTGGAGATAGGACGTGCGCCGGTGGGCAGCGATGGCAGGTGGAGCTTTGAGCCGGCCAGACCGTTGTCCATAGGTAAGCATGAGTTTACCGTTGAGGCGCTGGACAAAGCAGGCAATACCTCGTCGCCGTCCGATCGCTTTGAGCTGGAGGTGGTCACCGATGTGCCCCCTGCGGTACCTGCGATCACTTCGGTGGTTGACGACGTCGGAAGCATCATCGGAAACATCCAGAAGAATGCTGTTACCGATGACGCGCGTCCAACCATCAACGGTACCGCCCAGGCTGGAACGACTGTGTCGGTCTACATTGACGGCGTGCTGTCTGGAACCGCCGAGGTTGCAGCGAACGGCGAGTGGAGCTACACCCCCTCCATCGACCTTCCTGACGGCCTGCACAGCATCACCGCCAAGGCTACCAATGGCGTGGGCAATGCCAGTCCGGAGACTGGAAAGTATCCAATCAACGTAGACACCAAGCCCGCAGACAAGCCGGGCATGGACGATGCGGTATTGCTTGATGACGCAGGCAGCGTAACTGGCCCGATCGTCAATGGGACCGTGACCGATGACGCCACCCCGACCTTTGAGGGCAAAGGTGAGCCAAATGGGGCGGTGATCATCTATGACAACGGCAAGGAGATTGGCCGGGTTTCCAGCGATGCCAATGGCGACTGGAGCTTCACTCCCTCACCGGGTCTGGGCGATGGCAACCATAGTCTCAGCTACGAAGTGGTGGATCAGGCCGGCAATGTGAGTCGTGAGTCCGATCCGATCAAGTTCGTGGTCGACACGACCGGCGTGAAAGTCAGTATCGATGGTGCAATCGACAATGCCGGCAGTGTTACCGGCGAAATCGGCAAGAACGGCGTCACTGACGACGTCACCCCAACCCTGCATGGCAAGGGCACCATTGGCGGTACGGTCAAGGTCTACGAAGGCAGCGTGCTGCTCGGTGAGGCTGTGGTCGATGCCGGGGGCGGGTGGAGCATCACTCCGGTCGTGCCGCTGAGTGAAGGTGCGCACAGTCTGACAGCGACGGTTACGACCGTTGCGAACGGTGAGAGCGAGCGCGTTGGTTCGTTTGAGTTGACCGTTGACCTGACCCCGCCGAGCCTCCCGGTGATTGAAGAGATCAACGACGATGTCGGTGTCTCGCAGGGCGCGTTGGGCCAAGGGCAGCATACGGATGACGCTACGCCGACTTTGTCGGGCAAGGCCGATGCGGGAACCACGGTAAACATCTACGACAAGGGCGGTCTGTTGGGCAGCGTTGTGGCCGATCCCAATGGTGACTGGAGTTTTACCCCGAGTCCGCCGTTGCTCAATGGCGCGCATGAATTCGCCGTAACGGCGCAGGACAAGGCCGGCAACGAGAGCGACGCGTCGCCTGTGTTTGGGATTATTGTCGACACGCTCCCACCGGATGCGCCGGTCATCGAGGCGGTGTATGACGACATGGGCTCCAAGACCGGCAACCTGGGCCAGGGCGAGACGACTGATGACGCCATTCCGACCGTCAGCGGAAAGGCCGAAGCGAACAGCATTGTTGTCATCAAGGATCGTGGAACAGAGATCGGTCGTGTGGTTGCCGATGCAGACGGCAAGTGGGTTTTCGAGCCGGCTGAAGCACTGGCAGCTGGGGAACACAGGTTGAGTGCTGAAGCCATTGACGCAGCGGGCAACAGCAGCTCGTCTTCCAATGTGTTCATATTCTCAGTAGATGACGCGATTCCCACCACGCCAAAAATCACCAACATACGCGACGACGTTGGTGAATACACGGGCATCCTGCTCAATGGTGGAACAACCGATGACTCCATGCCAACGATCAGTGGCAATGGAAAAGCCGGGGAAACCATCGAGATACGCATGGATGGGAGTGTGCTTGGCACCGTAGTGGTTGCTGACAACAACCGTTGGAGCTTCACTCCCACAACGCCAGTGGCAGATGGTGTGCGGGTGTTTACAGCTGTCGCGGTGAGCGCAGGTGGTGCTGAAAGTGAAAGCAGCAACAGCTATCAGATTCGGGTTGATACGGTGTCTCCTGACGCGCCCATCATCGAAACCGTTCATGACAATGCCGGCGTGTGGACCGGAAATCTTGAGAACGGCCAGACCACCGACGACCGGACACCTACGTTCTCTGGCAAGGCGGAGGCAAGCTCGACCATCATCGTCTTCAATCATGGTGAGGAAGTGGGCTTCGCGTCGGTTGATGAGAATGGAAGCTGGAAGTACGCAGCTGAGCCACTCGCATATGGCGAGCACCGTTTCACCTTCGTTGCTTTCGATGTTGCGGGAAACCTGAGTGATACATCGGAGGCCTGGACTGTGGTGGTTGCGGCAGCAGGCCGTTCGACGGGCAACGGCGGCAGTGCGGAAGCTTTGCTTTCCGTGAACGAGCTGCTGGTGGATGGCGGGGCGGATATGTTCATTGCAGGAGCCAGCAGTGCTGACGCCGCAGAAGTCTGGTCGATTGCTGCATTGGGCCTATCCGATCAGGAAACCCAGCAGGACAGCTGGACAGCAAATGCAGGTGATATGCACGGTGGGGCCGACCGCTTGGCCCGCAGTTTGATTGAAGACGCCAATGTGCTGGATCAGTGATTGAATGATTGATCAGGGTTTCGAGGAGCCCTATTCGGGCTCCTCGGCTAGCTGGGTTGAAAGGTCGGGGAGAATGGATACACGGGGCTCGTGCTCATGGCTGCTGAAGCTTGCCACTCTCGGAGTGGGGGGCGTATTCGGTTAGGTTGATACCCGAAAGCCGCGCTCTATTGCCTGGGTTCAAGATTGTATCCAACGCCAAGTTCCCCGCTTCGCTACGTCACGGTTGGATGCAGATGCGCTCATCTGCGATGTGCGATTCAGTGCGTCCGTTTGCAGTTTCTTCTCGTGCCGACACCAACTCTGTCGCAATGGGAGTTCTCGCCGCATGAACTATAGGGTTCCCCTACATGTTGCGCACTGTTCGGAAAACATAATGTGATTCGATTTATGCCCTCCGCGCCCTGCATCGCGCGGCCTCATTAAAACGCTAGAGAACCGGGGTGGATGCGCGTGTTTCCAGGTGGCAAGCACCTGGCACGGCTTTGGGCGTGCGGGGACGTATGCAAGAAATCATTAGATGCCCGATCGAATCTACGTGCTTTGAAATGTACTCAGACGCAGTTTCGCTAAACAAATCAACTACAAAGGTGGATTATAAAATGGCTGCTTTCTTATCTGTGCTGAATGGCGGTTACGTTGCGCAGACCCTTGTTCTGCAAGGGGCGGACGCGAGTATTGCACCTGGTATCCAGGCCGTAGCTGGCGGCCGCTATGTTCTGGCTGCCGCCGATGGCCGAGGTGCGGCCGACGGCATGATCATCAAGCGCTCGGGGAAGAACCTGCTGCTGGCCGAAGAGTCGGACGGTTCCGTACGGGATGTGTTGATCATCGAAGATTTCTTTGTCAATCATGCGCAGTTGTTCGGCTTGTGCACCGACGGGAAGTACCAGCCCTACACGGTGGTTGCCGGTGAAGCCACGGAAGTGTCCGCGGCGGCAGATGCAAGTGGGTCGTTGCTGCAACTGGCGTCGACTCCGGGTACTGCCGTGCTGAGCTCCTCATTGTTCGCGGCAGATGAATCTGCGCTGTCGTCTGTTGCTGGGTTTGAGTCAGTGCAGTCGATGGTCGCAGCATCCGTGGTTCCGGTAGTGGAGCCTGCTGGCGTTGCGCCGGTCGATATCGCAGCCGGAATAGCTGCAGCAGAGGTACTAGAAGCCAATCCCCTGGCGGATATCAAATTCGCGCATGATGCGGCGCAGAGCAACGACGACACGTCAATGGACGTCTTTGTGGTTGGTGATGGGCGTCGAGGCGAAGATACATCCGCAGGTAGTAGCAGCGATGTTGCAGAAACGCGGGACGAGGGTGCGGCTATCGCTTCTGGCCGATCGCGGGAAGCCGCCATTGACAGCATTCTGGACGCAAAGGGCGCGGTTCAAGGAAATATCCCGAATGGCGGGTTTACCGATGACGGCAGCCCGAGGATCGTCGGCAAGGCCGAAAGCGGTGTGTTGGTCCATGTCTACAAGGGTGCGGAACTTATCGGTATTGCCGTAGCCGGTGCAGATGGGGCGTGGTCATTCGTGCCGCGTCTGCCAATGGCCGACGGCCGCCACGTGATCTCCGTGATGTATGAATATGGGGTCGACGATTTCAGCGACGTGTCCGCCCCATACGTAATTTTTGTCGACAAAATTGCACCGGATACTCCCGTCATCCTCGGCATGAAGGATGATGAGGGGCGTATCCAGGGGCAGATAGGCAATGGCAGCATCACCGATGACAATCGGCCAGTAATTGATGGCAGCGCGGAACCGAACGCGACCGTGATCATCTACGACAAAGGCGTGGAAGTTGGCCGTGCCCCGGTTGCTGATGATGGCAAGTGGAGCTATACCCCCAGTGCGGGATTTGAGGATGGCTTGCATATCCTTGACTATGTCGTGGTTGATCGTGCCGGCAATACCAGCGAGAAGTCCTCAACGACTGAGTTCCTGATCGATACACGTCCTGAACTGGTCGAAATATACGCTGCCGAGGACGATGTCGGCGTTGTGAAGGGGACCTTCATGAGTGGCGGGGTGACCGATGACACGCAGCCGCGCTTGTTTGGTACGGCCACTGCCGGTGGCACTGTCAAGATCTATGAAGGCACGGTACTGCTGGGTCAGGCAATTGCTGGTGTGGACGGAAAGTGGGAGTTCACCCCAGCCGTTGGTTTGAGCGAAGGTGCCCACAGCCTTGCCGCCACCGTGACTACCGAGGCGAAGGGTGAGAGCGATCGCAGTGCGACGTTTGACTTCGCTGTCGACACCACTGCACCGGACAAGCCGACGATCGAACAGGTGTATGACGACAGGGGCGCGTTGCAGAGTGCGCTGAGCCAAGGGCAGAGCACGGACGACACCACGCCGACATTGTCCGGCAAGGCTGAGGCCGGCACCACCATCCGTGTCTATGACAGCGGCAATCTACTGGGCAGTACCATCGCCGATGCTGCAGGAAAATGGAGTTTCACTCCGAGTCCACCGCTGTTGGACGGTGGCTATCTGTTCAGTGTTACCGCGCAGGACAATGCAGGCAGCACCAGCGCGCAGTCGGATGGATTTGCCATCACCATCGACACGGTCCCACCAGCACCGCCGGTGATCTCACTGGTGTACGACGATCAGGGCAGCCAGACGGGACCTCTCAACTCGGGTGACTGGACTGACGATTCCAAGCCAACAATCAGCGGCAGCGCCGAGGCTTTTGCCAAAGTGGTCATCAGGGATCATGGTCTGGAGATCGGGCATGTCATGGCCGACGCCGAAGGCAAGTGGTCGTTTGAACCGTTCTTGCCGATGGGGCTGGGCCAGCACAAGCTGACTGCCGAAGCGGTCGATGCCGCCGGCAATGCCAGTGAGCGATCCAACACCTTCGACCTGGCGCTGGGAAGCCCGGAGCGGCCCGCTGCGCCGGCAATCACCTCGGTGGTTGATGATGTCGGTTCGTTAACCGGTGTGTTGCAGAAGAACGACGTCACCGACGACGCCCGCCCGACAATAAACGGTACTGCGCAAGCAGGTGCGAAGGTATCGATTTACATTGACGGCGAGTTGGCGGGCAGTACCCTTGTTGCCGCAAACGGCGAATGGAGCTATACGCCAACGGCTGACCTGGTCGACGGGCTGCGCAACATCACTGCGAAGGCCACCAGCGTCGTGGGGAACATCAGTGATCCCACCGGACCGTACCCGATCATTGTGGATACAACGCCGCCGGTGCAGCCGGTTGCGGCGGATGCAACGCTGTGGGATGACTTCGGCCAGATCACCGGCCAGATCAGCAACGGAACGGTTACCGACGACAACACGCCGACATTTGTGGGCAAGGCCGAGGCCAACGCGACCGTAGTCATCTATGACGGAGGGGTGGTAATAGGGCGTGTGCTAACCAACGCAAGTGGCGACTGGAGTTTCACGCCTTCCACGGTGCTTGTTGATGGGCAGCACAGCTTGAGCTACGAAGTGGTGGACAAGGCCGGCAATGTTGGTCCCAGATCGCCGGCGATCGGTTTCGAAGTCAACACAAACTCCATAGTCGTCAGCATCGATGGTGCCACCGACGATGCCGGACCAATCAGGGGAGAGATCGGCACTAGCGGTGTCACCGATGACGCCACACCGACGCTGCACGGCGTCGCCACCGCTGGCGGTACCGTGAAGATCTACGAAGGCAGCACCCTGCTGGGACAGGTTCTGGCTGGCAGCGATGGCAAGTGGAGCTTCACCCCTATCGCTGGTTTGAGCGAAGGCCCGCATAGCCTGTCAGCAACCGTGACCACGGTGACCAATGGCGAGAGCGCCAAGAGCGAAGTCTTCGATTTCAGCATCGACCTGACTGCGCCTATGAAGCCGACGATCGAGCAGGTACGTGACGATGTAGGTGTACTCCAGGGCCCACTGCACCACGGCCAGAGTACGGACGACACCACGCCGAACCTCTCCGGCAAGGCCGAGGCGGGTAGCACGGTGCACATCTACGACCAGGGCAGTCTGCTCGGTAGCGTCATCGCCAGCAAAGATGGCGATTGGAACTACACACCGAATCCGCCGCTGCTCAATGGTGCGCACGAGTTCACCGTCAAGTCCGAAGACAAGGCGGGTAACGTCAGCGAGCCCTCGGACAGGTTCCTCATCGTGATCGACACGATGGCGCCGGACACGCCGGTGATCGACCTGGTATATGACGATCAGGGTGCCCGCACAGGTAGTATTGCTGCAGGTGGAATTACAGACGATGCCCATCCGGCCATCAGTGGCAAGGCAGAGCCGGGCTGCACCGTGATCATCATGGACGGCGGGACCGAACTGGGCCGTGCTGTGGCAAATGCTGATGGCAATTGGACACTTGCGTTGTCCGTAGCCTTGGCCGATGGCGCCCACGTGCTGAGCGTTGCAGCGCTGGACGCGGCTGGCAACCTGAGTGCGTCCTCCGATACCTTTGGATTTTTCGTCGATACGTCGCTTCCGACGGTGCCGAAGATCACCAACATCAGGGATGACGTGGGTGAGTACACCGGCATTCTGCAGAATGGTGGCACTACGGATGATGCGAATCCGACCATCAACGGAACCGGGAAGGCGGGAGAGCTGATTGAGATCAGATCCGGCGAAACTGTGCTCGGGAGCATCGTGGTAGGTGACAACGGACGTTGGAGCTTCACTCCGGAAATCGCGCTGTCGGAAGGATTGCACGGGTTCTCTGCAATCGCTGTGAGTTCAGGTGGTGCTGAGAGTGCGGTCAGCAACACCTATGCTGTTCGCGTCGATACCGTCGCTCCCGATCGCCCGATCATCGATGCAGTAAAGGACAACGCTGGTGCATGGATGGGTGACCTTGAAAACGGGCAGACCACCGATGACCGGACTCCAACCTTTGTTGGCAGGGCGGAGCCGAATTCAACCATCATCGTTTTCAACGGTGGCGAGGAAGTGGGCTTCGCAACAGTCGATGAGTATGGCGGATGGACGTACACCGCTGAACGCCTGGCGTATGGCGAGCATCGCTTTGCATTCCAATCCTTCGATGTGGCGGGCAACGTAAGCGACGCCTCGGAACAGTGGGTGGTTGTTGTTGCGATGGCGATCAGGTCCGCGCCCAACGATGGCAGTGCTGCGGTGCTAGGTCCCGCGCAGGATCTGCTGGTCGAAGCGGGGATTGAATTCTTCAGCCAGGGCACTGTGCCGCGCGATACAGCGATCTATCCAGTGCAGGCTGTCCACCAGCAGTCCTCCATCGAAGCAGTTGCGCAGGAAAGCTGGATGGTCAGCAGCAATCAGGCGATCGATAGCGACTGGTCCCACGTAGTCGCAAGTGAGATGGCCTACTTGCACGAACAGCATATGGTCGTTTGACGGAAGAAGGGCCCGGAGGGTGCTAGAAAGGCGCTCCGGGTCCTTCCAATGCGTTCGTCAGACACTCTCGCGCATCACGAAAGGGAGTCCCTACCAGTGAATTGTGGCTGCTCGGTATCTCGTTTTGAGGTTCGTATTGAGCCACTCTTTTACTGGTTGGATCCAGCAAGTGGTAACGCTCGGAGATAAATACTGCGGATGATTTCGGTACTGCCATCACTGTGTTCCCTGCCATTCAGGCATCTTCCATGTGCCCATGCGTGGATTGGAAGATTGCAGTCGTCTTGCTGATCAATGGGTTCTTTCGCCATGAAGCTATGTTCTGGCAAGTTCGTAAGACGCGCTGCGCTTGAGTCGATTCTGGATGCAAAAAGAATGTGGAATGTAAGCGCGAAAGTCACATGCCAGTGAATTCAGTAATGTTGTTGACGGGTTGCAAGTGCGACTTCGGAGTTTATGGGGATGCGTTCATAAATCTTAAGCCCCATGGATGTGTTCCGCGTATCCGTGAGGAGCGGCTTCCTGTGTTTCCCATCACGAAGCTGCAACGCGTTTGGCAGCTTCTTAGGCGACGCGGTATTGACGCAAACGTTGGTTAGCGGCCGGAGTGGGAAATTGCGATTGGAGCAGCGTTGCGCGTTCGGCGTACATATACCAGCCACGGCAGCTATTCCCCGCGCACACGACCTTCCTTGGTCTGGATACGAATACTTTTGAGGTAGTGGATGAGCAGTTTCGATAAGCGCTTGGCTTCCGGTAGGAGGGGCGCAGCACAGAGGCCCGTTGCTACCTGGGCAGTCATCGCTTTGGCCTGCATGGCGGCGATGAGTGTGAGCGCAAGGGGTGAGGATGAGCTTCTTCAATTCGAGCAGGTCGCCCCCGCTAGCCGTGCAAGTGACGTTGCTGCCGATGCGCGACGTTTTGCTTCGCAGTTGGGCGAGATCGGTGCCGGAGCGTCGAAGGCCAATTCACCTTCCGTTGTAGTGCGGTCGGTTCGCGAAAGCCTCGCGATTCCAGTGTCCGATGGGCTGTTGGACGATGTACTTGTGTTCGAGCGCCTTCCACTCCTACTGGTAGATATGCCGGATGTTGCCAGCGAGGCTACTCCTGCGGCTGAGGCATTGGTTGCGCCGATCGTACTATTGAGTGCCTTGCTGCCCGCGCCTGGCGCCGTCGCGCAGGGTGCGCCAGGTGCAAGGAAGGGCGAGGTACCCGAGGCTGAGCTGCGCAGCATGTTCCTGAGCATGGTTGATGCTGCAAGGGCGCGCAGCCCGGCGGTAGCCGGCGCGTTTGCGCAACATGCTGCCTCCAGGGCTGATATCTCTGAAGCAAGAGGTCAGCGCTATCCGCAGTTGGATATCAGCGCTCGCGGGATTTCCCGTGAGTTGGGCCCCAACGCCGCCTCGGGTACCGGCGATCCGTCACTGAGCTTGGGTATAACCACCACACTGTTCGACTGGGGGCGGGTTCGCAAGACCATCGAAAGTCGCATCTACCTTGCTGACGCCGCGGATTCAGCGGTGCAGGCGCAGTTGGAGTCTTCGGCATACGATGTAACCTCAAATCTGGTTGAGCTCGCCAAGCAGCGCATCGTTGTGGCAACCAGTCAGCGCTATGTTGACCGCATGGCGGAGCTGGTAAAAATGCTTGAAGGTATCGCTGCTGTCGACCCCGGCCGAGTGAGTGAGCTTACCCAGGCCAGGGCACGATTGCTGCAAGCCGAAGCATCGCGTAGCGCAGCAGATTCCAAATCGCGTGACATCGAAATCAACCTGCGCAGGATGGTAGGTGACCGTGCACTGCCAAGCCTGCCGAGTTCGCAGTACTGGGATATTCGACTGCCTGAAATGACTTGGCTGCTGGCCGCATCGCTGCATCATCCGACCGTGTTGCAGGCCAGAGCTTCAGCACGCTCGTCAGATATGCAGGCCGATGCGGTGCGGTCAGCACTTCTGCCGCAGGTCAACTGGGTGGTGAGCAAAAATACCGGCGATGACATCTACGGGCGCGAGTCTGCATGGCAGACCGGTGTGACGCTGTCCTGGTCCGCGTTCCGCGGTGGATCAGGCCGCGCATCGGAACAAGCAGCGCGGCAGCGCGCACAGGCAGGTTGGATGGCTGCCGAGCAACAGGTACAGGATCTGGAATACCGTATTCGCGCGACAAACCAGGATGCTCGTTCGCTGGCCGATCGCGCCGATCTCTATCGTGGGCTGTCTTTGGAATCGGACAAGATTCGAGCAGCGTTCTACGAGCAGTGGTATCACCTCGGACGGCGTACGTTGCTCGATGTCCTGTCTTCGGAAAGCGAACACTACAACAACCAGATTGGTGAAGTTTCGAGCCGATTTGATGGATACCAAGCAATAGTCAGGCAGTACGCAAGCGCAGGGACGCTGCTGAGCTGGCTTGGCGCTGACAGGTAAGTGCCTGGTTTGGTACGCAATGTGTAGGTGAATGGCAACTTGGGATGCCAACGTGGGACTGTTTGCCGTTACCTCGCGTCTCATGCTACGGCGAGCTGAATTTTGAGACTTTCCCTATGTATGGAGTCTCTAGCGACAAACATACTGGTAGCAACGAGGCGGCCGCTCATGGCTCGTCGGAGAATTTCGACGTTCGCCACTGAACTGCCGGTTTTAACAGTGAGTTTGGAAATGGTAGCCCCTTCACCGGAGAAGCGAATCGTTCGCCTTTCCGCAGAGTGGCGGGCCGGAAAATCGATAGTGAGGAATATGGTATGTCTTTGAATGGAACGATGAAACGAGCTGTATCGGCCGTTGCTGGGGCGACGGCTTGCTTTCTTGTATCTGCAGCTGCGCATGCGGAAATCCCCGCGTCTGCTTTTGGCGATTACTACCAGTCGGTACCAGCAGTGGCAGCCAATCAAAGCCAGGTGATCTACTACCATGCTGGAGCAGCTGGCGAGCAGGCCACCGCAACCAACGTATATATCGACAACGAGTTTCATACCAGCCTCCTGCCAGGCGCATTTACTGTGTTCTGTATCACCCCGGGTGCACACGGCCTGAATGCTGTACTGGACGATGCGCCGCACTATGAAGGCAAGAAGGCGCAGCCGCGAACAACGCTGGTAGGCGGTATGACCTACTTCCTGAAGGTAGACGAGGACGGTGCGTTGTTGCCGACGGCGGTCACGCGTTCGGACGCGGAGCATGAACTTGCTGGCAGCCGGCGTCAGGTTCACGTCCTGTCGCGCGCGTCTGCTGTGATGGATTGCAACTATGCGGTGACAGTGAAGCGTCAGGAATACACCCTGTCCGGCGATGTGTTGTTTGCGTTCGGAAAGGCCGGCTACGCCGATGTCCGCGCCGATGGCCGTGGCGCCGTGGCCGCAATTGCAAATCAGCTGAAGAAGGACGGTGTGGGGATTGATCGGATCGATGTGGTGGGCCACACCGATCCAATCGGTAGCGAGGAAGCCAATGAGACGTTGGGGATGATACGCGCGCAGACCGTGCAGAAAATGCTGGCTGAGAGCGGTTTGTTCGTAGGCGATATATCAGTTCATTCCAAAGGTTATCGCGAGCTGTTAGTCGACAACTGTCGGGGTGATCGTGCGCGTTTGATTGTCTGCAATGCGCCGAACCGCCGCGTCGTCATTCAGGCATACGCGCATCGCGAGTAGGGCGCTGGTACTGAACGGCGGCGTTGAGTTGCCGCTCAATATTGACTATATGCCGCGTCGCATCAGTTGGCGTGAGCGGGCACTACGGAGTGATGTTCGGATGGTAGTTGATCGTATGAAAGGTATGGCCGTGCTGGTCCTGCTCACTGCCGCAAGTGTGGTACTTGCGGCAGGTCCCGCAGCGGCGAAACGTGATCGCACATCTGACCGGCTTTACTCAGAGGTGGGGGCAGTAGGGCAAGACCAGGCTCAGGTTGTTTACTATCGCTCCGTAGATGCCAACGGCGCCGCAGTCGCGAATGTCTATCTGGACGGGGAGTTCATCACCGCGCTGAACCCAGGCAGCTATACCGCCTTTTGTTTGGTGCCTGGTCGACACATGTTGGGTTCCTACCTTGATGACGCTCCAATCTATGCAGGAAAGAATGAAGAGTTGTACGCAGCGACGTTGAAAGGCGGTGCGACCTACTACCTCAAGGTTCGCGAGAAGGGCGGCAATCACCCGTTGCCGGTACCCAGGGCAATAGCTTCCACAGAACTGATTGGAAAGTGGCAGCAGACCCATCTGCTGTCGCGCGCCTCCATGGCTGAGCATTGCCGTCACTACGGCTATCTGGATGCACCAATGTCGGTTCTCCGTGAGTACGTTCTTTCAGCTGATTCGATGCTCAATGGCCTGAACGGAATAAGTGCGTCTGGCAGCGACCACATTCAATCGCTGCTTGCAGACCTGCAGCATGAAGGCGCGCAGATAATTCGTGTGGAAGTGGAGGGACATACCGATCCGATGGGTTCCTCGGCCGACAATCAGCTGCTGGGCCAGCGTTGGGCTGACATCGTTCGCAGTGCGTTGATCAGCCACGGTGTTCCGCAGTCGATGGCGGATTCAACCAGCGCGGGTAGCCGTGCGCTGGTGAAGCACGGTTGCTACGGTAGTGCTGAGCAGCAGCGTGTCTGCTATGCGCCAAATCGCAGGATTGTGCTGCGCGTGGAAGTGCGCCAGGCAGCGGCGCCTTGAATAAAGGAAGTGATTCCGATCGTTGGATCAAGGGCTGCATTCATTTTGGATGACCAGACTGATCGTTCTGGTTCGTTGTCTGGGTTGATGGGGAGCACTAACCAGCATGCTGTCTGGAGCCTGCTTGGTGTTGCTGGGATTTGCGGTGTAGAGGAGTTGATTCAGTGAAATGGTCAGTGATGGCGCCACTCCGCGTTGCGGTTTTGGATGACCACTACTTAATACAGATGGCGTTGGAGCTGCGCTTGTCACGCGAAGCAGATATGAAGGTTGTTGGCGTTTACTCGAACAGCAGGGATCTGCTTGCTTCATTGGGTGATACTCCAGCAGATCTGCTGGTGCTTGACTATGCACTGGGTGCAAGTGAGTTGGACGGTTTGCATCTGATCGGTTTGATTCGTCGTCGATTCCCTACGCTTTGCATACTTATTTCGTCCTCGGCGGAGACGCCGTCCGTCGTCAATCTCTCGCTCAGTGCTGGCGCTAATGGCTTCTTCGGGAAGTCAGAGAGCGCCGAACTGCTGGTTGAGGCAATTCGCAAGGTGGCCTCGGGCGAGACTTATGTATCGCCAGGGCTGGCCTACCGTCTGGGACGACAGCCGCTGCCTGCGGGACGCCCATCTCCCGATGTAAAGGGCGCGCAGCGCCTACTGAATGATCCTTCGCTCTCGCCCAAGGAGCGTGAGGTGCTGCGCTGCTGTCTGGACGGGATGTCGGTTTCGCAGATATCACGCAAGTTCATGCGCAGCATGAAGACCATCAGCGGCCAGAAACAATCCGCGTTCCGAAAGCTTGGCGTCCGCACTGATGCAGAGCTGTTCAAGCTTCAGCATAGCCTCGCCACCGGCTGATTGAATTTCTGAGTATCGCAACCATGCCGCACATCATGTTGAGGCGCCGCTTCATCCGTGCGGCACCGGCCCTCGCTGTTCTTCTATTGCTGTTGGCGGGTTCCGCTTTGGCTGCCGCTGAGACGGTCAGGGAGGTGACTTTGTTGGCACGCAGCAGCATTCCAAACATTGCGCTTGAGCTGGGTAAAGGAGATCGCGATTGGGTGCGCTCCAAAGGTACGCTGGTGATGGGTGTTGCCCCGCCAAGCTTCATGCCGCTTGAAGTGTTCTCTGGCAACGACTGCTATGAGGGAATCACTGCCGATGCGTTTGGGGCGATCGGTGAAGTGCTTGGCGTGAAGTTGCGGGTTGTTCGCTACCCGGACCGAGTAGCTGCCTTGCGTGCATTGGAGATTGGCGCGGTCGACATGGTTGGCAGCGCCAACAACTACGAACTCGCACAGCATGCCGTGCGTTTGACGCAGCGCTATGTTGAAGATACGCCGGTGCTGTACGTGCGCAAAGCAGAGCGTAGGCGTATGCCGCCGGCGTTGGCTGGTATGCGTATCGCGGTAGCCCAGGACTATCTGCCACAAGTCCAGATCCGCGATCTGTATCCGGATGCGATCATCTCCACTTACCGTTCGCGCGAACAAGCGCTCGCCTCGCTTGCATTTGGTAGTGCGGATCTGTACCTGGGGGATGCGGTTTCAAGCAACTATCTGGTCAATCTGAGTTACTTCAACTACGTTCGGACGATGGCGGTTCCGCGCACCGATACCGGCGGCTTTGCGTTCGCGGTGCACGAGGATGCGCTGACCTTGGAACGCGTCATCAATCTTGCGCTGGAGCAGCTTCAACAGACCCACGGGAGTGAGATTCTGAAGCGTTGGTCTGGCGGTGGCGGGATCGTACCATCGGCACGGATAGAACTGACGCCTGAAGAGCAACGCTGGATCAGCGAGAATCCGGTGGTGCGTTTCGTCGCAAGCAATGACACGGCGCCACTTTCCTACTTTGATACCGATGGGCGTTTCAGCGGATTGAGTGCTGACATCATGCGCGCTATCGCGCAGCGTACCGGCTTGGAATTCGAACCGGTACGGGTATCCCGGCTCGATCAACAGATGGCTGCACTGGAGACTGGAACAGCAGATGTGACCATGTTGGTACTGACCCATTCGCGTGCACAGCGGTTTACCTTCTCGCGGCCGTTCGTGCAGACATCATTCGGAATAGTTACGCGTGAAGAAGCCGGTAGTCCGTTGTCATTGAGCGATCTCCGCGGCAAGCGTATCGCGTTGCCGGCTCATCATGCGTTGACGGAAATGTTGTTGCCCGCATCGGACTTTAAGTTCATCGAGACCGATACGCTGGCGGCGGCAATGGAGCTGGTGAAAGACGGCAAGGCGGACGCGACGATTGCATTCCTGCCAATGGCGCTCTACTACACATCCGTCCTGCATGACGAAAAGTTGCGTGTGTCAGACGTAGTAGAGGACACGCCTGCGTGGTTGGCCATCGCTACGCGCAAGGGCATGCCCGAGCTTGCCAGCATCATCGACAAAGCGATGCTGCAAATTCCCCCAGATGAAGTAGATATCTTCCAGAACCGTTGGCGGCCGCGTCCGGACGCCTCGCCAGCAACGTGGACCGACTTCCGTGCACTTATCTACAAGATTACCGCGGGGACATTGCTGCTGATCCTGGTGTCGCTGCTATGGAATGTGCACATCCGCTCGCAATACCGCCGTCGTCAGTTGGCTGAGGACGCGCTTGGTGAGCAGTTGAACTTCATGCGTTCGTTGATAAACGGAACGCCACACCCCATCTATGTTCGTGACCAGCAAGGGCGTCTGGTGACCTGCAACAGCAACTATCTCGACATGCTGGCGGTCACCGAGAACAAGGTGCTCGGCAAGACATCGATGGAAGGTGCGAAGCTGGATCCGTTCGAAGCACAGAGTTTCCACGACGACTATCTGTGGGTGATGGCCAACGGCAAGCCGCTGGAGGTGGATCGCACTCTGCACCTGCCAGGTCGGGTGCTGAGCATCTACCACTGGATCTACCCCTACTTCGACTCGCAAGGGCAAGCCAAGGGCGTGGTTTGCGGTTGGATCGATGTGAGTGATCGTCTGCATCTGATGGAAGAGTTGCGCCGTGCGCTCGATGCCGCTGATCAGTCGAGCCGGGCCAAGACCACGTTTCTGGCGACCATGAGCCATGAGATACGCACACCCATGAGCGCCATCATCGGCATGCTCGAGCTTGCGCAGAAGCACGCCGATCAAGGGCGTCTCGATAGGGCGGCCATTGCGGTTGCATATGATTCGGCGCATGGTCTGCTGGAGTTGATCGGTGACATTCTGGACGTGGTGCGCATCGAGTCTGGCCACGTCAGCCTGAGCCCGAAGCGCGCCAATCTACGCGAGATGACCGAGTCGGTTGCGCGGGTGTTCAATGGACTGGCCCGGCAGAAGGCCTTGCATCTTGTTGTGGAGCTGGACCCCAGCGTGGATCGTGACGTGTCCATCGACCCGATGCGCTTCAAGCAAGTGCTGTCCAATCTGGTTGGCAATGCCATCAAGTTCACTGATCGCGGGCAGGTTACGATACGGGTCAGTACTGTTTCAGTGGCGAGAGCGCAGCTTCGTCTGCAGCTGGAAGTTGCCGATACCGGCATAGGCATCGCCGATGCTGATATCGCGCGCCTGTTTGATCCCTTCGCGCAGGCCGATCACGGCCACAGCACACGCGGGGGTACCGGCCTGGGCTTGCCGATATGCAAGTTCCTGTGTGAGCTGATGGGGGGAGACATCTCCATCCGAAGTAGGCTCGGTGAAGGAACCTCGGTGGTGCTGAATCTGCCGCTGGAGGTGCTGCCTGCGATTCCGGGGGCGGCCGAAGTTGTGCAGATTGTGGATGCCAAGCATCCAAGCTTGAAGGTTCTGGTGGTTGATGACCACTCTGCCAATCGCACCCTGCTGACCCAGCAGTTGGTATTTCTCGGGCAGCGTGTCCGCAGCGCATCCGATGGGCGTGAAGGCCTGGATTGTTGGCTTGAGGAGCGCGTCGATGTTGTCGTGACCGACTGCAACATGCCGGTGATGAATGGCCATGAGATGGCAAGGGCCATTCGCCGGCATGAAAAAGCTTCTGGCTTGCCGCCTTGCGTGATCATCGGCTTCACCGCCAACGCGCAGCCGGAGGAGCGGGCCAAATGCATAGCCTCGGGCATGAATGATTGTCTTTTCAAGCCAGTCAGCCTCAGTGCGCTTTCCAGCATGCTGGTGGCGCTGGGTGAGGCTGCCGATACCGTGGCAGCAGCGCCGCGTCAGCAACAGATCCAGGACGTTGCCGCGACACTACATGAGTTGACCGGAGGTGACGCTGCGATGACACGCAGTCTGGTTGCTGAGGCGCACAAGAGTTTCTTGCGCGACTTGGCCGAATTGCTGGCTTTGCTGCCAAGATTCGAACCGAGGGGGATGTCCAATCTTGTCCATCGCATCAACGGTGGCGTGCGTCTGTTGCAGGTTACGCATCTGATGGATATCTGCGACCGAATTGAGTTCCTTTGCGAACAGCCTGAGGTAGAGCTCGGCGAGGTCACAGTAAACGCACAGTTCATTGCGCGCGAGCTGCCCGAGATCATCGCGGTGCTGGCTGCCATGTGTAGGTGCCAAGCGGAGACCTGATCGGCAGGTATCGCCGATCAGACCGTGGTATCAGCCACGGGCGATGCCAAGTATCCGTTCGGCGATTCTGTCCAGCGGCAGCACCTCATCGGCCGCGCCCAAACGCACCGCGCTACCTGGCATGCCCCATACGACCGAACTTGCTTCGTCCTGGGCCAATGTGGTCGCGCCGGCCTGTTTCATCTCCAGCAGGCCGCGTGCTCCGTCTTCGCCCATGCCGGTCAGGATCACTCCAACTGCATTGGCGCCGGCGTTTTGCGCGACAGAGCGGAACAGCACATCGACCGCTGGTTTATGCAGGTTGACCGGCACGCCGTCGTCTACCCGGCAACGCCAACGGGCGCCGTCGCGTATGACCCGCAGATGCTGGCCGCCAGCGGGCAGGTAGGCGTGACCGGGTAGAATGGCTTCACCGTCGCTGGCCTCGCGTACAGACATCGCCGAGTGTCGGTCCAGACGCTCGGCAAAGGCCGCACTGAAGCTGGCTGGCAGGTGCTGGGTCATGACAACGGCAGGTGCATCGGCAGGCATTGCTTCCAGCACCACGCGCAGCGCTTCGGTGCCGCCGGCCGAAGCGCCGATGGCGATCAGGCGGTCGGTGGTGCGGAAGCCGAGGCTGCTGACGCTGGCCGGGCGCTGCAGCGGCCGACGTGGACCGCCGGCGATGGCGCGCACCCGCGAGCGGGCGGCCATCTTTACTTTGCAGCGGATTTCTTCCGCGTACGCGTCCAGACCGCGGGCGACGTCGAGTTTGGGTTTGGCGACGAAGTCTACCGCACCCAGCGCCAGCGCCTGCAGCGTGGTATCGGCGCCGCGTTCGGTCAGCGACGACACCATCACCACGGGCATCGGGTGCAGGCGCATCAGGTTTTCGAGGAAGGCCAAGCCGTCCATGCGCGGCATTTCAACGTCCAGCGTCAACACGTCCGGGTTGAGCCGTTTGATCTTCTCCCTAGCCAGCAGCGGGTCCGCAGCGGTGCCGACGACTTCAATGGCCGGGTCGGCGGCGAGGATCTCGGTCAATACCTGGCGTACCAGGGCCGAATCGTCGACGATCAGAACCCGGCAGGGTGCCTGCAACATCATTCGAACAACTCCACGCCACCACTGACCGGGGTGTGCGAAAGACGGGCGCGGACGGCAGTTTCGGTGGCAACCACTTCAGCATCATGTGCATGCGGCAAACGCTGTACCACGACGCGGCCGGTTATCGGGAAGAACCAGATCTTGCGCGGATGAATGCCGCATAGATCTTCAGCAATAATCGGAATGTGCTCGGCACGCAGGTACTGGCGCACAAACTCGGCGTTACGGGTGCCCACCGGATTGCTGGTGAAGCCTTTGAGCACGTTGGCGCCGCCAAACACCTTGGCTTCCAGCCGCTTGCGGTGGGCGCCGCGCTTGAGCAGGTCATTGATCAACAGTTCCATGGCGTAGCTGCCATAACGTGCAGGCGCGCCGTCGCCGATATTGCCTTCAGGCAGCAGGAAATGATTCATACCGCCGATGCCGAGAATGGGATCGCGGATGCAGGCCGCCACGCAGGAGCCAAGGATTGTGGTTAGCGCGGTATCGTCGTCTACCACCAGGTATTGGGTTGGTAGCAGCTTGGCGGCAATCGTCTGGAACCGGGTGTCTCGGTAACGCATCACCTCATCGGGGTAGTGCTGCGGGTTCTTCATGCGCCGTTCCTGCTGCTGCGGCGGTACAAGGTGCGGCCGCACGGCTGGATCAGATCGGCTGCGTGCAGATAGTTCTCGGAATGACCGGTGTAGAGCAGGCTGTCATTGTCCATGTGCTGCACGAGGCGCGAAAGGATGCCGCGCTGGGTTGGCTTGTCGAAGTAGATCATTACGTTGCGGCAAAACAGCGCATCGAAGGGGCCGCCCACGTCATAGCGGTTGGCCAGAAGATTGAGCGGGCGGAACTCGATCAGGGCGCGCAGGGCAGGGACTACCCGGCACTTGCCCTCATTTGGACCACTGCCACGTTGGAAATAGCGGCGCTTCATGGCCGGGTCCAAACCGGCGATACGGTCCATCGCGTAGACACCCTGGCTGGCGGTGGCCAGCACCTGGGTGTCGACGTCGGTGGCGATGATGCGGACCGGCGGGGTCATTGACGAGAAGGCCTCGCAAGCGGTGATGGCCATGGAGTAGGGCTCCTCACCGGTGGATGCTGCGCACGACCATAGCTTCAATGGACCCTTGGCGGCGCGTGCCTGCAGCTCCTCGCGCAGTTTGTCGAAGTGGTGCGGCTCGCGGAAGAACGAGGTGAGGTTGGTGGTCAGGGCATTGGTGAAGGCCTGCCATTCCTCGCCGCCGTGTTGTTCAAGCTGGTCCAGGTAATCCTTGAACGAGTGCAGGCCAAGGTTGCGCAGCCGCCGCGACAGGCGGCCATAGACCATGTCGCGCTTGGCCGGCGCCAGCGCGATGCCGGCACGGGCATGGATGAGTTCGCAGACGCGACGGAAGTCGCGGTCGTTGAACTCGAAGTCCCGCTGGTTGCTGTCCAGATCGATCATGGTGGCAGTCTGCTCAGCTGGCCAGGGCGAGTGCTTGTGGACGGGCTGCCGCTGCAGGCTGCGCGCTCAGTTGGAATACCGCCACCGCCTGGTCCAGCAGGCCGGCCTGTTCTTCCATTGCCCGGGCAGCGGCGGTTGCTTCCTCAACGAGGGCGGCGTTCTGCTGGGTGGTCTCGTCCATCTGCATGACGGTCTGGTTGACCTGCTCGATGCCGGCCGACTGCTCCTGCGAAGCTGCAGAAATCTCGGCCATGATGTCGGTGACGCGTTGCACCGCGGTAACGATTTCGCCCATGGTGGAGCCGGCCTGCTGCACCAACTGCGAGCCCTCGTCCACGCGCTCGACCGAGTCCTCGATCAGCGATTTGATTTCCTTGGCTGCACCGGCCGAGCGTTGGGCAAGGGTACGTACTTCAGCGGCAACTACCGCAAAGCCGCGGCCTTGTTCACCGGCTCGCGCTGCTTCCACTGCGGCGTTCAGCGCCAGGATGTTGGTCTGGAAGGCGATTCCATCGATCACGCTGATGATGTCGGCGATGCGGCGTGAGGACTGCTGGATCTGACCCATGGTGGTGACGACTTCTTCGACCACGAGACCGCCGCGCGAGGCCACGCCAGCAGCACCAATGGCGAGCTGGTTGGCCTGGCGGGCGGACTCCGCGTTCTGGCGGACGGTTGAGGTCAGCTCCTCCATCGATGCGGCGGTTTCTTCAAGGTTGGCGGCCTGCATTTCGGTGCGGCGCGAGAGATCAGCGTTGCCGGTGGCAATCTCACCCGCGGCCAGATTGATGCTGTCAGCCGACTGCTGGATGCCTGAAACAATGCCTGCAAGCTGGGTGACGGTGCTGTTGGCATCTTCACGCATGCTGGCGAAGACACCCTGTGCGTCGCCGCTCAGTTTGACGGTGAGGTCGCCATCGGCAAGCGCCTGCAGTAGACGCGATACCTCGCTGAGGTTGTCGTCGCTGACCTGCATCATGTTGTTCAGCGAGCGCACCATTGCATGGAAGTCGTACTCGAAGCGGTCTTCATCGCCGCGCTGGCTGAAGTCGCCGGCAGCTGCTGCGCTGCCCAGGCGCTTGATCTCGCTATTGATGGCGGCGAGGTTGTTCTTGATTGCGGCCATCGTGTCGGTGATGACGCGCTTGTCGCCCGGCAGCAGCGGCATGTCCTGGCTGAGGTCGCCAACGGCGTAGCGCTGTGCCAAGGCGATCACCTGCATTTTGACGTCGATGTGGTTGCTGACCAATACGTTGGTTTCTTCCACCATCACCCCGTAGTCGCCGGGGAAGACGCTGGCGTCGATGCGATAGCGGATCATGCCGGCGTCATGCTGGCGCGCCATTTCGGCTTGCGCGCCAATCACGGCGCGCAGCTGGTCCTGCATGTGCGCCATGCTGCTCAGCAGCTGGCCGGTTTCATCCTTGCTGGGCGCGGCGATGCGGTTGTCCATGCGGCCATTGGCAATAGCGGTGGCCACGGCGGTTGCGTTGCGCAACGGCAGCACGATGCGGTTGCCGATGATCCAGCTCAACGCCAGAACCAGCAGTACCAGCACGCCGCCGGCCACCGTCATCACCGCGGTAAACTTCAGGGCCTGGGCCTGCAGATCGTCCATGTACATGCCGCTGGAAACCACCCAGTTCCATGGCTTGTACATGCCTGCATAGGTGAGCTTGCCTACCACGCCTTCCTCGCCGGGCTTGGCCCAGCTGTAGGCGACATAGCCGCCGCCCTGGCGTGCGGCTTCAACCTGGTCGTAGTACAGGCGTACGCCGTCCTGGTCGCGGAAATCCTTCATATCCTTGCCGACCAGGTCAGCACGGAACGGATGCATCAACAGCACGTACTTGTTGCTGTAGATGTTGAAGTAGTTGACGTCACCGTCGGAGCGCATTTTTTCCAACGCGGCCATCGCGTACTTCTGCGCGTCTTCCAATGGCATCGCGCCGGCTGCAGCTTCCTTGGCGTAATGATCGAGAACGCCGTAGCTCATTTCCACTTGGGCACGCAGCGCGGCCTTGCGGGTTTCGTACAGGTCCAGGTACTGCATGCGCGCCGCTATGACCGACAGAGCGATAACTCCAATGACGATCAAAGCCGTCAACAGGTTCAGCTTGCGCCTGACGGAGATGTTGGAAATGTAGTTGTTCCAGAGCGAAGCGATATTCATCGAATCTGCCGCCAACCTTGCGGTATTGGCGCTGCGTGAGGGGTTACCGGGTTATCGGCCGAAAAGGGCATGAGTTGAGTGGTTTGAAGGGGTCGGACTGATACGTGACATGGAGCTGTTCACCTGGCTGTGGTGCTGATGCGGATTGCTGCATGCCGCGGTTGTGGGAACGGTGTCAGCCGCGAAGCTGGCAATGCTGGAATGGTCGCTAGCTGTGTCAGCTGTTGGTGCTGGAGCTTCGCGACTTACGCCGCTCCCACAAGGGAAAAAAAATCCGATGCCAGAGGTCTGGCATCGGATTCCGGGTTGCGCAATGGCCTGGCTGGACAGGGTTTAGCCAGACTGTTGACGATATCGCTTAGAACTCCTGCCAGTCCGAGTCGGCCAGCTCGGCTACCGCGGTCCGTGCCGCTGCGGTACGACGACGCGGTGCGGGTGCCGGAGCCTGGCTTGCAGGGCGGGGTGCCGGTTCACGCGAGGACTTGGGACTGCTGGTCTCGATGGCGCCATCTTCCAATTGGAACACCGACACGACGTTTGCCAGCTGCGCCGCCTGCTCCTCCATCGAGCGGGCGGAGGCGGTGGCTTCTTCCACCAGTGCGGCATTCTGCTGGGTGGTTTCGTCCATCTGCACGATGGTCTGGTTGACCTGCTCGATGCCGGCGGACTGTTCCTGCGAGGCAGCGGAAATCTCGGCCATGATGTCGGTCACGCGTTGCACCGAGGCGACGATCTCGCCCATGGTGGTACCGGCCTTGCGGACCAGTGCCGAACCATCGGCGACCTTGCCGACGGAGTCGTCGATCAGGCCCTTGATCTCCTTGGCCGCACCAGCCGAACGCTGTGCCAGGGTACGAACTTCCGATGCAACCACGGCAAAGCCGCGGCCCTGTTCGCCAGCACGTGCGGCTTCCACTGCTGCATTCAAGGCCAGGATATTGGTCTGGAAGGCGATGCCGTCGATCACCGAGATGATCTCGGCGATCTTGCGCGAGGACTGCTCGATCTGGGTCATGGTGGTGACCACCTGGCTGACCACGTCACCGCCCTGCGAGGCCACCGAGGCGGCGCCGATGGCGAGCTGGTTGGCCTGGCGTGCTGATTCTGCGTTCTGGCGCACGGTGGAGGTCAGTTCCTCCATCGAAGCGGCGGTTTCCTCCAGATTGGCAGCCTGCTGTTCGGTGCGGCGCGACAGATCGTTGTTGCCTGCGGCAATTTCGGTAGCGGCCGAGTTGATCGACACCGACGACTGCTTGATGCGGCCTACAATGCCGGTCAGTTGCTCGGCGGTGGCATTGGCATCGTCACGCATGGAGGCGAAAACGCCCTGGTACTCGCCATGCATGCGCACGGTCAGGTCGCCGCGGGACAGGCCGGACAACAGGTTGGATATCTGCTCCAGGCTGCTGGCGTTGGCGTCGAGCAGGCCGTTGATCTGGCTGGCCAGCTGCAGGAAGAAGCCATCCTTGTCCGCCGTGCCAATGCGGCCGCTGAGGTCGCCAGCAGCGGCAGCCTCGATGATGCGCGCAACTTCTTTCTCGACCTGGGCTTCGGTGCTGCGGTCGCGCCATTCAACTACGTGACCGACGGGGACATTGTTCTCGTCACGGATTACCGAAATGGTCTGCGCGAACTCGGCTTCTCCGAAGCGCAGCTCGCGCTTGAATACGCCATTCCTGTCCAGTGCTTCGAGAACCTTGCTGTCGACTTCGCCGCGCTGCTCAAGTGCGGTCACCGGCTGACCGACCAGCGGCTTGGTGGTATCGAAGTGGCTCAGCGCGCTGCTGATCTGCTCGCTGTACTGGTCCAGCGTATCGAGCAGGGCGCGATTTGCGTAGACGATGTTGAGGTCGTTGTTGGTCAGGTAGACGCCGGTGGACGAATAGTCCAGGGCGGTGCGGATACGCAGATTTTCGTTGGCGATGACCTGATCGCGTTCGATGCGTTCGCGCAGGTCACGTTGCATGCGCTGCATGGCACGTAGCAGATCACCTACTTCATCGGCGCGTGAGACGTCGATGGAGCCATCCAGCTTGCCGCTTGCCACTTCGGTGGCTACGTCAACGGCGCCGCGCATTGCTTTCACCAGCGAACCGGCGAATAACCAGATCAGTGCCAGACCTGCAGCGCCGCCAACCAGGACAGCGATGATGATAAGCAGGGCCGATGCACGATAGGTTTCGGCGGCTTGCTTGGCGGCTGCCTGGGCGCGGGTATTGTCATTTGCAGCAAGAGCTTGCAGTGCTGCATAGGCGTTGCGATGCAGGTTGCGGGTTTCGCCAACGAAGGTGTCGATGGCGTCATCCGGCAGATCCAGCGCCAGCATCTCGGTGACCGCGTCATAGGAAGCTACGGTCTTGCCCCAGTCGGCAACAAATTTGTCGAACAGCTTCTTCTGTTCGGGATTGTCGATCAGCTTCGGATAGGCAGCGATGGTGGTGTCTATCTGCATGCGCAGTTGCGCTGCACGTGTCTTCGCATCGGCTTTGACGTCATCGCTGGCGCGCACAAGGCTCTGGTAGGAGGCGTTGCGGTATTCGCTGACCATGCCGCTCAGCTCGCCGGTTGCGCGCAGGCTGGGCGTGCGTTTCTCAGCAAGGTCGGTAGTGACATTGTTCAGCGAGTGCAGGCCGCGATAGGCGACGACGCCCTGCAACAACATGACAAACAGCACGACGCCGAAAGTAAGCATCAGCTTCGGCTTCAGTTTCAGCGAGTTGATCCACAGCATCTTGCGCGATCTCCGGTAACAGGCCCCGCCATGTCACGGGTGCGGGGTGGCACGCCGGCAGTGCCGGCGTGACGAAAGGCGGGTTACTTGATGTTTGCCAGCTTCAGGTTGGCCGGCGATGCCACTTCGATTTCGGCGCGAGATGCGTCGCGCTGGATCTTGCCGATCACGCAGACGGTCTTGCCTTCCAGGGTTTCCAGCGGGAAACCGAACTTGCTGCGGTTGCTGCCGGCGATGCGTGCGGAGAAGGTGTGACGCGGGAACACGCCGCCCATGTGCAGGAAGGTCGGCTGGCCTTCGGAGCCTTCAGCGTAGCGGGCTTTCTCGACCTTGCCGCAGACCATGCCGTCCTTGCCGGCGAAACGCGCAGCGGTTTCCGGCGGGATCATCTCGGCATCGGCAACGGCGTCGAACGCGACGGTTGCCAGTACGGTGGCGGCAAACAGCGGAAGTACATGCTTGTACATCGGAAACTCCGGGATGGGAAAGTAGGGCCGGTCGGGGAGGACAGGCATGCAATGGCTATCGGCCTGCAAAAGCCGCGCTTGAGTTGCATGCGCGAAACTGTGATCGGCTTTGCGAAACGGCCGTTCAGGCAGCTTCTTCGGCAGCGCTCGGCTGGCCGAGGTCGGCGGTGTCGAGCAGGGTCTCGATATCCAGCAGGATCAGCATGCGATCGTCCTGGGTGCCGATACCGGAAATGAAGCGGGTATCGACGGCGGCGCCGAACTCCGGAGTCGGGCGGATCTGCTCGGCGTTGAGCGGGATCACGTCGGACACGCTGTCCACCACGATGCCGACAACGCGGTCTTCGACGTTGAGCACGATCATCACGGTGAAGGCGTCATAGCGGGCTTCATCCAGGCGCAGCTTCAGGCGCAGGTCGATGACCGGCACGATGGTGCCGCGCAGGTTGATGACGCCCTTGATGTAATCCGGCGCGTCGGGGACGCGGGTGACGGCATCATAGCCGCGGATTTCCTGCACTTTGAGGATATCCACACCGTAGTGCTCATTGCCGAGGGTGAAGCTGAGGTACTCGCCGCCGGTGGTGTCGGCGGACGTGCTGCGGGAGTCATTCATGGCGGATCCTGGTCCTGGCGGGCTGCCGGTGTGGTGCGGCTGATGCACCGGTATCGGCGTTGCGGCGGGGGACTTTAGGAGGTCCGCTGGGGAAAGCTCCGGAGCGAAAGGCGCCTGGTTCGAAATGTGCGAACGATCATGTTTCAAGGCGCCATTTTTTTGTCATTTCGGGGCGAAAAGTGGCGCTGGTCTGGCCGCTCGGTTGCAGGTAGTGATAGGGGCTGGACCGGGTCGGTTCGGTGTTGGCTTCGGTTGAGAACCCCGCCTGCGCAGGAATGACGGCTCAATAGCGCCGGCCAGCGCCCCAAGCCCGCCGGGCGTCCACCTCAATCGCCGTTGCTACGTGCCTTGCGCAAACGGTCAATGCGGAAGATATAGCGCTGGATGCTGTTGTCCGCGCCGCGCGGCAGATCGTCGAAACGCAGCCCGATGCGGGTCATCTCGGTGCCGTTGGGTTGTTTCTGTTGGCGCAGGTTGCAGACCACCAGTGGGGTTGGGATCGGCGCGCTTTCTGGGATCTCCAGCACGCAGTTATAGCGGCTCTGCAGCTTGAGCAGGTTCTGATCTGGCGGGAGCAGCAGTGCGATGCCGCCAGCGCTGATGTCCAGTACCCGCCAGCGAGTGGCCTCACCGCCGTCCGGGTCTGGGAGTACGCAGTAAGGCGAGTCGCCGACGGGGGTCTCCAGGCGGTAGAACTCGCGCCGCTGCAGGTGATAGACCTCCTCCGGCAGCGGTACTTCAAAAGCAACATGGCCGTCGTGGTCAATGCGGCGCTGGCCTTCCAGCTGGAAGCGCACTGTGACCTTGTCGACCTGCCCAAAGCAGAGCAGGGTGCCGGCGGTTTCGACCGTGCGGTTGATCGAGGGTACCGGGCTGGCGTCGAGCACCAAACCGTGCGTATCCACGTCCAACACCGCCGAAGGAAAGGCCTGATCACGCCCGTCCGGGTGCACATTGATCATTGAGCGCTGATCGATCATGGCCTGCAACAGGTGCCGCACCTGATGCGGGTTGCGCACCATGTAGCGGTCGTCGGCATACAGGTTGCCGGCGTGCGGGTTGGGCGTCGGTGCGGGCGATTCTTGGTCGGGCATGGACACGGTTACGGTTGGGTCGATGATCGGTGCAGCGCTGAAGGCAGTGCCACAAACTGTGATAACGGCCGCCTTTTTAACATCTTTAGCTGGACTGTTACGAGCCTCCGCAGTCCGCGGCGGATGTGCCGACACAGCATCGCAGCACTTTCCTTGATCGTGGGGTGCCAGCAACGTAGCAGTCATCGCAGTGTTGGGGCTCTGTTCTCCCGACCGCGCTTGGCTCGGATGCGAGGTTCAGGTTGAGGATGAGAAAAAACCGATGCCAGAGGCCTGGCATCGGTTCATAGGCAGCCCGCACGACAGTTGGGCACCAGCGCGGGTGCAGCGAGGGCGCTTTTGCCCTGGGCGGCAGCGGGCAGGACGGAGAGTTCCTGCCTGCCGCCGCCAACATCGCCTAGAACTCCTGCCAGTCATCCGTGCTGGCAACCGGTGCGCGGCTGGCCGGTTTGGGGATGGCCCGCAATGCCGGACGGCCACGCGGCGGCGCTGCGCCTGGGCTGGCAGCGACCTTGGCCAACGAGGCACTTACCGAGCCAGCCAGACGGAACTGTGCCACTGCATCGGTGAGCTGATGTGCCTGATCCTCCATCGAGCGTGCTGCGGCGGTGGCTTCTTCGACCAGCGCCGCATTCTGCTGGGTGCTTTCGTCCATCTGCATGACGGTCTGGTTGACCTGGTCGATGCCGGTGGACTGTTCCTGTGAAGCAGAGGAAATATCGGCCATGATGGTGGTGACGCGCTGCACCGAGGCAACGATCTCGTCCATTGTGTTGCCGGCGTTGCGCACCAGTTGTGAGCCCTCGGCGACCTTGTCGACCGAGTTGTCGATCAATCCCTTGATCTCCTTGGCCGCTGCCGCCGAACGCTGCGCCAGCGTGCGCACTTCAGAGGCAACCACCGCAAAGCCGCGACCCTGGTCGCCCGCACGCGCTGCTTCCACCGCTGCATTGAGGGCGAGGATGTTGGTCTGGAAGGCGATGCCATCGATCACGCTGATGATGTCAGCGATCTTCTTCGATGAGGCTTCGATCGCGCTCATGGTAGTCACCACCTGCCCAACCACGCTGCCACCCTGTGCAGCGACCTCGGCGGCACCGCGCGCGAGCTGATCGGCCTGGCGCGCATGCTCTGCGTTTTGGCGTACGGTGGAGGTGAGTTCCTCCATGGACGCAGCGGTTTCTTCCAGGTTGGCCGCCTGCTGCTCGGTGCGGCGCGAGAGATCATCGTTGCCGGTGGCGATTTCGCTGGCCGAAAGGCTGATACTGCCGCTGGCTGCCTGGATGCGCGAGACGATGCTGGTCAGCTGATCCATGGTGGCGTTGCCATCGTCACGCATGCGGGCAAAAACCCCTCGGAAATCGCCTTCCATACGCTGGGTCAAATCGCCCTGGGCAACCGCCTTCAGCAGTTGCGAAAGGTGTCCAAGGTTGTCCTCCGTGGTTTCCATCAGCGAGTTGACGCCACCGACCATATCGCGGAAGTCGTGTTCGAACTGGTCTGCATTGCCACGTTGGCTGAAGTCGCCGGCCGCGGCGGCATGGGCCAGGCGCTTGATCTCGTTGTTGATCGTCGAAAGACTGGCTTTGGTGCTGTCCATGGCCTGGGTGATGGCGGCTTTCTCGCCAGGCAGACGATCCATGTCAACCGAAAGATCGCCACGGGCGTAGTGGCGCATCACCTCGACTACCCTCATCTTGACGCCGATGTGCTGCGCAACCAGTGTGTTGACTTCGCGCACCATGCGTCCGTACTCGCCGGGGAAGCGGGATTCGTCGATGCGGAAGCTGATCGTCCCTTGGTCGTGTTCACGCGCCATCTCGATCTGCGCGCCGATAACGGCCTTCAATTGGTTCTGCACGCGCTGCATCGATGCAAGCAGGGCACCGACTTCGTCCTTGCGGCTGCCGTCGATGTTGCTGTCCAAGCGACCATTGGCGACATCGTCCGCGGCGCGTAGTGCATCGTTCACCGGTCGCACGATGGCGCGCACGATCACTACGCCCAGGGCGACGGACAACATGCCGAGCAGCAGCATGCAGACGATGATGGCCGTAGTGCTGCGTGTCTGCGCAGCCTTGGCTGCTGTGACTTCCTTGTCCAGTACCGAGGCAACGTGACCGCTGAGTTTCTCTACCGCGTCAAACAGGTCGCGGCGGCTGACGCGTGATTGATCGTTGGATATGGTCTGGGCCAGTTCGAATTGACCTTCGTTGATCGCTTTCTCCATCAAGGCATGCGCACTGAAGTAGGCTTCCAGGGTCTTGCCCAGTTCGGCGTACAGACTCTGCTGGGTGCTTTCGGCGGGCAGTGCTTCGTATTGCTTGCGGTGCTCGGCCAGTTTCTGTCGTTGTTCGATGATGCGTTGGTTGTACTCGGCAACGAAGGCTGGCTCGTTCAGATGGGAAAGCTGGGACAACTCGGCGATGCGGATCTCGGCCAGGTCCGCGCGCATCCGCTCCAGATACTGCACGGCCGGCATGTAGCGGCTGCTGACCTGGTCGAGCTGGGCGGTGGCCTGGTGCAGGCGCTGTACGGCAAAGCCGCCCATGGCGAGGGTGGTCAGCGTGGTCAGGGTGAAAGCAACTGCGAGTTTTCTGGCGATGCTGAGGTTGCGAAAGAACTCCATCTCTGACTCTCCGGATCGACTGCAGATATGGGCGCTGCGCAGGTCGCTTTCCAACCGTCTTTCGCACAGCGTTGTGTCTACGCCGCAAGCCTATGCGGGCGTTGTCATAGCCGATAACGGCGTTATCTGAGTGTGCTGTAGGGTTCTATCTGTCTGGAATTCTGAAGAATTCAGCGCAATTGTTCACGCGGAAATCACGTCACTTAGCTGTTCAAAGACATCATGAAAATTCGGTGACGGCGCCGAAATGTGGAATGTGCGCCCATTCACTATTTCACATTATTTCAGCAGATCTCTTACGATCAGCCGCAGCTTGTGGTCTCAGCCCAATTTCCCGTCAGGCGCACTGACGGAAAGAAAAAAAGCCCCCGGCACTGGGTGCCGGGGGCTTTCAATGGGCTTGGTTGGATCAGAACTCCTGCCAGTCTCCATCATCCATTTTCCGCACTGCCTGTCCGCCGCGGGCGCTGTTGACGATCGGGCGCAGACGCTGTTGCGGTCTCTGTGTGACGCCAGTAGCCGGTGCCTTGGCTGCGGGCTTGCTGGTGGTGTCAGCGGCGATGCGGAATACCGCCACGGCCTCGGTCAGCTGGTTGGCCTGGTCTTCCATGGAGCGGGCGGCGGCGGTGGCTTCCTCCACCAGCGCGGCGTTCTGCTGGGTGGTTTCGTCCATCTGCATGACGGTCTGGTTGACCTGGTCGATGCCGGCGCTCTGTTCCTGCGAGGCCGCCGAGATCTCGGCCATGATGTCGGTCACGCGCTGCACCGAGGTGACGATCTCGTCCATGGTGGTGCCGGCTTGCTGTACCAGTGCCGAGCCTTCACCGACCTTGCCGACCGAGTCGTCGATCAGACCCTTGATTTCCTTGGCGGCAGCGGCCGAACGCTGGGCGAGGGTGCGTACTTCCGAGGCGACCACCGCGAAGCCGCGGCCCTGTTCGCCGGCACGTGCAGCTTCGACGGCAGCATTGAGCGCCAGGATATTGGTCTGGAAGGCGATGCCGTCGATCACGCTGATGATGTCGCCGATCTTCTTCGACGAGGCTTCAATCGCGCTCATGGTGGTGACCACCTGACCAACGACGTTGCCGCCCTGGCTGGCGACGCCATGCGCGCCGATGGCAAGCTGGTTGGCCTGACGGGCGTGCTCGGCGTTCTGGCGCACGGTGGAAGTCAGTTCCTCCATCGAGGCCGCGGTTTCTTCCAGGTTGGCGGCCTGCTGCTCGGTACGACGCGACAGATCGCTGTTGCCGGTGGCGATTTCGGTCGCGGCCAGGTTGATGCTGGATGCGGCGTGCTGGATGCGGCTGATGATGCTGGTGAGCTGCTCGACGGTGGCGTTGGCATCGTCGCGCATATCGGCGAATACGCCGTGGAAGTCGCCCTGCATCTTCGCGGTCAAGTCGCCGCGGGCGATGGCCTGCAGCAGTTTGGAGAGCTCGGACAGATTGCCGTCGGTGGTCTCCATCAGCTGGTTGAGGCTGGCCACCATGTCGCGGAAGTCGTGCTGGTAGGCGTTGGCATCGCCGCGCACCGAGAAGTCACCTTGGGCGGCAGCACCGGCCAGACGTTTGATCTCGCTGTTGATCGCGGCCAGGCTGGCCTTGACCGCATCAACGGTCTCGGTGATGACCGCCTTCTCGCCGGGCAGGCGTTCGATGTCGACGGACAGGTCGCCGTTGGAATAGCGCTTGATGACATCCAGTGCCGACAGCAGCGTCTGGATGTGTGAGTTCACCAAAGCGTTGCTTTCCTTGACCATGACCCCGTAGTCGCCGGGGAATGCGGCCTCGTCCATGCGATAGCTGATGGTGCCGGCATCATGCTGCTGGGCCATCTGGCGCTGTGCGCCGATCACCGATTGCAGCTGCGATTGCATGCGCTGCATGGAGCTGAGCAGGGCGCCGAGTTCATCATCGCGCTGTACGCTGACTGCGTTGTCGAGCTTGCCGGCGGCGATGTTGTCGGACAGTCTGACTGCTTCGTTCAACGGCTTGAAAACATATTTCCGCAGCAGTAAGAACAGCGCGCCACACAACAGCAGGGCGGCAGCAATACCAACCAGCACAATCGTCCACAGCAGGGCACGTGCCTGCTGCATCAGCAGGGCGCGTGGAACCACCACGCCGAAGGCGAAGGTCTGTTCGGCGTTGCCTATCTTCAGCGGCACATAGGTTTCCACCATGTCCTGGTCGAGTGCATCGTCGTGGTGCTGCTCGAAGCTGATCTTGCCGCTGGCGGTATTGGCCAGCACCGCGCGGGTGTCCGCGTCGTCGGCCTTGCTGCCGACCTTGGCCGGGTCGCGGTCGGCGATAATGGTGCCGACCGGTGATAGCAGGCGTACATAGCCTTCCTGCATCGGGCGCATCTTCGATAGACGATCCTGCAGTGACTGCAGGGCGAAATCCACGGTGACCACACCCAGGAACTGACCGTCCTGCACGATCGGTGTTGCCAGCGTCGTCATCAGAATCTTCTTG
The DNA here is from genome assembly GCF_056760195.1 of Stenotrophomonas sp. STEN020. NCBI lineage: Bacteria > Pseudomonadati > Pseudomonadota > Gammaproteobacteria > Lysobacterales > Lysobacteraceae > Stenotrophomonas > Stenotrophomonas sp. STEN020. The sequence continues at coordinate 57,882 of NZ_JBRREI010000001.1, forward strand.
CCGCCGATCTCGTAGCTATAGGGCTCCAGCACGGAGGGCTTCTTGTTGGCGGCCGGCTGCAGGTACCAGTCGCCGTCACCAGGTACGTCGTAGCCGCGCAGCGGTTCCTGCACCGGTGCGCCGTCCTGCCAGGCCCAATAGCTCATGAAGCGGCCGCTGGCGTCATGCCCTTCGGCGTCGATATGGGTGGCATCTTCGCCATCGAACGCCTGCGGCTCCCACAAGGTGCCGACGCCCACCCACTGCGGATTGTTCAGTGCTTGGGAGTGCAGCACCTGCGCAGCGCTCAGCCGGCTGAAGCCGCCCTGTTGGCGCATGGCCAAAAAGCTGCGTGACAAGGTGTCGTTGGCTTCGAAGCCATGGCCCAATTCGGTGGAGATGCGCTGGGCTTCGAGCTGGGCGATGTTCTCAAGACTTACCCGCGAGGCCGACAGCAGTGCATCGCTGCTGCGCAGATAGATGAACAGCGCGGTGAGGCCGAATGCGAAGGTCGCGACCAATGCCGTTCCCAGCATCAAGCGCATCGCAATACTGCGGGTGAGGAAATTAGTGGGCAAAGACATGGGTTACTGCTGGCCTGGTAGGTAAGGGGTTTGTCAGTACATCGGCATCTGCAGGCGGAGCTGGAGCGCTTTGTTGCACTGAATAGAAGACGCCCCTATTCAGGGGCGTCGTTTGTTCGTGGACAGCTGGCGATCAGAATTCCTGCCAATCGCCGTCGTTGTCGATGCGTACTGCGGCGCTGCCGCGCTGCACCGGGGTTACTGCACGCAGGCGACGCGCAGGGGCGGGCGCTGCGGGAGCAAACGCAGCCTTGGTCTGCTGCGGCTGGGCGGCAACTGCCTGTACGGCGTCGGTGCGGAACACTGCAACGGCCTCGCTCAGCTGGTTGGCCTGGTCTTCCATGGAGCGCGCGGCGGCAGTAGCTTCTTCCACCAGCGCGGCGTTCTGCTGGGTGGTCTCGTCCATTTGCATCACGGTCTGGTTGACCTGGTCGATGCCGGCGCTCTGTTCCTGCGAGGCGGCCGAGATCTCAGCCATGATGTCGGTCACGCGCTGCACCGAGGTGACGATCTCGTCCATGGTGGTGCCGGCCTGCTGTACCAGTGCCGAGCCTTCGCCGACCTTGCCGACCGAGTCGTCAATCAGGCCCTTGATTTCCTTGGCGGCAGCGGCGGAGCGTTGGGCGAGGGTGCGTACTTCCGATGCGACCACGGCAAAACCGCGGCCCTGTTCGCCGGCACGCGCAGCTTCCACTGCAGCGTTCAGCGCCAGGATATTGGTCTGGAAGGCGATGCCGTCGATGACGCTGATGATGTCGCCGATCTTCTTCGATGAGGCTTCAATCGCGCTCATGGTGGTGACCACCTGACCAACGACGTTGCCGCCCTGGCTGGCGACGCCATGCGCGCCGATGGCAAGCTGGTTGGCCTGACGGGCGTGCTCGGCGTTCTGGCGCACGGTGGAGGTCAGTTCCTCCATCGAGGCAGCGGTTTCTTCCAGGTTGGCGGCCTGCTGCTCGGTACGACGCGACAGATCGCTGTTACCGGTGGCGATTTCGGTCGCGGCCAGGTTGATGCTGGAGGCGGCGTGCTGGATGCGGCCGATGATGTTGGTGAGCTGCTCGACGGTAGCGTTGGCATCGTCACGCATATCGGCAAACACGCCGTGGAAGTCGCCCTGCATCTTTGCGGTCAAGTCGCCGCGGGCGATAGCCTGCAAGAGCTGCGACAGTTCGGACAGGTTGCCGTCGGTGGTTTCCATCAGCTGGTTGAGGCTGCTGACCATGTCGCGGAAATCATGCTGGTAGGCGTTGACATCACCGCGTACCGTGAAATCGCCCTGTGCAGCAGCACCGGCCAGACGTTTGATCTCGCTGTTGATCGCGGCCAGGCTGGCCTTGACCGCATCAACGGTCTCGGTGATGACCGCCTTCTCGCCCGGCAGACGTTCGATGTCGACCGAAAGATCACCGTTGGAATAGCGCTTGATGACATCCAGTGCCGACAACAACATCTGGATATGTGAGTTCACCAATGCATTGCTTTCCTTGACCATCACCCCGTAGTCGCCGGGGAAAGCGGCCTCGTCCATGCGATAGCTGATGGTGCCGGCATCATGCTGCTGGGCCATCTGGCGCTGTGCGCCGATCACCGATTGCAGCTGCGACTGCATGCGCTGCATCGACTGCAGCAGCATGCCGACTTCATCGCGACGTGAGGTATCGATGCGGCGGTCTAGCTTGCCGGCGGCGACATCGTCGGCAACCCGGACTGCGTCGGCCAGCGGCACCGTGATGGCGCGGATGATTGCCAAACCCAGTGCGCCGGCCAGCAGCAGCGCCAGGGCAAGGCCGATCAGGATTGCAGCGACCGAGCGGTCGTGTGCCTGCTGGGACTCCGCGGTCTGCTTGCTGAGCTGATCCTGGTTGTACTGTGACAACTGCTTGAGCTGGTCGAACAGGGCACGACGCAGCTTGCGTGAATCGTCGCTGGAAATGCTGCTGGCGGTGACGAAATCATCGGCAGCGATGGCGGCAGCGATGCGCTCGTGGGCTTCGAAGTAGCCGGCCCGCAGCTCTTTCATCTTGTTGTACAGGGCCAGCTCATCGGTGCTGTAACCGGCTTCGATGTCGTCGTAGGCCTTCTCCGCAGCTTCAATCAGCTTGCGGGTGTCAGCCATGCGCTTGTCGTAGTCGGCCAGCTGCGCGGCGTCGCCTTGGTAGCCAAGCTGGGCCTGCTCGAAGGTGCGGAACTCGCCGAGCTGGGCGCGCATCTCGCCGAGCTGCTGAACCGCGGGCATCCAATTATTGTTGACCTGTTCGATCTGGGTGTCGGCCACGTTCATGCGCCACACCGCGAACAGCGCGAGCAGCAAAGTGAGCAGGCCGGTGCTGCAGAATGCAAGCACCAGCTTTCGGGTGATCGACAGGTTCTGGAACCACTTCATTGCAGACATCTCCATAGACAGACTTAGGGGGCGATCCACAGGTCCGGCGCTCCTGGGGAATGTCGTGCGTGCTGCTGGCCGCGACGGCGACCCAGGTTGGTTGACAAACCTGATTGCATTGCGATGCGGTATCGGCACGCCTGCGGTGTTCTTGAAGGCATTCCGTGGCTGTGATTCAGTCATCCGTAGCGGGAGGCCGTTCAATGGCCAGCGCGGCTTCCTGCATGACTGCGCGCACAGCAAAACGCCGCACACCCAATTGCCGGGAGTGCGGCGTCAGATGCTTGTTACGTGGCGGTCAGGCAGCTTGCTGGGTACGCAATGAACGCACCAAGCCACCAATATCGACGATCAACGCAACCCGGCCGTCGCCGAGGATGGTGGCGCCGGAGACGCCGCTGATACGGCGGTAGTTGTTTTCGATGTTCTTGACCACGACCTGTTGCTGGCCGATCAGCTCATCCACTTCCAGTGCGATCTTCTGGCCATCGCCTTCGACCACGACCACCAGCGGTTCGGCCTGCGGGTTGTGGGGATAGCCGTAGTACTGGCCCAACGACAGGATTGGCAGATACTCACCCCGGACGCGCAGCACGCGGCCTTCGCCTGCCATGCTGCGGATGTCGTCCGGCTGCGGCTGCAGTGCTTCGAGCACGTAGGCCAGCGGCAGAATCAGGGTTTCGCCGGCAACCGAGACGGTCATGCCATCGAGGATGGCCAGCGTCAGCGGTAGCCGGATCAGTACGCGGGTACCGGCGCCGGTACGGCTTTCCAGCTGTACTTCGCCACCCAGTGCCTGGATGTTGCGACGGACCACATCCATGCCCACGCCACGACCGGAGAGGTCGGTGACCGCATCTGCGGTGGAGAAGCCTGGCTGGAAGATCAGGTCCCAGACTTGGGCGTCAGTGGGGTTGTCCGGCACGCTCAAGCCGCGTTCCAGCGCCTTGGCCAGGATCTTGTCGCGGTTCAGGCCACGGCCGTCGTCGCTGACTTCAATAACAATGTGGCCGCCCTGATGCGACGCAGCCAGCGTGATCGTGCCGGTCTCGTCTTTGCCGGCTTCGCGACGCACGTCCGGCATTTCCAGGCCATGATCGATGGAGTTGCGGACCAGGTGCACCAAAGGATCGGCGATCTTTTCGATCAGACCCTTGTCCAGTTCGGTGCCTTCGCCGATGGTGCGCAGGCGCACCTGTTTGCCGAGACGGCCGGACAGGTCGCGAACCAGACGTGGGAAGCGGCGGAACACGGCATCGACGGGGAGCATGCGCACACCGATGACGGCTTCCTGCAGGTCGCGGGTGTTGCGTTCGAGCAGATCCAGGCCGGCCAGCAACTGTTCGGCGTGGGCGGGATCCAGGCCACCGGAAACCTGCTTGAGCATGGCCTGGGTGATGACCAGTTCGCCGACCAGGTTGATCAGTGCATCGACCTTGTCGACGCTGACCCGAATCGAGCTTTCGGCTTCGTGCTGCTGGCCGCTGGCGGGCGCCTTGACGGCGGCCTCGGCGATGTTGGCAACGGCAGCGACCGGCGGCTCCACTGCAAGGCTGGGTGGTGCGGCCGGACGGATATCCAGTTCGCAGTCATCGACCACCCAGGCGAAGGTGTCTTCGATGCGGCTGCGCGGCACTTTGCCGACCAGACCCAGATCCCAGGCCAGGTAGGCTTCCAGTGGATCGAGCTGGTCGAAGCTGGGCAGGCGCGCCATGCGCGGCTCGACGTGCAGGGAGCCCAGGGTTTCCAGCTCGCGGATGATGCGCAGCGGGTCGTTGCCGCTCATGAACAGCGATGGCGCCGGGGCAAAGCCAATCTGCCAGGCGTCCGGGGTTTCTTCCAGTTTCACAGTAGCAACGGCGACCGGTGCGTCACCGGCCAGCACGGCCTGTAGACGATCGGTTATCGCCTTCACCGCAGCCGGGTCGGCAGGCTGACCATGCTCGACTTCACGCAACAAGGCACGCAGCACGTCAACCGAGCCCAGCATCGCGTCGACCGCGTTGCTCTCGAGTGCGCGCTTGCCGGCACGCAGTTCATCGAGCAGGGTTTCCAGCACGTGGGTGAGTGCAGCGATGGCATCAAAGCCAAAGGTGCCGGCGCCGCCCTTGATGGAGGGGGCGGCGCGGAACACCGAGTTGATGACTTCGGGGTCGTGTTGGCCGTCTTCCAGTGCCAACAGGCCGGCCTCCATTGCATCCAGCCCTTCGCGGCTTTCTTCGAAGAAGGTGGCGTGGAAACGTTGCAGGTCCATGCTCATTGGCGCGGTATCCGATCGGTGGGGCAGGTGGGCTGATCAGCCCAGGACTTTCTGTACGGTGGCAACCAGCTGTTCTGGATTGAACGGCTTGACCAGCCAACCGGTGGCACCGGCGGCCTTGCCTTCGGATTTCTTGTCGGCGGCCGACTCCGTGGTCAGCATCAGCATCGGCGTGAACTTGTAGTCCGGCAGCTGGCGCAGCTCGCGGATCAGCGAGATGCCGTCCATGTTCGGCATATTGACGTCGGTGACCACGGCGTTGAAACGCTGGCCCTTGGCCCGGCCCAGGGCGACGGCGCCGTCCTCGGCTTCTTCAACCGAGAAGCCGGCCGAGGTGAGGGCGAAAGAGACCATCTGGCGCATTGACGCCGAGTCGTCCACCACCAAGATTCGTGCGCTCATGCAGCGTTCTCCACAGATTTCGTTGTGTCAGGGGTTGCTTCCAGACCGAGGGTCCGGAGGACACCGAGCAGGCGCGCGGCGTCGCGGAAGGTATCGGTAGCGTTGTCAAAGACGGTGCCGTTGCCTGCTTGCTGGCGGGCCAGCACAAAGGCGCACAGCACTTGCATTGCGGCGGTGTGCACGCGGCCCACCTGGCTGGCATCCACGCGCAACTCGCCCGCTTGCGGCAGGTGGGTTGCCAGTTGTTGCTTCAAGTCGCTGGTGGACTCGATGCCGAGATCCTGGGCGAGGGCCACAGTGCTCATCGTTGCTCCGAACAAACGTTACTGGGAGAGATAGCGGCGATACGCCTGTGATCTTTAGCGCCGCGATGCGCTGCAGAAAATAGTGTTAACGGGCGCACGGTTTTGTAGCTTTGCCCCCTCCCTTTCGCGCAGCGAAGGGGAGGGTTGGGGAGGGGTGAGCTCTGCTCCCTCCCTTGCGCCGAAGGCGGAGGGGAGGGCTGGGGAGGGGGGGCTTTTGATTGGGTAGAGTGTAGGGCGGCACCCAAATTGCGAAATGCCGTCAGCTAAATTGATGGCTGCCATTTTGACCCATCCAACGGCGTTCGAAGCCCTTTTAAAGGGGCGGTTCTAACCGCCCCTCCTGCCCTAAGCCCGCCGCTTGGGCTTCTCCGCCACCCAGGTGGTGTAAATGCGCTCCTTCCGGGGCGCACGCTTACCGCCCACGGTGTACTCAATCCCTACCGTCCTGCCTGGGAACCGGTCGAAGCGCTCCCGCATGGCCGGGTGATCGTTGATAGTCAGGATTGCCCGCCCCTGGAGGCCAGCCATCACCTCGGCCAGGCGGTCGTACTGCTCCAGCGGGAAGGCCCGGCCATACCCTGCGGTCTGCCAATAGGGAGGGTCAAAGAAGAAGAGCGCCCCTTCGTGGTCGTACTTCTCGACGCATTTCTCCCACGGGAGCGACTCCACCACGACCTGGTGCAACCGTAGATGGGCAGCGCTTAGGTCTTCCTCCAGGCGAAGCAGGTTGAACGTTTTTGGCGTCTTGGCGGACACCCCAAAGGTCTGGTTTGTGGCCTTCCCCCCGAACGCCATGCGCTGCAGGTAGAAGAAGCGGGCCGCCCGTTGGATATCTGTGAGGGTTTCCACGTCTTCCAGTTGGGCCCAGCGGAACATCTCGCGGCTGGTAAGCGCCCAGCGAAACTGCCTCACGAACTCGTCAAGGTGGTTGGCCACAACACGATAGAGGCGCACCAGCTCGCCTTGCATGTCATTGATCACTTCAACCTTGGCGGGGTCACGGGCAAATAGCAGTGCCGCGCCGCCAGCGAAGGCTTCGACATAGGTGGTGTGCGGGTTTTCAGAGAGCAGCGGCAGCAGGTGCTGCAGCAACCGGGTCTTCCCACCCGGCCAGGGAAACAGCGTTTTCATTCAGTTCTCAGCCTTTGCGATTCATGTGTCCGAGACTGCTTGCCCTCGCGAGGGGGCAGGGTCTCGGTCGATAGCCAGGTGGTGAGTCACCTGTGTTTGAGGCGCTGGGCCGGCAGTAGCAGCTGCCGGCCTGGCGCCCTGTTTCAGACCGGTGGCACCTCTTCAAAAGTCCAACCGGTGTTGTAGTAATTGCCACCCAAATGGCCAATCGGACCTGCAGCGCCTCTGCCGAAGACGGCCAAGCGATGCAACTCGGCCACGTTGATGGCTTCTTCCTGCCCCCAACGCACCAGCGCCGCAACCCGACGATCCCCGGCCGAGTGCATGACCAGGCCATCCCAATCCAGTCCGCCGGCCAGGCCCGCACCCCAAACCTCGGTCAGGTGTGACGGGGTCAATGCCACCTTCAAACGCCGGTAGGACCGCCTTTGAACGGTGTTCAAACCGCCGCCGAGCGTGCGCGCAGACTCGCTGGGGTCCACCCGCTCCACGTTCCACGACGGCTCTGCATTCAACTCTACCGCCTGCATGGCTACCAGCTCGCCCACGTCGAAGCCCCCGGTGGCCACCTGCAGCTGCAGGCCCACCAGCGGTGCGTTGTCTGCAGGCAGGACGAACCAAGCAGCACGGCTGCCATCGACCAACTGGACAGCCGCCTGGCTCGCCGCATTGCCGCCCAGGGCGTGTGCGTAGCCCGCGTCCCCAGCACGCTTGCCGGTCAGCGTCAGGAGTGTCCCGGCCGGGCATGTGAGGCCCAAAGCCGCCACCACCCGGATCTTCGTCGCAGTAGCCCAATCCAGGCGAAGAGAAGCGGAGCCAGCTCCGCCGCTGATGCGGGCAACGCTGGCCGGCGCACCATCGATCAGGGCCGCCAGGTTCATGCCGGCAGCGCCGGAGACGCTGGGAACAATGCCGGCCGGCTGGCCGAATCCAATAAGCATTTCAAGCTCCCCAGAAGCGGACGTTGTGCCGGCCAGAAACCGGGTTTGTGATGACGCTGGTCACGATGACGTTCCGTCCTGCAGCCAGCCCATAGCGTGGGTATGAGATACGGCCAATCTGCCCCGGCTTGAATGCCAGCTCGGGCTGGCATGCGAGCAGCCCGGTATAGAAGTGGCGAGGAACCGCATACAGCGCAATCACCCGGTCCAGCTCGGCCTGCGCGTCCTCACGCTTATCGAAGCGGGACAGGATCGGCGCAGCTGCCTCGGCGCGGTTGTAGCGAGGCGCAAGCGGCCCACCTGCGTAGACCTGCCCACGATATGCACCGGCCAACTGCTGGCGCTCTGAAGGCGGAAGCTGCTCCAAGTCGGAAATCATGTCGCCGCTGGCCAGCTGCGTTGCATTCGGCTGATAAGCCATGCGTCGGCTCAGTCCCGGTGCCAGGTCGGGCTTCACGATCAGGTCGCCGGCCAGCACGCGCCAATCCAGATTGAATGCCAGGTCCACCTCCGGAACGCTGTCCGGGTCAATGAGCCGCGCCAGGCGTAGCACGCCGTCACCATCCGGCCACCAATCCACGCAGTAGCTGGGCAGGATCTCCGCGAGCGCTTGGCGAGCTGTTGCGCCTTCGCCTGCGTAATAGCCGATGCCCGCGTAACCGGTGGCGCTGTCGATAGCCGCCGCATCATCCGCCGCCCAAGCGCTCTTGCGCACGCGCCGGAACACGTCGCGCAGAGACTGCTGCAGCGTTGCTGGCTGCATGGCCGGCCCGATGCTGGAAACGTCCGCAATCACAGGGCCAACCGGCTGAGCATCAAAAGCCAACTGCTGCCCACCCGCTACCAGGGCGTAACCGTCGCCCGCGATGATCTCGGCACCACGGTCAAGCACACGCGCAACCGACGCTACAGCAGCATCGGAAACCCACCGCACGCTCCCATCGCTATTGACTGGAATGGTAGGCACGGAGCGAACAGCGCCGATGACAACAGGCTGCGGTTGCCATGCAATCTGATCGTTGATGCTTGGCAAGAAAACCGCCTGATGCAGCGCGTTGTCCAGATCGTCATGCGGATCACGCAGCACGATGCTCTTTCTGCCGTCGCCCTCAATGTCGATGCGCTCCAACACGTAACGGCTGATCGGTGCCGCGTCGGCCAAGGTTGCGCCTTGGGTGGCCAGCCTCAATCGCACAGGGGCGTCACGCATATCACCGAGCGCTGCAGCATCAAGCAAGCCGTCTGCGTCATCGATGCGCAGCGTGCCAATGCCGGCACGGCTACCACTGTCCCAGGGCCAGAAGCTGACGCTGGCCACCGCATCCAGTCCATTGTCCGCAACACAGCCGACAAACGGCTGATTGGCCGGGGTGTCGGTGGTCGCGCTCATGTAGTGTTCCGCACCGAGCCACAGCGGTGTGATGGAAGCACCAGGCACTTCCCAGCCGCCCTGCAGCACGGCATTGCTTGCACCCTGCCATTGTCCGGCATTGACGATGCAACGCAGGCCGCCGGCCTCGGTGCTGGCCAGCGACATCGCAAAGTGGAGAGAGCCAGCAAGAGGCAGCGCACGGCTGTGTACCAGTACAGCGCCACGGTAAAACTCAATCGTCCGGCTGCCAGAGAGTGAAACCCGGACGCCGGCAATCTCGCCCTTCTTCACCAACGGCAGGCCGCTGGCCACTACACCGCCATTCACCACCACCTGCCCGGTGTGCAACCGCCAGCCTACGCCGCCGGCATTGCCAACCTCGGCGTCCACCGACGCGGTCGCAATGACCACGCCCAAGGTTGCCTGGGCGTCATCCTCTCCCCACAGCACCACTTCACACCCATGGGTGCCAACAGACTGGGCCACGTCGCTACGCGCCGCATGTTGGAGGCTGGTCGGGCCGCTGGTGGCAAGCGAAAGGCCGCCGTCCTCGACAAGCAGGCCAACGCCGATGGGAGACGCAGCGAAGCGGGCAAAAGTATTCATGGTGCAGGTACAACCGTATGGATGGCCTTCGCGCGGAGCTGTCCGCTCATATCGACAATAAGAACGATGTAGGTGCCTGGTGCCAGTCGCTGGAAGAGATAGACACCATTCGTTATTTCAACGTCATCCAGGCGCGCACCTGTAGCCTCAGACAACAGCACCGCGCGGCAGTTGAACGCAAAAGCAGTTCCGATCTTGATGGTGCCTTGAATGACGCCCTTGCCACCGCTGGCCCAGCCTGGCCACGTTTGCCGCTTGCGATATGGGATTGGGAAATGCATCCCCCACACGCCGCGAGGTGGCGGTTGTCGAAACTGTTCTGCTGGTTGAACTATTCCAGAAATCATATCCGCTACTCCCAGATCATCGCCAAGCCAATGCTGTACGCCCGCGTGGAAAGTCCCCCTTGCACGGCAATGTACCGACGGCTACGGCTTCCAACCATCGATATATCGATGAAATCGAGGTTTGGAATTAAGACGTTTGGGAACGCAGCCAGTCCAAATATTGGCGTCAACTGAGGCAGAGGCAGCCACATTGGAAGAAATGGAATCTCTCCCGAAACGCTCTGCATAACACCCAATGGGAACTGGGCAACCGCCAAGCTTGGAGAGGCATTGATAACGGCCGCGCCGTCAGTAAAGCGAATGGCTTGAGCGATGGAACTGCTGTCGCTCATAAGTATGTAAGCGCCCGCTGTGGTCGGGTAGCCGTTGGCATCACAGCTGCGACAAACTACAAAGCTGCCGCCACCAACATAGCTAGTGGTGTTGGTGCCATTCACTCGATGCATGACACCTAAGAAACCCTCAGTGTGGCAGGAGTACGAAGACATCCCGGTATTGGTGAGCGGGTATCCGTAACTCCCAATCCTGCTGCTCCTGACGCCGGTCAGGTTGCCCGCGCCATCCGAACCCTGTCCCAACGTCACCCAGACATTGAAGTACGTGGCGGAACCGTTGCCTGTCCCGTACTCGATTTTCAAGTAAATAGGCGCTTCCGCCTGCAGCGCATCATCAAATCGCCATATGTCGAAGCCGGCAGCCGTAAGTGACGCCGATCCTCTAATGACGGTACTTGGATCGACCTGACCTGTATCAGCTGTTCGCACCAAACCACAACCCGCAAGAATCGAGCGGTATTCGGTAATCATCCGCCCCAGTTCGGCGTCGTTGGTTAGCAGGCCAGCTAACGGGTGCACTATCGTGTGCGTCGTCATACAAGCTTCTCGCAAAGGTGATCATCTGCTGCCAAGTTCGGCATGCGTTGAGTCGGGGAAGAAAGGGTTAGGTCAGCTGTAAGGTGCGGCGGCTTTGAGTACGGGAGACATTCGCCCGCTTGGCCGCCACCTGCCACGCCAAACAACAGCGCGAAGTAGGCATTGACCGAGTTGGAAATCACGACACCACCGCCCAGGTGAAATCGTCCAGGTTCGTTTCGTAGTTCTGACCTGTGCGCGTCATGACGCCAGCAAGGCGCGCGTAGGCGGTGCCTGGAGGGGCCACGGCCGTAACGGTCGATGGATGCCAAGCACCGCCGCGACCATCGTTCACCACATTGCCGTCCCAGTTTCCGCCCACTTGCTGGTTGGCAGCGTTGTAGAACTTCACCCGCACAAAGCCCGAAGTCCTGCCCACGTCACTGGCACCCTGGTGGCAAATGCAGGTGGCCCGCACCTTTGTATTCGGTGCCATGTTGGCTTTGAACTGGTTGATGAGTTCGCTGGTGCCCCAGAAGCCTGTAGCCAGCGCGGCGGCATAGGCGCCCGAATAGGTGTAGCGCGTACCAATGAAGATGCTTTCGCCCAGGTCCCACCCGGTATCGCCCTGGTCGAAGTTTGCGTTCAGCAGGCCTTCGGACAGATTGACCAATGCGACAACCCGCTGCAGGCGGATCGTCACCAGCTGCTGCACAACGCGGTTGATGTCGTCCTTGATAGAGACACGCCATATTTGCGTTGAGGTGTAGTCACTGGTTCCTTCCGGAACAGAAAACACCGGCTCCAGTGACGACGTGTCGCTGATATCGAAATCAGCACCGCCGAAGCTATCAATGCGAATCCAGTCGCAGATGATCGGTTCAACACCGTTGACCGGCTCGGCGCGGATCTGCATCGACGGCGCAACCGGTGCGGTGCCATCGTAGATCACCTGGCCATACGCGGGATTCGGCGTCACCGTCAGCGCGTAAGCCGAGCCGCCGCCTTCCGGCTGTACGAACGTCATGCGCCAGCTGACGCCCTTGTCAGCCGTAATCTGGCCGATCACATCGGTAGCACCCGCGACGGTCGATGCCTTGTAAGGCGCGCCCGTTACGCTCTGGACCCAACCAGGGAACTGCAGGACATGATCACCACCGGACTGGGTGACCTCGATGATGATGGTCTTCTCTTGCGGTACGTTGATGTAGCTGACGTAAAAGACATCTGAGTCAAGCAACAACGTAAACCGCTGATACCGGCAATCGATCGTGATCGTGTTGTTGCTGATCAGAAGCTCTTGAACCGGCGGATTCGTTGCATAGGGATACTGGAACACCGCAGCCGTGTAGTCGGAATACTTGCCGTTGCGAACCGCACGCACGCGAAACCAGAAGCCAAAGACATCGGTCAGTGTGGCGGTGTAGTGCCGTTCTTCTGCGGTCCCGATCTGCTGCCACTGGCCTGGCAGGCCGGCAACGTCCGGCGCGCGTTCGATGCGGTAGGTGATGCCCCGGCCGCCTGGGTGCGTCCAGGTCAGCAGGACGCCATCGGCAACCGATTCGGCAGTCAGTGCAGCGGGCACGGCGGGCGGCGGCGCGACATAGACTGCCGGCACCCAACTGGCGGGAACCCGCTCAACTGGCGTAATCGCCGGTAGACCTTCGGCACCAATGTCGATCAGCAGAACGCGGCGGCTCACTTCTTCTCCTCATGCAACTTGAGTTCATCGAGCACCTGCTGGCGCGCCAACGTTCTGTTCAACTCTCCCAAGGTGTCCAGCAGCTTGTCTTCGCCGGTTGTGGTCCGCGACGGGCCAGACGTGGCTGGTGCCTGGCCGCCCGATGGCGTGCCCAGGGTCTTGTCTGCCAAGGCGTTGATCATTTCGGTAGCGATCAGCTTGGGCAGCTCATACATCACGTCCACCAGGTCGCCGATATCGGTTTGCTGCTGGGCCAGGTAGTCATCCAGCTGGCCCTCGCTCAATCCAAGGTCTGCCGCCAGGTCCTTGCCCGTCATGCCCGTGACGCTGCGCAGAATGTCCAGCGGGTCGGCACCGTTGACGCCGGCAAGGTCACTGACGCCCTGGGCGATACGCTGCGCCCGTTCCAAGCGCGCGGCGGCCTCCTGCTGCGCCTGAAGGGCCGAGCGCTGGGCATACAGCTGCTCCAGGCTCGCGGCGTTGCCTTCGCCCCCGAACTGCTTGGCCATCTGCATGACGCGGTCATAGTCGGCCTGGTAGCCGGCAGCGCTGGCGTTGAGCGAACGGCTTACTTCAAGGAACTGCTGCGCGTACTGGGTGAAGGCGTCAACGTCACCGGCCAAGGCGGCGGCGCTCATCAGATCATTGGCGGTAACGCGGCGCTGGGCGTCGGTGTCCGGGGACAGGGTGTCGCTCATACGCAGCGAGTTGATGAATGCCTCAATCTTGCTGGCCGTTCCCTCGGTTGCGCCGCCCAACTGCTCGATCTGATCGTTCAGGCGGTTCAATGCCAGGTCGACCAGCTCGCCCTGCAGAGCAGTCACCAGGGCGTCGGTCTTCAGCTGCGCGGACTCGCGCACCTTGGCCAGGTCTTCCTCACGGGCTGACAGCCCGCCCAGCGCCTTGGCCTGCGCCTGCAGGGTACGGATACGCTCGGTCTCTTCCTGCCGGACCTGCATCAGGCTCTTGGCAAAGGAACTGAAGCCGGCGGTGGCCACCTCTTGATATGCAGTTGCGGCGGTTTCGCCATAGCTGGACGCATTGGACATGACTCGCTGATATGCCTGGGTCAGCGTTTCGTCGGCCGTCTGCAGCTTCTCGATAAGGTCCGTCAGGCGCGTGAGGCCGCCCACCGTCAGCAAGCCGGCACCGTCGTTGAAATCCGCAGCGGCGGCCAGCAGGAACTGGGCACCATCATTAAGTTTGGCGGCGCTACTGCGCCACCGCTCGGCAATGGTGCTGGCGGTGTCATCGAGCTGGCCAACCTGGGCGATGATGTTCTCGGCCTGCAGGCGCTGCTGGAAGTCCTCGAAGGATTCGTTGAATGTGCGGCCCAGCACCGTGGACAGCTCGCTTTTAAGGTTCCCCTTCGCGTCATAAACAGCCTTGAAGCTGCCCTGGATGATCTCGACGGAGGCCAGGCCCAACGCATCGGATGCGTTGCGCGCGGTCTGCGCGATCATCTTGTAGAGCGCCTGGGCGGCTTCCTTGGATTCTTCGCTGGCCTCTATATCGACGGTCCTGCGCTTCTTCCCGCGAAACAGGCTCTTCTGGCCTTCCTGGTAAGCATACGCAGACACGCTGCCACCATCCGCGCCGATGTCGATGGTCTGGCCCGTTTCCTTCGTCTTGTACTTGCTGCCGAACAGCTTGCCGCCGCTGATCTTGTCCACGGCGATCGCCGCCAGGGCAACCCAGCCGGCAACCGGGATCGCAGCCAGCGCGCTGCCACCGGCCAGTGCCGCGCTACCTGCCGCTGCAGCTGCGTAGCCGGCCGTGCCATAGGCAGCTGCGCCCAGCCCCTTGCCCACGGTGTCGCCGCCTTGCTGCCAGCCGTACAGCGCACCGAGCGCGGCGCTTCCCCACATGCCGCCGGCACTGCCGAGCATTTTGGACGCGCCGGCCTTCGCACCGGTCATCAGACCGGATAGCTTCCCGCCGCTGATCCAATTGGCCACCTTGTAGAGCATGCCGGCATTGCCCCCGAGGCCACCCAGCAACGAACCGCCAGTGCCGCCGCCCAAGCCAGATCCAGCTCCCGCCATCTGCATCAAGGAATCGATGTTGTTGCCAAAGCCCATGGACGCGCCTGCGCCGGCAGCGATGCCTGCGCCCCAGCTGCTCTGTGCAGCCATAGCGCCCGTGCCGGTCAGTCCGCGCCCGCCCGTGACCAGGCCCGCAAGTTGCTGCAGCCAGTTGCCACCACTGGCGGCACTGGTGATCTGCGTCTGAATCGGAATGACGATCTTCTGCTGCAGGAACGTCCGCACCAGGTCGCCAACCAACTGCTTGGAAATGCTCTTCAGATCGCGCGCCAGGCCACTGAAGTCCTTCAAGCCAGACATGACGAAGTCGGTAAATGCGTCGGCAACGCTGCTGACGGCATCGCCCCACACAGCTGCCCAGTCTTCTGCATCGCGTGCAGACTGCTCGATGGCCACCGACATGGCGGCGCTGGCATCTGCGGCCGACAGCATGGCCGCCTCATACTCGCGGTAACTCTTGGCCCCCATCTTGGTGGCCAACTGTTCTTTGCTGCCTGCCGCTTCAATCGCGGTGGCCAGCTCGCGGCGCATGTCCTGCTCGGCCTGCAGCTGGCGTCGGCTGATCTCACGCTGGATGCCCGTCTGCCGGAGAATGGTCAGCTCTCCGGTCATCGCATCGAGCAGCGCCTGCGGCGCGCCAATATCGCGGTCCAGCTCGGCCTGCCGCTTGGTCAACGCAACCTTGGAAGCTTCAACCAGCGTCGTATAAGACGCCTGGGTGATGTTGTGAGCCTTCAGCGCCTTGTCCAGCTCGGCGATGCGCTGCTTGTTCTGCTCCTGGGCGAGCGCCAGCGGCCCCTGCTGCTCGGCGGCGGCCAGTGCAGCTTCGGCCGTGTACCGCGCTTGGGATTCTTTGGCCTGGTCGATGGCCTTCGTCTGTTGTGACTGCGCGCGGGTTGCAGCAGCCGCCGACTTGGCCAGGCGATCATTGGCCAGAGTGGCTGCGATCTTCTGCTCGTTTAGCGCACGCAGGGCCTGCGCGTCGGCGCTTGTCGGGTCAATGCCCGCATCGGCAAGCTGCTTGATGAAGCCGGCGCGCAAGGCCGCAGCCTTGCCCTGGGTGGCTTCAATCATCTGCAGCTGCAACTGGTTGACCTGCTGATTCAAACCAGCGGCTACTTTTTGCGATGCGGCGGCAACCTGGTTGCCAGCGTCAGCAGCTGCAGCGCCCACGTCCTTGAAGCTGGCAGCATTCAGAGTGTTGGCGGTCGTTACATCGCGGATGCTCGCAATGAAGCTAACAAACTGCGGCTTTGCAACCTCCAGCGAGGTGCGCTGTTTGACCTGTTCGCTTACCAGCTCTTCCAGCTTGCGGCGTTCGTCGTCTGTGGCATTTGAAATGCCCGCCTTCTGCAGGATGAGGTCGGTGCTGATATCAATCGCGCGTTCGTAACCAGCGGTCAGGGCATCTTGCTTGATGCGGGCCTGCTCGATGGCACGGGTGGTTTCTTCCAGTTGCCGGTCGTAGCCGTCCGTTGGAAAGTCCTGGGCGACTGCCCGCATACGGGCGTCACGCAATTCCTGGTACTTGTCAGAAAGGGCCTGGACCTGCTCGGCGGTCTTCTGCATCTGATCGCGCTGTTCGTCCAGTCCAGCGAAGTCAGCATTTGCCGTTGCCTGGCTGAACTGTTCCAACTTGTCGATAGCCGGTTGGAAACCGACGCGGACGGATTCGGCCAGTTCTTTGGCCTTGGCAGAGCTGTTCATTGCCCAGGCGACGAACAACGAAAGCGCAGTGACGGCCAGCCCCACCGGGCCACCGAAAGCGGCCATTGCACCATTCAGAACTCGCATCGATGCGGCCTTGGCGGTGGCGGCCACAGATGCCGCCTGTGTGGCAGCAGTAGTGCGTGCAGTGGCGGCGGCCACCTGCTGTTCCGCGATGACCAGGGAGCCCGCAGCGCCCAGGCCTGCGCGAGCTGCAGAGAGGCGGGCGACGGCAGCGGCTTCGGCCTGCCGAGCAGCTTCGACTTCGGCTAGCGCCGCTTGCCGGGTGGCCACAACGCTGGCGATCTTCGCCGCCGTGGCACTGACCAGGCCGGCGACCAGCCGGCTGCCGAACGCGATGGCGACCACGCTCACGACCTTGTCCAGGGCGGCCAGGTTGTCAGCCAGGAAGGAAATGCCCTGGGCGAGTGCACTGGTTGCGCCAAACTCGGTCGAGGCTTCGCCGACAAAGAGCGTGATGCTGTTGCGCAATTGCACCAGTGCCCGTTCCACCGTCAGCGGCATCTGTTCGAACTCGCGGCCGACAGCTGCCGCCTGGCTCTCCATTGCCTGCACCATGCGCTCTACAGTCACCTGTCCATCGTTCACATGGGTGCGCAGCTGCCCCATGCTGATTCCCATGCCATCGGCCAGCGCTTGGGCCAGGCGCGGGGAGTTCTCGATGATGCTGTTGAATTCCTCGGCGCGCAGGACACCGCCGGCAAGCGCCTGGGTCAGCTGGGTGATGGCGTTCTTCTGAGCGTCGGCCGAAGCACCGGAGATAGCGAACGTCTTATTGATTGTCTCGGTGATCGCCAGGTTGCGTGCCTGGCTAACACCATATTCCTGTGTCGCCTTCGACAGGCGGGTATACAGCGCCACCGTCGATTCCAGCGCCGTCGATGTGCGCTGGGAAATCGCAAAGGTTTCAGTTTGGGACTTGGCGAACTCGGCCTGGCTGTTGGCTGCGAGCTTGAGCCGGCCGGTGATGTTGGTGTACTCGTCGGCCAGTGCCGTCGCGGTGCGTAGCGCCTGGACACCGGCCGCACCCGCGAACAGGCGCGCAATCATAGTGCTGGCGACATTGGAAGAACGTCCAAGCCGCTGCACCTGGTCATCGGCCTTGCGCATGCCGTCTGCCACCGACTGTCCCGCACGCTTGCCATTGACGCCCAGGGAATCAATCTGGCCTTTAGCCTGAGCGACGCCAGGGGCAACGCCCTTGGCATCGGTGGCAAGTCGTAGGGTGACAGTCTTGTCGGTCATCGGGAGCGCTCTTTGAACTCTTTGGCAACGGCATCAGTCATCACACGGACGCCTTCGCTGACCTCGGGCCAGGACTCTGTTGGTATTCCCAGGAGGCGGCATACGGACTCCATTTCCGTTGCAGCGATGCCGGCATAGACGGGCTTCATTGCGCCGATCCAGTCAGGTTTGCAGCGTTGGAACACCTGGACAGAAAGCCAGTTCTCTTCCAGTACCTCGGCTTCGTGATCGGATTGGGCTTCTTCGCCTGGCGGCGCACCGCCGTCGCGCAAAAAACTCGCCGTGGTGGCGGTGGGGTCTGGGAGACGTTCCAGGTCGTCCAGTTCCCCACCACCAACACGGGAGCCCTTCCCAGTGGTTAGCGAGCGCGCGACGGCTTGGAGTTTTTTACGCGCGAATCGCCCATGGCTTCGAAGTAGGCCTGCAGGATGGCCGGCACCAAAAAGCCGGACCACTGGCCGTTCTTGACCTCGTTGATGGCAGCTTCATCGTTGATCGGTGCGCCGTCTTCATCGCCCAGGCCCTCGACCTTCTTCAGCAGCGCCTCGATGTAGTCGGCATCGAGCATGTCGCTTTCGCGGTACTCGGCCAGCTCATCCTTGCTCTTGACGAGCATCTGTACGGTGATCGTGCCTTCGTTGAAGCTGTTCGGGTTGTCGGTCGGCAGCTTCAGCTTGACCGGCAATGTGATGAGGTTGGTTCTACGCAGCTTGAGCATGGGTGTTTCCTTTTCTGGGAAGGGATTGGTTGGTACGTGTCCATGTTCGTCGCGCGCGCGCGATCCGTGGGACTGACGCGCGTCAGTGCTGCAACAAAAAAGCCCCGCACTGGGCGGGGCTCTTTGACTACTGGATGAAACGTGGCTGCTTACGGTGTCTGGCCGAACTCGATATACAGCTCGTCACCACCTGCAGAGCTGGGCACGCATGGGCCGGAAATCTCCCAGCCATAGTCGCCGTCGATGTCCACCTCGTTGATGGTTTCGATCTGACCACGGATGCCAAGCTCACTGTAACGGCCATCTGCTTCCTTCAGGCGCAGGCTGGGTTCGAAGATGGCGGCATTGCGGCGCGTGGTCCACGGATCGAAGTCCGCCAGGGCGGTCTTGGCAATGCGCAGGGTGAAGGTGGGAGAGCGGTCAGTGATGCCGTTCTCTTTGTGACTGGTGTACTCCTTCGTCGCCTGCGTGTTGCCGATATCCACTGACAGCGACTTGGCCCACACCAACAGTTTGGCGCCGCCATTGACGGCAATGTTGGTTTCCGTGTTTTCGGCGCGCGCGGGGGTGGGAACGGTATCCGGCAGCGTGATGGACGGCAGAGCGGCTTCGGACACGTCCTTGCAATCGCCCTGGATACGCACGTTGCCCTTGAACCGATCACCGATGGTGATGGACAGGCCGGTGAGGTTGTGGCGAGCGCCCAGGATCTTCTTCTGCGTACCGGCATGGAAGAAATACGCGGTGCTGGACTTGATGCCTTCGGAAATTGGGTTGTAGCGCGTGGTCTTGGCTACTTCGTCTTTTACCGAAGTCATGCCTGCCGGCAGCAGCAGGATTTCGCAATCGGCGCTACTGGTTGCCAGGGCACCTGGCGTCAGCGGCGGATACAGTTCGAATTCGCCTTCGATAAAGCCTCGCTCGTTGCCTACGGCAAAGGGAGTGCCGCCGAAGAACGGGCGGTCGATGGGGCGTTCGATCTTGTCCACCTCGGTGCCCGAGCTGCCGTTGAGCAAGGTGACGCCGTTGGCGAGGGCGGTCGGGCCTGCATCGGTGCCGACAATGGCCTCGATCTTGGCGACCACGCCGCGCTTCTTGAATTGTTCCAGGGAGGGCTGGGCCATTGCAGGTTCCTTTATTCAGCCGATGGGAGATTGGATGCCTTGCGGCTCTTGGGGGCAGGCGAGCTGTTGCCGCCATCTGTTGCAACGGCAGTGGGCTCGGTCTGTGCCGGCACCGCATCGGGTGCCATCTTGGATTCATCGACCAAACGGCCGTCGATCACGCGCCAAGCGCCGTGGTGGGTCGGGGTGAGAGGCTTGTTCATTCGGGGGCCTTGTGGGACATGGTGTATTCACAGACAAAGATCACCTGGACTGCGTACCAGCCGGCTTTGTAGGGCTCGGGACGTTCGCCCTGGAAAGTCAGCTCACTGAAGGCCGGGCCGGCAACCCAACCTAGCAGCGCATGGCGCACGTCCTTCTTGACGGTTCGCATCAACGCTTCAGCGCCTGCACCTGCCTTTTCGTTGGCAGAGCTTTTGACGAAAAGAACCACCTGCAGGCTGACGGCCACTGGCTGTTGCATGGGTGGGCCACTGAACTTGACCTTGCCACCGCGCTCTTCACTCAGAACGTAGGCCGCTGGGTCGTTGTTGGGATGGCTATCTAGGGCGGCACGCAGGCCTGCCGCACCTGAAACAATCTTCAGGCTCTTGGCGTGCTTCTGCAGGCGCGCGATTGCGTCATCAACGGGAAACGGGCCGAGGAAGCTCATAGGCCCCTCAACGTGCGCCGGTCGAACATGCGCCGCCTGCTGCTGATGCGGGTTGCGCCACCGTCCTCATCGGTGACCGGTGCGGGTGCGAGCGGGTCATTGGCACCCAGCGTGAGCTTGCCTGTGGCCACCAGCTCCAGGGCATTGAGGGCACTGCGGTAGTCGCGTTCAATGCGCCCTGATTCTTGCGTGGTGTTGTCGCGCTGCGGATGCAGGTGATAGCGCGCGATGGCCCGCGCCCAGACAGTCAGAATGCCGAACTGGGCCGGGTCCATCGGCACGGTGTAACCGCGTTGGACAAGGCGCGCGTCCACCTCGGCGGTGGCCTGCACAGCGAAGCGCTCGATGCTGGCCAGCGCCTCGATTGCATCGGATACCTGGGATGGTTCCCAGGTATCCGTAGCGCCCTGTGCGATGACCACGCCCAGGAGCGCTTCGTCCACCGTGTACAGCTCGGCCAGTTCCCGCAGATTGCCGGAGCCGTCAGCAAGTTGTTTGGCCGTGATGTACATGCTTACTTGCCGCCCTTCTTACCGCCCTTGGCAGCATCGGCCTTGGCATCGGCAACGGCCTGTTCCTTGGCCTTGTTTGCTTCCGCCTCAGCAGCTGCTGCGGCTTGCTCAGCTTCGGCATAGACGGCTGCGACAGCATCGGCCAGCTCGTCCTGTACCTTCTTGGCAGCGAGTGCCGCGTCGTCAGCAACGATGGCCCGCGCTTTGGCAACGGCATCGTCCAGCGCGAGCTGGGCAGCTGCAGCGGCCGCATCGGCGGCAACCTTCGCTTCGGCATAGATGGCGGCGACAGCGTCGGCCGTGGTCTTCTCGGCATTCTCAGCCGCAGCAGCATTGGCCGCATTGACCTGGTCGCGTGCCTCTTCCAAGGCTTGGGAATGAGCCGCTTCCGCCTTGGCTACCTCGGAATTGGCCAGTTCGGCTTCATCAAAGGTCACTTCGGAAACGGTCAGGTTGGGGTCGGCCTTGAAACGGCTGACCTGGTCATTCGTCAGTGCAGCCAGGGCGATGCCCAGGCCGGTCTTCTTCATCGCAAAGCCACAGCGGAAATAGGGCTCACGCTTGGCGACGATCCACAGAGCGTTTTGCTCCGACATACATGCTCCTTTGATATGGCCCGCCTAGTGCGGGCCATATCAGATGGGTCAGGTTGAGGTGGCGATCAGGCCAGCCAGGGCGTCTTCAGCAGTTCGACGCTGCCAGCCCATTCGTTGCCGCCGTTCTCGTCCTTGATGACCAGCTTGCGGCCGGCGCTTTCCAGCAGCGGCGGAACCACCAGCAGCGTGGCTTCGATGCCAAGCGGGTTGCCACCGTCAGCAGTGAACGATTCCAGCGCGGCCTTGGCCTTGGCAAAGTTTTCCTTGGTCAGCGGTTGGTTACTGGCATATGCCATCTGCCAGAAGCCGTAGCCAACGTTGTTGCGGCTATCAACGCCGAAGCGGAAAACGTTGCTGGTGAAAACCACTTCATCATTCAGTGCCGTCATCGCGGTCAGCACCGGGTTCTTGCGGTTCTGGAAGATGATCGGTTTGATGGCCCGGTTGGTGCAGAGCAAGTACCAGGTCGGGTTGTCCGGGCGTGCGACCAGGTCCACTTCCGAGTTGGAGACGGTGGCTGCTGCGCCCGTGCCGTCACTGTTGGGGTAGACCGGGTGGTCGGTGTCGAAGAAGTTCTGGCCGTCGTAGCACAGCTGACTGGTGCCGTTCTTCAGTGCCTTGAATACCAGGATGTCCGGCTGGATCTTGGCAGCGCGGCCGGCTTCCTTGAACAACGGCGTGTAGATGCCGAGTTCGTCGTCTTCAATGTCAGTCTTCTTGACGCTGACGCTAGTTTCCCAGTCCTTGTTGACGATGGAATAGCCAAATTCCTTGATGGCTTTGAGGACGCGATCGCCGATCCATTCGCGGAACTGCGGGAAGTCGCCCAGCCAGCCGTAGGTGTTGCTCTTGGTGCTGCTGGGCACCTCGGTGGCAATCTTCTGCCAGTGGGTGGGCGCTTCATCCTTGGCGTCCTGGAAGAGCTTTTTGAAGCCCGTGAACAACGCCTGGATCAGCGGAGAGGTAACGAGTGCCATTGGGTAGACCCTTTATATGGTGATGGGGCGATGCGCCGGGTTTAGGCCGAGGCCTGCAGCGTCTTCAGGAAATCAGCTTCGGAAATGCCCAACAGGCTGCAGGCTTCGCGCTGTTCGGCGTTCAGGGCGGTCGCGGTGGCACCTGCCGGAACCGGTTTGCCATCCAGGCCGGTTTCACCGCCTACGGCCGGGGCAGTGCCTACGAATGCCTTGAAGCGCTCCAGGCCTGCGGCGTCGCTGCAGGTTGCGCGGTAGTAACCCTCGCCAGCGGGGGTGATCTTGCCGGCCGCCAGCGCGGCATTGATCGCGGTATCCACGGCACTGTCGTGGTCGGCCTTGTCGCGGGTCTTCAGAGCCGTTTCGGCATTGGTGGCACGGGCCACTGCGGCGTCAAAGTCGCCGCGCGGAACGAAACGCTCCAAGCTGGGGGCCTGCTGGGCGTTCAGCGCCGTGGCGGTGTCGTCCTTGTCCTTCTTCAGGGCATTCAGTGCGGTGGCCACGGCGTCATCGGTGGCGTCTTCCTTCAGGCTCAGGGCCGCCACGATGGCGGCCGTGAGCAATGCAGAACGCGGCATAAGTGTTTCCTCTTGGTTGAGTGCGGTCAGGAACAGGTTCGGCTTGTTGGTCAAGCCAGCAGAGACGAACTGGACGATGCGGCCGGTCTCCGGCACGTAGTCGAAAACAGGGGACAGGTAGCGGTAGGCCTTGCTGGTGACCTGCTCAGCACCGCGTTCGGTCCAGTTCACGTGCCCCCAGAGGGCACCGCCTTCGCGGACCTCGATGGCGTCGATCCAGGCGGCGGCCGGAGCCGGCTCGCCCTTGGGAGCCAGGTGCTGGGTGGAGTGCTCCCAGTCGATGGGCAGATCGACTGCACCGGCACGGAAGTTGTCCTGGACGGCGGCCTGGCCAGCAGCGTCGAACAGCCAGGCGCGCCCATCGCGGCCGACGATGCGCTGGGTGGCCGGATCAGGGGCGGCGATCAGCTCCACGAACTCGGGGGCGGAGTCGTAGCCGGAAAGGTCGATGTTGAGAGCAAGGCGGTTTCGCATGCCGGCCAGATTGGCTGCTACCGGGCGATGCGTGGGACTGACGGGCGTCAGTAAAAGAAGGGCCGATTTTCCAAGCCTGGCTGCTCGCCCTGGAAAGGGTATCGGCGGTGGCCACCCTATCGGTGACGGAGAGCAAATTGCCCGGTCTGGGGCTGCATGTCCAGAGTGGGGACTGGCACCGGGCTGGGATAGCGTTCGAACCCCGTTTAAATCGCCCTTGGCCGCCAGCGCCCCCCTGCATTGGCACGGTGGGTGCGCTCAGGGGGGCTCTACGGCCCGTAGAGGCGGTTTTAGAAGGTCATCCCGTCTGGCCTGAATCACCCAGCTCCAGCCAGGCGATGGCCAGGTCACCAATTGCCTGGTCGTTCTCCGCGCTGATGCCCATGAACGGCCGCGCCGGGAGGCCGGGATGGTTGACCTTGTGGACGAAGGCCGGGACCTCGGCCCCGCCTTTGCCTGGGCGGGTGCCCAGGCCTGGCCAGTAGAGCGCCTTGCCGGGTTTGGCGCGGATCTCGTACGGCTTGGTTCCCTCCTGGTGCCAACGGGCCTGCTTGGCATCGGAGTAGATTTCCACCCAGTCCGGGCCAGACTCGCCATTGATACCACTGCGCATCCGGCCGGACTGCAGAAGAGGCGTGCGCCCGCTGCCGTCAGCCAGCGGTGCCCAGGCAATGCCATCTGGCCCGATGCCGGTGGTGAATCTGCCCTGGGTGTCCTCGATCAGGTATTCCCGAACGTCCGCCATCAGGCCGGTCTGGTCCTGGGAGCGCTTGAGCAGTTCCCCAAACCAACGCTGTACCTGGGTGTCGTCAACAGTGAGGGTGAAGAATTCAGTCATGGTATGGTTCGCGCGTGGACGGTGGGACCACAGCTGTTGGCAGTGGGAGGGTGGCCTGGTTGGCACCTGGTGATGCGGGTTCGAATCCCGTCGCCGTCCTTGATATCCGAAGGGGTGGGCATATTGCCCACCCCTTCTTCATTTCAGGCGTGCGTAATCGCGCAACTGCTCGGCGGTGCGGATCTCGGCCGTTACCAGCCAGTTGGCCAGGACCTTTTCAGGTGTGCGGCTGGGAAAGCTCTCCATGCGCACGTAGGCCACAAAGAACCGCCCGTCTTCCAGTTCATAGCCCACCGCCAGATTGCTGGGTGACAGCTGCCGCCAGGCGGCGGGTGGCTTGCTGACCCAGCTCGGCAGCGTGCGCAGGCCTTCGGCCAGTAGCGAGCGATCGGCATCGGCAGCATCGCGCAGCGCGTGCGACAGCTGCCGATCGGTAACGGCGATCAGTGCCGACTGTGGGGTGATGCCGGCATGAGTACTTGCACGGCGCTCGACCGGCTTGGCCAGCTCCTGCAGCACATCGTCAGCAATCCAGCCTGCAGGCGAAGCGCGGCCCGATGACCGGACCTGCAGGGCAGCATCCAGGACGGTATCCCAGTCCGGCTTGAACCAAGACACGTTGCGCGCGGCCGCATCGTCCAGGACAACCTTGCGCCAGTCAGGTGGCAGGTCCATGACCTTGCGTCCAAAGCCTTCGGCCCCGCCCAGGGAACGGGCAGATTTGCCGACGTGATACGCCCATTCGGCGGGCGGATCTCCCTCGACTGCTGCAGGGCGGTCGCTGACCGTCCAACCCATCGCTTTCATCTTCGCGTGGGATACGCCGAACACCGTGCAATTGCAGCCGAAGCCGTTCGGGGTGTAATGCGTGTCCCACCAGGGATCGTTCGTAGGAAGAATGATGCCGTCCCATGCCTTGTGGTGTGCCCGCACATGCACCGTTGAATTGTGCTTGTAGCGCAGCAGCGGAAACGTCTCCAACGACTCCCACCGGCCGGCCTGATAGGCAGTGCGCAGGTTGGCGTTATAGATGACCGACGTACGCCAGTTGAAGCCGGCCTCATCGTCACCGCCTTTGCCGCCTGGCCAGCCGAAGCGGCGGATGGTGTCGCGGAAGCGCCCGCGAAAGTCCTCCAAGGTCTCGCCTTTATCCAACGCCGCATCGACGGCCTGGCGAATGTCATCGAGCACCGCCACCTTGGTGACGCCAGCGACCATAAAGCCATTGGCATGGTCGGTCTGCTGCAGGTCATTCCAACGTGCGGTGGGAATGTTGACCTTGCGGCGGAAGTACTCGACCGCCGCCGGGAAGGACTTGAAGTTGCCGCGCAGCTCAGGCATTGGCGTCGTCCAGGGCATCAGAGATTCCAGCCACGCCTGCCGCCGTCAGTGCTTGCTGCATCAGCGCGCCGAAACGGTCACCGTCCATGTCCGGGAACAACCCCAGCAGGCCGTCGCGCACTTCTTCCAGTGAGCCGGCACCATCGACCAGCGCCTCCACCTGGCCAATCCAGCCGGCTACCACGCGATCTGCTTGCGGTGCCAGTAAAGCGCCGAGTTGGTCCACGCGATTGGATGCAGTTGGCTGCTGGCGGTTTTCTGCCTGGGCACGGGACTTGGGCTCTACCGGAATCTCTGCAGGCGCGCTCTGCATCGGCGGGCGCAGCAGCTTCACGTCCTTGCCCTTGTCAGGGTCGGGAATGCGGAACTTGTCGCGGATTACCGATTGCTCGACCTCCAAGCCCATCGGCACCAGCTTATCCAGTGCTTCCAGCAACAGCTTCAGATCTTCCGGATCGGGCACCGGATAGGTGACCTTCGGATAGCGACCGTGGCCGTAGTTCAGGTCCACGAATGGAACCACCACGCTGGATTCGACCTCAATGGCCAACGCCTTGGCGAAGGCACGCAGGCGCAGCGTATGCACACCTTCGTGGACCTCGGCCTGCGACAGGCTGGCACCGTCGTCAGTGGTCATCGTCTGACCCAGCACCGCCTTGGAAACCTGCTTGTCCCAGAAGGTGGCCAGCTTTTCGAAGAAGTCGGCGGCGCCGGCAGTATTGGCAGCAGCTTCGAAGATGATTTTGGTGCTCTCGTGGATCACCGCCGCTGCATCGCTGCCGAGGTTGGCAACCGCGCGCATCAGCTGGTCAATGTCCTCTTCCTTCGCACCAGGACCGTAGGTGCCCACGCGCATCGGCAGGCCGAACACGTCGGCAAAGGCCATCCAGTCCTTCCAGGTCCAGGCCTTGCACATATAGGCCACGGCAACCAGGCGCGCCAGGCCGCTGCGCACGCCCAAGCCGCTCCGCAGCTTCGGGCGGAACACGATGAACTTGTACGGCGGCAACGGAATGCCATTGACCGGGTCGGCTTCGTCCAACAACCGCAGCTCTTCGCCTGTCTCCCGGTCCCAGCGGAAGAACCGAGGATCGCGGTATTTGAAATCCTTCGGAACCCAGGGCGTCTTGCTGCGATCCCACATGATTTCCACCACCGCATAGCCCTTGCTCAATCCATCGGCAAGGTCGAACACGGTATTGCTGAAGCGCGGGCCAGCCACAATGGCGCGGACGGCGTCGGCGACCTTCACGTCGTCGGCATCATCGCTGAAGGCCTCGACGTTGGGTTCCAACCCGGACAGGGCAAGCTTCACCGTGCCCAGCACGCTGCCGAAGTGCGCATCACGCTCTTCCATTTCTTCAGCCAGCGTCAGGTAGGCATGGTTGTCGCCTTCGGCCGCAGCCTGCAGGATCGAGGCCAGGCGTTCCGGGCCCAGCCCAGCAGCCACACCGGCATGCCAAGGTTGGCGGACGCCCGTCACGCCACCCGCACTGATCTCGCGGTCAAGAATCTCGATCTGGATAGGGTCGCCGTTCTCGTCAACGATCTTCGAATGTCTTACTGCCATTACCAAATCCCCTGTTTGCTGCGCCAGCCGGCGCCGCGTTTGATGTCGCGCTTCATGTCTTTTGCGTGTGGCAGTACGCGCCGATAGGCGATGATTTCAACGTCCTGGCGGGACGCGTAATGCATCAGGGCGATGGCAATGCCGGCATCGCCATGGCGTTTGGTGCCATCACCGCCCGTGGTCTTCTTGTCGGGAATGCGGGCAACGCCCTTGATGACCTTGATGGACCGCAGATCCTGCAGAACATCCTTGTCACGCGGCACGGCCATGGTGTCGTCTTCGAATGCCGCCTTCATGGGGGGCATCTGCTCGCGATACCAGCCCTCGGTAAGCATCACCAAGTCCACGCGGTTATAGCCATATTTTTGGGCAAGGAACTCGGATACCGCGTGGCCATTGCCGCGAGCATCAACCGCTGCCTTCATAAAGCGGGGAAACCCGTCAATGATGTACTCGGCAATCTGGAACTGCTGCTTGTGCGGCATGTTCCGCAGCTCAACGACGAATGGGATGCGCCTGCGTAGGTTCTGCTCCACTTGGCCGGGAACCATTACGGTAAGGTCGCCGGTTCGGGCAAAATCTTGGCCGAAGTAACAGTCAAAGCCAGGTGCCAACAGCTTCAGCAGCGGCCCCACCTTCTCATCCAACCATTCCTTGATGACGCGATAGCGTTGCTCGTCAGGCAGCTGCTCAAAGCCCTGCGCTGCGGTGTAACGCAGCACCGGGGCATCGTACATGCGCGCTTCAATCAGGCTGGTGGAAAGCCACGCACCGGAACCCTGCGACGGGACAACGTCCAATTCCTCTTCGGCGGCGTCGCCATAGAAGGCGTACACGTCCGCGATCCACTTGGCCTGCGCTTCTTCGTTCCAGGGAACGCCCTTGCGCATGCACACGCGTCCGAACAGACCTTGTTCCACCGCATCCTTGAAGGTGATGCGGTGAATGGTGCCTTTGCGCTTTCCCGCCCGAACCATGTTGATCAGCTCGTTGAACGGGTTCTGATCACCATCGTGCGTGCTGATGATTCGCACCTTGCCTCCCCAGATTAGCAACGCCAGCGCGGCCTTCAGCAGTTCATCAAGAGCGCCATGGAAGGCGGCCTCATCGATGACGACCACGCCTTGCTTGCCGCGCAAGTTGGCCGGGCGCGAGGACAGCGCGACAATTCGGTGGCCGGATGCGAAACGGATGGTATAGGTCTTGATAGACCGTTCGTCGTTACCATCGTTGAAGACCTCTTCGCCTTCCTCGATGGCCTCGGCCGCTTGGTTGAACACACGCGCCCACATGGCACAGGCTTCGATGTACTCGATAGCCATATCCATGTTGTAGCCGATGTAATAGACGTTCATGCCGCCCGCTTGGCGGGACATGGCAGCCGTCAGCACGTTGTCCGACGCCTCGGCCCATGTGAGGCCTACGCGGCGGCTCTTCTCGGCGATCTTCAGTTCGCTGTTGTCAGCGCACCAATCCCGCTGGTACTTCAGCAGAACCGCGTCCAGCTCCGAGTTGACCTCTTCAACAAAGGAGGCTGGCAGCTCCTGTTCCAGGTCGAGAGACTCGCCCTGTGCAACAGCCTTGGCCAGCGCGGAGCGCTTCGGCACCGTGCTGGCAGGACGCTTGTCGGTAGTGGGGGCCAGGACCATCAGCTAATCCCCAAGATCTTCTTGCGCATATCGGCAGCGGTTTCTTCAGACAGGCCTTTTGACTTGACCAGCTTGTCCAGCTTTGCGGACTGCTCCTGCAGGAGTTTTTCGCGGGCAGCGGCTTCGATCTTCTTCCGCACATCGAGGCTGACGCGCTTGGACTCCAGCGCGTTCTTGGTGATCTGTGCTGCCACCTTCACGTCGCCAAGCTTGGCGTTCGGGTTGGAGTTGAGCTTCAGGACGGTGTCGGTGGTCAGCAGCACCATGGCATTGGCCAGCATGGTGCTGGTGTCATCCCCGGCATTGGACCCGTAGCGCTCAGCAATGACCTTGGCCGAGGCTTCCAGTTCGTGCATCTTTTCCGTGAAGTCGCGGATAGAAGAGTCATAGCGATGCAGACCGCTACGGCTTACTTCAGCGTCAGGGAACTCTGCACGGATGATGGCCACCATTTCATCGAGCGTGTAGCAATCCTCGCGCAGCAGCTCTTCGAAGCGCGCCCTGTAGGGCGCACGGTGGACCTTCCCCTTACGGCGGCGCTTCGGCTCAGTCATGGCGTTACCGTGAGGACTCCTGAATGCCGTCGATCACCAGGTTGCCCTGGACAACGTCTAAGCCCCGACTGCGCAACTTGGCGCCGTAGAGCTCTCCCTTCATTCCGGGAATCTGCTCCAGCTCAATCAGCTGGTGGGTTTGCAGGTAACGCAGCTCTTCGATGACTTCGTGGCGCTCGGCGATGATGTGCAGGTACTGCAGACCGGCATGCAGCGTTGAACTGTTTGCCTGGCGGCCGGTCTGCTCGGACAAAAGGCGCAGTAGAACCAGTCGCATGCCCTCGCGGTGGTGGTCCTGGAAAGTCTTCTTGCTCATGATTTTTTCTCCAACAGGAAATTTTCGATAGCCTTGAGGGAAATCGCCTGAGCCCCCGCGTGCGCTTCTAGGCTCGACAGGCGCTCGTAGATTTCCTTCGTGTCGGTATGGGTGACGTTGTTGGTGCTGCGCGCTTCCAGAGCGGTGACGCGATTGGCGACGCTGTTGTGCATCAGCCAAGACGTGAGCTGCAGGACTGCCAGCACGCACACCAGCAGGACGCAAACGATCAGCAGCGGGATAACCAGATCTTCTATGCGCATCTGTCCTGGACCTATTTACCCGAGCAACCGGCTGCGGAAAGGTTCGCTCCAATCACTGTTTGGCAGTACCAGCGCCACGCCGTTTCGTGCCATTGCGTCGCAGCTTGAATCAAGCGGCCGTTGGCGCTGCGGCAGTCCTGGTACATCAGCGCTTCCATGTCGTGTTGCGCCAGCAGCGCCAGCGGGTTGGCGCTGGTCGCTGGTGGGACGGCTGGGCACTGCTGTTTCAGATTTGCCGGCAGATCCGGGGGCGGCGGTGCCGGCAGCGGGCTCTGCAATGGCTTTGTTCCAGTGGCGCAGGAAGTCATCGCCAAGATCGATATCAAGCAGATCAGGGCGCGCCGCCGCCAGCTTGGCAAGGTCGGCCCGTAGCGTTTGCCCGAGTGTCTCGATTGCTTTCTTGTCATCTTCCCGCCCCTGTGAGATTTCATTGAGTTTCTTCACCGCTGTGTCGAAGGCGATAGCCTGGTCAACGCTTGCTTGGCGCTGTTGTTTGGCGATATCCGCCCAAGCCTGGGCATCCACTCGCAGAGAGCGGTTTTCCTGGGCGGCGTGGCTGTTGGAAGTGACCTTCCAGGCAAAGAACCCGCCAAGCGCCAAACCCACGACCAGCGCAGCGGCCACGGTGATCAGCACCGGCTTGAGTGCAACGGCAAGGAAGTCGCGGCTGGTCAGTTGCATACGGCAGTCCCCGGCCAGCCCGCCGCGATGTAGGCAGGTTCCAGCGTCAGAAGGATGCGGCGCGGATAGTTGATGTTTTCGTGGTGCGCAGCTGGTCCACGACTGCGAAAGCGCTCGACGCTACGCCAATCGTTGGCATCACCTCGGCCGGCCACCGTCAGCCCGCGTTCCCGCATCAACCAGGTCTCGCCGCCGTTGTAGCCACGCATGGCGAAGTTCCAGCGGCTGCATTCGCTGAGCCGCGTCCAGCCAATGGGCTGCACACGGTCCAGCAACCATTTGTCGTACAGCGCAGCTGCGTGGATCGACTGCATTGGGTCCCAGGGATCGAAGTCACCCAACTGCTTGGGGAACACCTGGGCAATCCAACGCGCCGTGTCTGGCATGAACTGCGCCAAGCCCTGAGCGCCAACACCAGGCGAAACGGCGCGTGGCTTCCAGGCGCTTTCCTGATGCAGCTGCGCTGCCAACCTGGCGGCCGAACCATTGACGCCCCACACGTCTGCGGCAACTTGCTCGACGCGATGGCGGTACAGGGCGCTTGCCTCGGGAATGGCAACGCGTTGCGCAGGCTTTGCAGGTTCCGCTGCCAGGGCTGGGTTGTTGAACAAGCCCCATACCAAGCCAGCGAAGAGAATCACCAGCACCAGGATGGCTGCACTGGCTTCGCGCGGGTCGCGCCCGAACTGGGTCCAGAAGCTGGTCCAGAGCTGCCCGATGCCTTTGAAGGATGAGGGGCCGTTCATCCGATCAGCCCCGCGCCAATGATGCAGGCTGCGATGATCGTGGCTCGCCGCGTCTGCGACATGCCGCGTTCGATACCTTCCTGGTAACGCGGATCAGCGCCCCGGAAAGCGCCAAGGTCCACGAAGTAACCAACGGCAGCGCCGCCGAGCAACTTCGACATGAACCACACGTACGGGCCGAGCTTGACCGGGTTGATAGCAACCACGATTGCCAACAGCACCAGGGAGAGCAGCAACCACACCCAGGCATGACCGATACGGTCGAGCAGGCTGGTCACTGGTTGGAAAAGGCGTGATGCCCTGTTGAGCAGCGGTTCGTTCATAAGTCCCTCGATAGAGGCCGGCAGCAACAGGGGGATTCTGTTGCTGCCGGCAAAGCAGGCCGCCGTGCCTGCATGAGGGACTTTGCGCGCGCGCGCGATTCGTTTGGGACTGACGGGCGTCAGTAACGAAAAAGCCCCGCTCTGGGCGGGGCTAGGAGGATTATCTTAATTTCGAACCAGGGCGATAGCTTCGAATCGTCATGCTACTTGATGCTGCCGAATGCAAGGCCGGTGACCTCGCCCTTCGTGACGACACAAACAGCTTCCGAGTCGATCATCGCACCGAAGTCATTCTGAAGGAGCAACCCTTTGCCACGTCCCCAGTTGACTGAAAAATCCTCACCAGCAGGGAGGTAGCTGGCCGGAACAACGTTGCCAAGCGGAATCTTCGCGCTAGTTGGATTCTTCACTGCTGCTAGAAGCGCTGTTCGGCAAAGCGCTTGGGCCTTCTGTTCGGGCGACTGTGCGCAGCCCGCCAAGGCCAATACAACGCAGAAAACAAAAATCCGGCTCATC
Organism: Stenotrophomonas sp. STEN020; assembly: GCF_056760195.1. Taxonomy (NCBI): domain Bacteria; kingdom Pseudomonadati; phylum Pseudomonadota; class Gammaproteobacteria; order Lysobacterales; family Lysobacteraceae; genus Stenotrophomonas; species Stenotrophomonas sp. STEN020. The sequence goes on from NZ_JBRREI010000001.1 coordinate 90,191, forward strand.
CCTGTTCCTCATCGAAAAGCTGTAGTTGGATCTTGTTCCGGTGCAGTTGGTACTGCTGCCGGATGATCCGCCAAACGTGGCGCTCCGTGAGTCGGAACTCTGACGCCAGCACGGGGATATTACCCCGACTCGCGCGACGGTAAATATGAGCATCCCGAAGAGCCGTAAGCAGATGATCACCACGCGGCAAGTACCACTGCCGTCCACCACCGAACTCAGCCAACGCCAGCATGGCGGCGCGAGCTAGTTCAAAAGCAACATCGTTGGCATATCCCGCGTCGATATAGACCTTCTCCACCACCTCAATGGCCCGTACTAGCTCGCGCGGCCACCGCTCCTTCGGGAAATCATCAAGATCCGCGCCTATCAGACCCTTGGCGTCGATGGGCAGGCCGGGCATTAGCTCCTGTTGGTCAACCATTGGAACCTCCAAACTTCGTGAATGCGTCCTGGCGCTGGCTCGTCACTTCCTCGGGGGTCAGCTGCCCCATACGCTCCATGTGGTCGATGTAGGCCAACTGCGTGTCGAGCTTTGATTCTTGGTGTGGCGACGGCGCGATGCCGGTTGGTTGGCTGAGGTGCCGTCCTGCTTTTGCATCGGTTTCGCGCCGACGCTCCTGGAACGCATCAGCCTTTTCCGCAAGGCCAAACACCACCGCGCGTAAGTAGCCATGCGATTCCAGAGGTAGTGACAGGCTGCTGCGCTGGGTCAGCATCGTCTCAATGCCGGCGGCCCAGTGTGCTGCCGAAGCCGGCCGGCGCACACTGCCACGGTCATCCTTAGAAACACTGCCGACATTAACCAGCTCTACAACCTCTTGAGCGAGCTTTACCGCCCGCGCCAGGCGCAGGGAATGCTTGGCTGGCTTGAACAGCCCTAGATAGCCAAGCAACGCCCGGCCCAGCTCGGGACCAAGGTCTGCGGCGATCAACGCCAGACGCTTACCGTCTTCCTCGACGAACATTGCGCTGATATGCGCCTGTGCACCGCATTCGGGGCAGGTCGCACGCATTAGAATGGCCCCCTAGCATTACCAGAGAAACTCAAACCTACAAGGGGAGTCTGATGTCGCTGAAAGGGATACGAGAGATCGTTTGGAGATTCTTCAGGAGCAAGCAGCTCCGGTGGCTTGGTTATGCGGTACTTTGCCTCGCCATAGTGGATAGTGTTTACCGCTACTTGGTTTACCCAGGGGACTATTTGCACCCGATCAACTGGTTCATGGGATTGGACGCAGCAGGGCAAGCCAGTTGGATTCAAGCCTTCGGTGTAATTGTCACGATCATTGTTACGTGCGCTCTTTCCATCCGAATGGAGCGCAAGGCAGCAGGTCAATTTGACAAGGAACGGCTGCGAAATATTCAGATCGCGCGAACTTGGCTGATTGGCGACCTGCTGGGAGTTTGCTATGACTCCCAGAATACAGGTAGTCAGCTTTGGTTCGCTGCCAAAACCGGGCAGGAAACGAAGGTCGATTGGAAGGACAAAGAGGCTATAGCTGTTGCACTTACGTTGAACTCGATAAATCTTCTGGCTACGCAGGCTGACAGAACTGTGCAACTTGAGTCGGAAGCAGGAGTTACTGTCTCTTCTGCGATTGCCGCGATGCGAAGCTACAACGCCACCGTGCCTCTTCATATTGCAGCTCTCGGCAAGGAGCCCACCGCCGAGGCCATTAGAGGCCTGCAGACTGATGTCGCCCGACGTTGCAAGAACTGTCAGGAAATGGCCATAAAGGCTCTCCGGGCACTGCAGGTGAAAGTGGCAGATCCTAAAGATGAGGATTGGGCGGATACAAGCTGGGCTGAGGGGATTCCTCCGATGCAGGAGTAATCTAGACATCGCTTTTCCTATTGGAATCGATCTGCAAGGCCGCGACTAGCTTGTGCAGCTGGTCGTGACTTAGCCACTCAAGGCGCTCTATCTTGAACATTCGTTGTGCTATGGAACGGGCGTACTCCCATTCGCGGCCTGCGTTTGCCAATAGAGCTTCCACTTTACGCATCATGGGGATCTCGTCTGTACCAGACGGACGCCCAGGAAATGACGCCTTACCGCTAGCTTTTTTCTTGCCAGCAAAGCCCTTGGTGATCAGCGCGGCAATAATCTTGTCACGCTCGCTGTCAGTCATCTTTGCGGCGGAGTCCTTACCGGTGGTATTGCGGTACAGAGCACGTCGGGTTTCTTCATCCATCCCAAGCTGCTGAGCTGCAATGTGTATCTTGGCCAGTTGGGCGCTACGAGCGTTCTTACGGATTTTCATTCAATCCACCGCCTTGCACAGCTTGAAGGCCCGCTCCAGCAGAACAAACAGGCGGCGGATTTCGCCACCAGTCAGAGCGAAGCGGGCATCAAGCTCGGCGCGGCGGCCTCCCTCGTCGATGTCCGGCAGCTGATCCAGAGCGCCGTCAAGGAACTTCAACTGCCTTACGATCAGATCGTCACCCAGCACGAATGACAGGTTATCTTCAAACACCAGGGCGAGCTGGGCTACCTGTTTGCCGGCGTCCAGGTGGTTGGCGATCTCTTCTGCACCAAGCTCCTGATGCTTGGCGCGCAGTACCGCACCACCCTCGGCGGGGTCTTTCAGCTCGCAGGCTTCGCCCAGGCTTAGGCCGTTCGGCATCGGCTCGCCTGCAAGCCAAGCGGTGAGGATGCTACGCGGTGCCATCTCAGCGTTGAGTGGTGTGGCAGGGAAGCTCCCGAGCATGCCCCGAATGTCGCTCATGACGTTCTCGCCAGTCTTGCGGCTGGACGTATCCACGGCGATATAGCCGTGCTGCAGATCCACGTAGGCGTCGGTACGGGACAGTTTGACGAAGGCGCGCGGCAGCAGTTCATGCAGCACGTCATCCTTCAGGCGCTTGCGCTCACGTCCGCCTGGCTTGCGCCCCTCGTTCTGTTCCAGCGCTTCCAGGCGAGCAGCCAGGGTTTCGTTGATGACGGTCGCCGGAAGAATCTTGTCCTGGCCACCGACAGTCAGCCAGAGCACCCGGCTGACCATGTGGGAGAGCTGATGTTTCTCTTCACGGCCAAACGGAGACACGAAGCCACGCGAGGACATTTCAAGCGGTCCCACTGGTTTCAACGCCACCTGCGGCAGGAGCTTGTCCACCTCAGAGAAGTCGATGGCCGTCGAGAAGCGGAAGAAGGTTAGGTTTCTGGGGAACATGGTTATTCGGTCCTCTCTTTGTCAACGCCGGCATTGACGGCTTCGCCCTGGCACTTCTGGGTCCGCAGCGATGCGCCGCAGATGGGGCAATAGCTGGCGAACAGGCCCACTGCCTTTGGCTTACCCCTTCCGGTCTCGACCTGCCGCGTTTCAACTGGCCAAGGCCGGCCAATGCGGTTGTCGTCCAGACTGAAGTAGCTGGCGATCTTCGTGTTGTGCTCGCCCAGCTTGCCGTTCACTTCGTCGTAGCATCTGCAGCTCATGCCAGCGCCCCCGAAGCCTTGCCCTCGAACCAAACCAGCGTCTTGCAGCCGATGTGACGCTTCATGACGAAAGGCAGGGCGTCACCGCGTTTGTCGATGTAGCGCAGGGCGCGCTGGATCGCGTCGAAGCCTTGCTGGCTGTCCTCCTGGGCAGTGGTGGAGGTGTCGTAATAGGTCGCGTCCTCGATGTGGACCTCCTTCGCGTAAATCTCGATATCGGCGCGCACGGTGGCGTCCGCGATCTCCATTGCCTGGGTAACCAGGGAATCAGCGAACAGGATCTGCGCAACCTCGGCGGCGCTTGCTGCTGCGATCATCAGGGTTTTTTTCATGGTCAGACCGCCGCGAGGTCGAGGGGGATGGCTTGGTACTTGCCGTCAGCATCGCGCTTGTAGATGCGCACATAGCTCTTGGAGCCGATGACCTGCACGGCTTCGCCAATTGCCTGCATAGCCCGTTGCCAGCGCTCATCAGTGATTGCCAGCCGGCGCAAACCCAGGACTTGGGCAGTACGGATGTTGCCGGCCTTATCGACGGCGAAGGCATCGTTGATGATGGCCTTCAGCTCATCCCTAGCGCCCTCTACCCATTCCGTCAGGCATTCGTCGATGAGGCTCTTGGCCGCTTGGAGACGTTCATCAAAGCGGATGGCCTCCTGAATCGCCCTGATAACCTGGTACTCGCCATCGAATGAGCGCAGGGTCACATTGCCCTTAATGCCGCCGACTCGGGCGCGGTACTGTTCCATGCTCAGATCAACGAAGGCGTCGATATCGCCGAAGGTTCCCTTCTTGAAGTCAGCCAAGAGGCGATGCAAGCCGATTGCCTTGTTTACGATCTCCATCACAAGGCGGTCGCGTTCTTGATCGATGGGAAGAATCAATTCTTCCGACACCAATCGACCCTGCGGGTCCTTTCGATAGCCTTCCGGCACCGTGTCATTCATTTGGGGTTTCCTTGTGTTGGCTCGGCGCGGGCTTGCGGATGTAGCCAGGGCCGAAGAATTCTTCGAAGTGATGCTGCAGGGACTGGGCGAGTCGGCCGCCCAGGAAGGGCGGTAGCTCCTCGTCGTCCAGGTCGGCCGGGCTATCCCGCATTGGCTTCGCTCTCCACTTCCCATTCCAGAAGGCAGCCGTGAAACGGGGTGGTGAACACCGTCCTGGTCACGCCATCGGTGGTTTGCCGGCGACGCATGGCGCCCTGGATGAAAGAAGCACCGTCCGGCCGTTCAATGACGATGGTCGCCCTGCGTTCGGTAATGACCATCTGACGCGGCGTGCAGGCGCTCAGGCCAAGGTGATACATGGCGATGGCCAACTCGCCCAAGTGGCTCTTGAACGGGTCCAGTGCTGGGTTGGGTGACTGATTCATTCCAGTTCCTTTGCTGTGATGGCGCGGATTGCCTGAATCAGGCGAGCGCCGGCCGCGTGGCTGATACCGCGCAGGGCTTGCTCAAGGCGTATGCCTCGCGGCAAACGCACCCGAGCGTGTTCCAGGATTTCCGACAAACCGTCATGGACGGTTGCAGCATCGATCCCGGCCTCTTCCAACAACCGGGCGATCCGGGCCCGCTGCGGGGCGGTAGTGGTGGCAACCATTGAGGCGGTGCCATTGCGAGGCGGGGCCGAGCGCATGGCGATATCCATCAATTCCCTGACAGTCAGCTCGTCAACGGGAGTGCCTTTGGCAGCAATTGCCTCAACGGCTATGCACTTCTGCTGCACAGACGCCGTTGCCAGATTGCTGATAACGCGGGCGGCGGTGAGCATGTCGGCGGTGATCAGTTGGACGCTCATTCCACGCCCCCCAGTTCACGCCATGCCGCGCGCACATCGTCATGGCTCAGCGGGCGCTGCTCGGCTGCTGCGAACATGCTCGCCAGACGCAGGACCTTAGTAATGCCGCGCAGGGCTCCCGGCTTGCTTGCGATATCCAGGAGCAAGGCGCGCGTCTTCGCATCGCGGACTGCCCAACCGTCGATGAGAGCTGCAACGTCTTCCTGGGTCGATCTCGTCAGTCGGACCTTCTTGCCGATCCGCGAGAACAGGCGGTCCAGATAGGCAGCGCGGTTGCCGCCAGTCATGCGCGTGTAAACCTGCTCGTTACCGACGAAAGCCACGCCGATACCGGTTTCGTCGTGGATGCCGCGCACCTGATCCAGGGCGGCTTCGGCCAAGTGCTGGGCCTCATCGATGACGAGAAGGCCCCCTGTGTTGGCCAGCTTCTTGCAGATCGCTTTGTGCAGCTTGTTCGCGCCACCGGAGACGGACAGGCCCAGCGCATCGGCGATGACTTCCAGCGCGGTAACTACGTTGGCGCTGGCGCGCGTCATCGTTGCGTGGAAAACGTTCGGCGCGGTCAGTTTGTAGCGCTTGATGGACTCGGATTTGCCCACCCCTGCGCTGCCGTAGATGACTGCCATGTCGCCGGCAATCTGGGCGTAACGCAGCGCACTGATGACGCGGGCGCTGGTGGGCGTTTCGACAAAGCTGGGGGCAGTGGGCATGGCAGCGGCTTGGGCGCGGGCGGCTTGCGTCGTCTCAGCCCATCGCAGCAGCTTCGATTCGATAGCGGCGTTGTCCCCGCCATAGCTTGCGTTGAGATACTGGCTCAACGTCGTGCTGCTGATTCCCGTCTCAGTAGCAACCTTCGCTTGGGAGAGACGTTTGTCACTCTCGATCAGCGAGCGGACCAGGGCGCGCACATCAATGGCGGCTTCGGCCTCGGCGGCGGTGGGAAGGGTTGCGGTGTTGGCGGCGGTGTTGTCGAGCATGGTGGTGCTTCCCCTTTGAATCGGTGTATTGGCGGCGGTGGTTTGGTTCATGGGTCGATTTCTGGCGGCTCCCAGCCGCTTTCCTTCAGCTGTCTGGCCTGCTGGGCTTCAAGGAAGCTCGACAGGCTGCTTTGGAGACGGTTGTCATCCGTGCCGGTGCGTTGCAGTGCATCCCGCTGCGGATCTGGCGTGCGCTGGAAGTGGCCTTGCACCACGGTTGAGTCAGGGGCTGCGGCCGGTTCAGATGGCGGTGTTGATTTCGCCGCCTGGTACAGCGCTGCGCGTTCCAAGGCATCCATACGGACTTCGTTGTCTGCGGCTTCCTTGTTGGCCTTTGCACGGCGGCGCCGGAACTTGCTCCACTCGCGGCCACTCTGCGTGTCGCCGAAGGCGGCACGCGGAATGTGGTCAGCTGCGAACAGGTAGCGACCGTCCAGGCTGTACACGTGGACGCCGGCATGCAGGTTGTCCGGGTCGTAGTGCACGGCAACTTTCCGGCCTGCGTACTGGGGCAGGTGCTCGCACCAGTAAGCGTTCTTGCCCCAGGGGCCGCGACCGGCTTCGATTCGCAGCTCCCCGCTGTTGTGATCTGCCCGGATTACTTCGCGGGCCATCAACAGCAGGCGGCGCTGCACATCGGCAAGCACGCGCGGCGGGCGTTGCTGCATTCCAGCTTCCCAAGCCTGGTCGAAGCTCAGCACGTTGCGGCAGGCCTGCGTCCGTCGCATCGTCTTCGCATTGAAGCGTGCAACCTCTTCGGCGATCACCTCGCGCAGCAGTGCCACGTCGATAGCGGTGGCTTTACTGAAGCCTCCTGCAGCGACGATGCGCGGGTTTGTTGCCACGAGTTCATGCAGACCGCCCACGCCGAAGGCGCGTTCGATGGGCTTTGCACCGGGATTGCCGCTTTGCTTGTCCGGATTGGTGAAGTGCGGCTCCATGCCCAGCATGAGCAGCAGACCCAGGCCGTCTTCTGGATCAGACTTGAAACGATGTCGGCCCTTGGCACCGGCTGTCATCAGCTTGTTGGCGGCAACGCGGGTGTTGTCCATCCATACGTGCGTTGGCGCACAAACGCCCGTCAGGTCGTAGGTAGCTAGGCGAAAGACGTCGGTGTTCTCGGTCTTCGCCAAGCGCCAGGCAACCAGCTTGCGGCTGTGAATGTCCTGCCAAACCCACGCGGTGGCCGTGTTGATGATTTCGCCGTCTTCAAACTTCACCCACAACCGGTCGAACTTCAGGCCATCGCCATTGACCGCTTCGCCAACGGCGAATGCCAGAGCGTCGCGCGGCTGGGTCGGCAGCAGGCGCGCAGCGGCCACGGTGCCTTCGCGCAGCACGATCTGCTTCACGCGGCTCACCTCGGCATTGAAGCGGCGCTCCATGGTCCGGGCGCTGGGCAGCGCCCAGCCCTGTGCGGCGGCCATGTCCTTTGTTTGTTGGTAGGTGTTCGCGTGCGTGGGCTTGGCGCGGGTCAGGTAGTGGCCCTTGTACCAATCCCAGGCCTGCGGATCGCACTCAGCCACGTTGTTGCTGCCGGCGTAGCCGGGCAGGAGCAATGCAGCCCAGTCGGAACGGGGGGCGCCTGCTGTGGCCGCCGCCCAGCGGGAGAGGCTGGCGACGCTGCTGCCGGGAACGTTGTCGCGCTGCAGAGCAGCAGCTACGTCCTGGCGCGCAACCATCAGTGGCTGACCTTGGTCGACCAGCTTGGCGACGGCGTCCAGTGCCGCAGCCATGCGATTGGCGCGGGCCTGCAGCAGTTCGGTTGCAGCTTCCCAGCGCTTCCAGGCACTGGCGATCTGATCGGCACCTTGGACCTTCCCGGTGCTCTTTCTGGGCGCTGCCGGGGCAGCTGGAGCGGTTCGCAACAGGATGGCGGCTTGAACCTCTGTCGGCAGGCTGGCGAGGGGGTAATAGCGCTTTTCACCACCTCGCCCGGTGCGTGTGGAGAAGGACCAGTTCTCCTTGCTGGCGCGCCTTTCAACCGAACGCTTTGCGACGTTCAAGGCTGTGGCGATCAGCGACAGGTCGAAGGCTTCAGGTGTGCGGCATCCATCAGCCATTAGCGGTGGCTCCGGTGCATGCGCTGGATACGCTCCAGCTGTTTGATTTCGGCCAGGGCATCGGCCGCTTCGCGTTTGCGGCGACCGATTTCGGCATCAATGGCTTCAACGCCGGGCAGGAATCGCCCGCCGCGAACGCCTGCCAGCCAATCGGTCAGCAACGTACTGCCGCAAACGCTTTCCAGCGGCGCAACCAGATAGAACGGCAGGTTGAACTTGTCGCGCGACTCGGCCGTATAGCCGTCCAACATGCTTTTGGACACTTCTTTACCCACCAGGCGCGAAACCTGACCGGCCACATAGAAACGGTCCTGCTTGGGGTCGTGACCTTGAGCGCCAGTCAGCAGGTGGCCGGTGAGGGTGGCCACCTGTGTACGGAAATCCATCGCCCCTGCGTCCGTACGCCAGGGCTGCGGAATTTGGGCGAACAGGTCCCCGGTGAGGGCGTCGGGGCGCACACGGCGACTCATCCGACACCCCCACCAACTGCCGCGCGCAGCCCGCTGGCGGAGGTTCCAGTGACAGGTGTCCGTCGGGACCTGCCACTGGCCGCAAGGCGGTGGACCAGCTGCTGCGTTGCCGGGGTTTTCGCGCGCATGGACGCGGGGCACTGGCCCGTCACTGGGGCACTGCCGGCTGATCCCCGCCCATTTACCTGGGCCAGGCTGTAGATATCGGCGGTGTTCATCGAGCCACCGCCGTTTGTGGATTGCGAGCTGCGCGCAGCCTGCTAGGCTTTAACCCAGCAGGAATAAGGGCAGGTTGGCCAGGCTTACCCCGGTTGGGTTTGCCGTCCGAGTCGTATCGGCTGGGCCAGATTTCCATAGCGCTGATGCCCAGCGCTTCGGCAATGATGGCTTCAGCCGTGGGATACGGCTTATGCAGGGCTTTGGCCAGGCTGTTCGAATTTCTATAGCCGTTGAGCAGGCTCAACTGGCGCAAGGAGATGCCCTTCATGCGCAGTTGAGCCCCTACCTCGGCAGGGTGCCAGTCGTCTTGACTGGTTTTTTTTGTGGGCTGTTTTGCCGTCACGTTGGATGGGTTCCGTTGGCGGTGTCTACAGCGCAGATACTACGCACGTTTGTACGTGCGTCAAGCTATTTCGTGCGTCGCACTTCCGAGAATCGACGCACAAACATGCGGAGCGCATTAAGTGGATATAAATCAATTGGTTAGCGGAAGTGCGACGTGCATGGCGGTTGTCGCACTTCATGTCGCGCTTTCTTCCGCTGAAGTGCGACGCGCATGACCACGTCCATTGGGCAGCGAATAACGCACATACGTGCATCAGAGTCCCAGCGGCAGTTTGCCGAAGCCCTCGGCGTACCGTTGCGGACCTATCAGAACTACGAACAAGACAAGCGTGAGCCCGACCTGCGCACCCTGTCGGCTCTGCATGGGCGTGGCTGGAACCTCAACTGGGTGCTCATGGGCGAAGGCCCTGAACAGCTGGGAGCCTTGCAGCACAAGGGCTCCGGGGGCGATGCGCCCCAGTCTCACAATCTGAATCAGGAGCGCCTTACTCTCGCGCTGCAGCTCGTTGAAGACGCCTTGGCGGCTAAAAACGCACTCCTGCCAACGCCCAAGAGGGCCGAGGCGGCGATGCTTGTCTACGAGCTGCTGGGAAGCGGCCTGCCGGAAGCCGATGTAATCCCATTTGCCCGGCGTGCCGTGGGTTTAGCAGAAGGAGGGGCTATAGATGCCAACAGGGGGACAGCGGCAGTTGGTCGCTAAATTGGCGTTGCTGATGAGCGAGGCGGTGCCTGATGCATCGCGCGACGCGAGTAACGGTGGTGGCGAAGTGCTGTGCAGGCCTTTGAATCAAGGTGTTAGGGCGCGCGCCCTGCGAGAGATCAGCCGTATTTCGATGCGATACGGTTGGTGGGCGGCGGTAGAAGTGGCCCTGGATCGGGCTCACGTACCGTCACTGCGCCATTTGGAAACGGCGCAGCTGGAGGTCTTGGCCGAGCACCTGCAGAGCCTGGTCGAGAACGCGATGGTGGCCTGCGACCTTCCGGACGATTTACCCGCCAGGTAAAGGGGCTTAAAACGGCCATTGAACGGCCATCCGCTTGGGTGGCCGTTTTGCATTTTGGCTGTCGATAAATGCGGGAATGGTGGTTATTTCTCAAACCACCGATGATGACCAGGGCGGAGCGCGAAAACTGTCAAACCCTTGGGAGGACGGGCCATTTCATCCCATTTCGTCCCGTTTTTCCCGCTTTGTCTCTCTTATCAATCTAGATGACTGCCCACAGGGTAGAGCCGAGCCATGCTCGGCTGGGGACTCACCGGTAAAGCCTCTGCCGAGCATGGCTCGGCACTACCTTTGCATCCTCTCCTTTGTTCCGCAAAAAGGGAGGAAGCAAGGCTTCGCTCAGCGCAGCAGGCGGCCGGCGTCCAGCAGGATCATCGGCTGTTGGCCGACGCGGGCGATGCCACGGAACAGTTCGTTGGATATCTGGCAGATGCGCGCGGTGTCCGGCGGCTCGATCTGCGAATCGTTGAGGTTGGCGACGTCTTCCACCGCCGATACGCGCAGGCCCAGGGTTTCGCCGTTCTCTTCCAGTACGACGATGCGGGTCTGCGAGTCTTCCGGTGCGCTGTGCACGTCGAGATGGCGGCACAGGTCCATCACCGGGACGACCTGGCCACGCAGGTTCATGATGCCGAGCATTGCCGGGCCGGTGCCGCGTAGCGCCAGCAGCGGTACCGGCAGGACTACTTCCTGCACCTTCAATAGCTCCAGTGCGTAGGTCTGTTGGCCGCAGCGCAGGCGCAGCCAGCGCGAGCTTCGCTCGGCGGCACGGCGCTGCTGCGGGCCGTCGGCCGGACGCCGTGCCTGCGCCTGCAGTTCCTGCCAGGTGCTGGGGCGCGCGTCTGCTGGCGGCTCAGGCAGGGTGCGTACATTCGACGTGCTGCGCGGTGGTGCAACCGGGCTCGCCGGCAAACCTGCCGCAGTTTCAAACGCAGCCTGAAGATTGGCGCTGTCGCTATGGGCGAGCTTGCGACTTTCGGCTGGACCGGTCTCGTAGATCACTTCGTCCGGCAGATCATCCCAGGTTGGTGGGCGGCCGGCATTGGCGGCACTGGTGGCTGCCATCGCGTCGTCGAACGCGGCCTGCAAGGCGGCGGTGTCGCCGGGCGCAATGGCGGCCGGAACAGGAGTAGGGGCGGCCGCGGGCTTGGCCTGTGCCTCGGCCAGCGCGGCTTCGAACACCGCTTCAAGTTCGGCGCTGTCGCCCGGCACTTCGATGGCAGGCGGTCTGGCAGGCGCGGCAGGTGCAGCAGGTGCTGCGACCACCGGTGTGGGTACCGCTTCCAGCAGCAGCTCGCCAAGGTAGTCGTCGAGTACGTCGTTGCTCATGCGGCGCGCTCCAGCTGCGCGGCCTCGCTGAGCAGCAGCCAATCCAGCGCGTGACGGTAAGCGGCCATGCCGCGCCCCGGATAATCGTCGCCAAGCACCGGCACAGTCAGTGCGGCGGGATTGCAGATGCGGGTGTCCACTGGAATCGCGTCTTCCCAGACGCGTTCACCGTGACGTTCCTGCATCAGTTTCAAGGTCTCGTTGCCGGCGCGGGTGCGGCGGTCGAACAGGGTCGGTAGCACCGAGATCGGTAGCGCGCGTTTGCGCGAGCGCTCGACCATTTCGCCGGTGCGGACCATGCCGTCCAAACCGTGCAGGGCCAGCGGTTCGGCCTGGGTTGGGATGATAAGGCGGTCGGCCGCAGCCAATGCATTGATCATCAGCAGGCCGAGTGTCGGCGCGCAGTCGAGCAGGATGTAGTCGTGCTGTTCGCCGTGGCGAGCCAGGGCATGCTGCAGGGCAAGGCCCAGACCGGGCTGGTTGGCACTGCGCCGTTCCAGGGTTGCCAGCGAGGCTTGGGCGCACAGGTAATCCAGCCCGGGAATATCGCTGTGGCGGGCCAGCGCGGCGATCTCATGCGGTGGGGCGGCGAACAGCTCCTGCACGCCCTGTGGTACCGGCTCAACCGGTACGCCGAAGGCGCGGGTCAAGGAGGAATGGGGGTCCAGGTCGATCAGCAGCACCTTGTGCCCGCGAGCGGCCAGGCCGCGACCCAGCGACAACGTGGTGGTGGTTTTGCCGACGCCGCCTTTTTGATTGGCTATGGCCCAGATGCGCATCATTGGACTCCTTCTATGACCGCCGGTACCGCGCTGCGAATGACGCCTGCGGCAGAGGTGCCGCCGTTGCCGTCGTCGTCGCTGGTACTGGCTGTGGTGTTACCGGAAGCAGGCAGATCGGCTGCCGCTGCCGAGTCGGCGAGGATGATCACCATCACCCGCCGGTTGCGGTTGCGCCCTTCGGGCGCATCGTTGCTTTCGCGTGGACGGAACTGGCCGTAACCCACCATCGCCAGGCGCTGTGGCTGCACGCCATGATCGGCGAACAGGTGCACCACGCTGGCTGCGCGCGCCGCCGACAGTTCCCAGTTGGACGGGAACTGCGCGGTAGCGATCGGCAGGTTGTCGGTATGGCCTTCCACGCGCACGCCGTTGGGTGCGTCCAGCAATACATCGGCCAGTGTGCCGAGCGTGGTGCGAGCGCTGGCGTCCAGCGCTGCCGAACCAGTGGTGAACAGAATGTCGCTGTTGATCTCGACCTCGATCCACAGCTCGGTGCGGCGCACGGTGATGACGCCCTGCTTGACCAGCGGAGCCAGCGTTTGGCTGAGGCGATCAGCAATCTGGTTGAGCTGGCGCTCGGCGCGCTGCAGCTGTTCCTGATTGTGTGCCGAGACCGGCATGCGCATATGTGATGCCATCGATGGCAACTGGGTTGGGTCTGCCAGCGCGCCGCCGGTCATGCTCGGCGCACTGATCACCGAGGGCGAGTCATATCCGCCGCCCTGCAACTGCTTGTTACCCACCTGCACCTGGCTGATGGTGCGCGGGGCGCCGCCAAATGCCGTGGTCAAGGCATCGGCCATGACCCGGTACTTGCCTTCGTTCAAGGAGGAGATCGCGTACATGACCACGAAGAAGGCGAGCAGCAGCGTCATCAGGTCGGCATAGGGAATGGCCCATGCTTCATGGTTGGCGTGCTCTTCGTGGTGCTTGCGACGGGCCATGGTTCAGTTCACGAAGCCGGCCAGGCTGTTTTCGATATTGCGCGGGTTCTCGCCCTGGGCAATGGCGATCAAGCCTTCGATGATCATTTCGCGCTCGCGGCAGCTGCTGGCGATCACGCCCTTGAGCTTGGCCGACACCGGCAGGAACAGCAGGTTGGCCGAGGCGATGCCGTAGATGGTGGCGGTGAATGCAGCGGCGATGCCGTGGCCGAGCTTGCTCGGGTCGGCAAGGTTTTTCATCACCGCGATCAGGCCGAGCACGGCGCCGATGATGCCCAAGGTGGGGGCATAGATGCCCATGCCCTCGAACACCTTGGTCGCGGCCAGGTCCTGTTGCTCCTGGCTGCCGAGTTCGATTTCCAGCATGTGGCGGATGGTGTCCGGCTCGACGCCGTCGACCACCAGCTGCAGGCCTTTGCGGATGAACGGGTCGTCCTGCATTTCAACCTGTGGCTCAAGGCCGAGCAGGCCTTGGCGGCGGGCGATATTGCTCCAGTCGACGATCTGCTGGACCAGCGCGCGGCGGTCGCTGGCCGGCGGGCGAATTACCCAGCGCACGATCTTGAACGCGTGTTTGAACACGGCCGGCGAAGTGTGCAGCAGGATTGCCGCCAGGGTGCCGACAATGACGATTACGAAGGCAGCAGGTGACCACAGCGAGGACAGGCCAGCGCCTTTGAGGATGCTGCCACCCACCAGGGAGGCGAGGGCGAGGAATAGTCCAATGATGCTGAGTCGGTCCATGGTGCGTATATCGGCCTCGTTGTAGCGGTCTTGAATCGGCGAGCGGCGTTGCTTCTTTTAGCCCCTCTCCCGCGCGCGGGAGAGGGGTTGGGGTGAGGGCGCTTTTGCTTTAAGAGCTAAAAGCAAAAAGCTCCCCTCACCCGCCCTGACTTCGCAGGGCACCCTCTCCCGCAGGCGGGAGAGGGGATGGTCGGGATCGCGAGTGCGGAAGGTTTCGCGCGGTTGCTGGCTTTAGTCGTGGCCTCCACGCAACCCATCCACATCCAGAATCAGTGCCATACGTCCATCACCAATCAAAGTGGCGCCGGCATAGCCGTTCAGGCCGCGCAGGGCACGCGGTAGCGGCTTGATCACCACTTCCTCGCGGCCACGAACCTGGTCCACCACCAGGCCGAAACGGGCTTCGCCCATCTGCAGCACGACGATGGTCAACAAGGTCGATGGCGCCGGGGTAACTCCCAGCCATTGGCGCAGATCAAGCAAGGCCAAGGTGTGCGACTTGCGATCCAGCACGGCCCGGCCGTCAAACCAGCCCAGCGAGGTGGCCGGTGCGTGCAGCACTTCCATCACCCGTGCCAAGGGCAGGGCGTAGACGTCTTCGCCGGCCTGTACCAGCAGAGTCGGCAGGATCGCCAGGGTCAGTGGTACGCGGATCAGGAAGCGGCTGCCACGGCCCAGTTCGGATTGGATCTGGATCTGGCCACTGAGTTCGCGGATGCGTGACTGCACCACGTCCATGCCGACGCCACGGCCGGAGATGTCGGTGACTTCCTGCTTGGTCGAAAAACCGGGCAGGAACACCAGGTGCAGGCACTCCTCGCTGGTCAGGCGGGCGGCCGCTTCCGGATCGAGCAAACCCTTGTCGCGGGCCTTGGCACGCAGGCGCTCCGGGTCGATGCCGGCGCCGTCGTCCTGCACTTCGATGCTGACGTAGTCGCCTTCTTGCTGTGCGGACAGGCGTACGCGGCCCATCCGCGGTTTGCCTTGGGCTTCGCGCAGGTCTGGCGATTCGACGCCATGGTCGATGGCGTTGCGGACCAGATGCACCAGCGGATCCGCCAGTGCTTCGACCAGGTTGCGGTCCAGTTCGGTATCGGCGCCGATCAACTCCAGGTCGACTTCCTTCTGCAGTGAGCGGGCAACATCGCGGGCAACCTTCGGGAAGCGCGAGAACACCTTGCCGACGGGCTGCATGCGGGTACGCATCACCGCTGATTGCAGGCGTGCGGTGGCGATATCCAGGGTGGAGACTGCGCGGTCAAGTTCTTCGTCCTTGAGGCGCATGCGCAAAGTTTTGAGCCGGTTACGGGCCAGTACCAGTTCGCCGATCAGATTGACGATGGCATCCAGTCGCTTGGTGTCCACGCGCACGGTGTGCTCGGGCTCGGCGGCTTTTGCGGCAGCTGGTTTGGCTGCGCCTGCGGCAGGGCGCGCGGGTGCGACGGGTGCTGGGGCCGGCTTGGGCTTGGGCGCAGCAGGAACGGCCTGCACGGCGACAGCGCCAGGTGCGGCGCCGCCGTGCAGCTTGTCCAGCAGTGCTTCGAATTCGTCTTCGTCGATCAGGTCGTCGCCGGGCTTTGCCGCAGCGATCGGCTGGGCACCGGGGGTGCCGCTGCCGTGCAGTTCGTTGAGCAGGGCTTCGAACTCGTCTTCGCTGATCAGGTCGCTGTCAGCCGCAGGTGCAGCGACCGCTTGCACGACTGCGACCACTGGTGCGGCGCCAACATCGAACTGTGCGATCAGCGCAGCAGGTGCGTGCTCCGGTTCGGTGCCTGATGACACTGCGTCGAGCATGGCCTGCAGCCAGTCCAGCGATTGCTGGGCGGCGTCGAAATGGTGCGCCAGCAGGTCGGCTTTGCCGGCGCGGGCCATGCCGAGGGTTTCCTCTGCGGCGTGGCACAGTTCCACCATTGGGTGGATCGCCAGAAAACCGGCACCGCCTTTGAGGGTGTGGAAGCCGCGGAATACGGCGTTCAGCTGCTCGCTGTCTTGCGGTGCCTGTTCCAGCGTCACCAGCTGTTCGCCGAGGCGATCCAGGATCTCCTGCGCTTCGAGGATGAAGTCGGCGGCGATGTCGTCGGCAAAAGCACTCATGACTTACAGCCCCAGGTCCGAGAGCAGATCGTCTGCGTCCACCTGCGACACGGCATGGCGGTCCAGGCCATTGACGGCCGGCCCAGCCAAGCCCTGGTTGCGTGCTTCTTCTTCCGGCGGCGGCAGACCAAGCGCACCGAAACCTTCATGCACCCGACGGACGATGCCGACTACGCGGCGGATGATCTGCCCGGTCAGGTCCTGGTAGCTCTGGGTCAGGGCGACTTCGGTGAGGTTGTGGCGAATGCGTTCAAGGATTTCACCCTGTTCGGCATTCAGCCCGTCCGCACGCAGGCGTTCGGTCAGCGCGCGGCATTCCTCGGCCAGATCGAGCGTGCGATGGGTGGCCTGCTCGGTCATCTGTACCACATGGTCAAGGCGCGCGCAGGCATCATCCAGCTCGCCAGCTTCGCTGGGTACGCTGGGCAGTTCGCCCAGTGCCTGGCCCAGTTCGCGGGCAAGCCGGCCCAGGCCGGACATCATCGGCTGTGCGCGCAAGGCGGCCAGCGCGTCGATTTCCCGGCGCCAACCAGCTTCGTCGCCACTTTCCAATGCTGCCAGTGCGTCCTGCAGGCGCTGCACCAGGGCCGATTTGTCGCTCAATGCTTCGCCGAGCTGGTTCATCAGGCGCTCGCTGCCAGGCGTTCGAAAATCTTGCCGAGTTTCTCTTCCAGCGTCTGCGCGGTGAACGGCTTGATGATGTAGCCGTTCACGCCGCTCTGCGCGGCCTCGATGATCTGCTCGCGCTTGGCTTCGGCGGTGACCATCAGAACGGGCAGGGTCTTGAGCTTGGCGTCGTTGCGGATCGCCTTGAGCAGCTCGATACCGGTCATCACCGGCATGTTCCAGTCGGTGACGACGAAATCGAACGGCTGGCTCTGCAGCAGTGACAGCGCGGCATGCCCGTCCTCGGCTTCGGCGGTGTTGGTGAAGCCCAGATCGCCGAGCAGGTTCTTGACGATGCGGCGCATCGTCGAGAAGTCGTCAACAATCAGGATGCGCATGTTCTTGTTCAAAAGGCTTTCCTCTTCATGGTTCTTCGAGGCCGGCGTCAGCCGCCTCGAAAATCTTCAGTCGGCCACGCAGACGCAGTGTGGCCTGGCCGTGGATCTGACAGACGCGGGATTCGCTTACGCCCAATACCGCGCCAATTTCTTTCAGGTTCAATTCCTGCTCGTAGTACAGCGACAGCACAAGCTGCTCGCGCTCGGGCAGTTGGCCGATGGCCTTGCCCAGCTCGGCGCCGAACTGGCTGCGCTCCAGCACCTGCTGCGGGTTGGGGCCGCCGGTGGTCGGGGTGTCCAGCTCGCCCTGGTCTTCGATCCGCGATTCCAGGCTAAGTACCTGGCCACGTGAAGCGTCTTCGACCAGGCGCATGTATTCGGGCAGCGGCAGCTCCATCGCTTCGGCCACTTCGCTGGCGCTGGCCGAACGGCCGGTGCTTTGTTCGAGGCGACGGATGGTGGCGGCGGCATCGCGGGCGCGGCGGTGTACCGAGCGCGGTACCCAGTCGCCGCGACGGATTTCGTCGATCATCGAGCCGCGGATGCGGATCGATGCATAGGTTTCGAACGAGGCGCCCTGTTCGGCGTCATAGCTGCGCGAGGCCTCGATAAGCCCCATCATGCCGGCCTGGATCAGATCATCGACCTCGACGCTTGCGGGCAAGCGCGCGGCCAGATGGTGGGCGATGCGGCGGACCAGATCGGCGTGGCGGGCGATGCAGTCATTGGCCGCGCTGCGCTGGACTTCACGGTATTGAGCGGCTGCATTGTTCATGCCTTCACCTTCTGCTGGATGATGCGTTCCAGGAAGAACTCAACGCCGCCGCGCGGGGCGGTTGGGGCTTGCCAGCGCGCGGTGCGACGGGCGATTTCGTTGATCGCCAGCGAGGCTGGCGCGGAAGGATAGAGCTTGACCACCGGCTGCTGGCGCTGCACCGAAAGGCGCAGCCAGTCGTCCTGCGGCACGCAGCCCAGGTAGTTCAGCGAGACATCGATCAGGAACTTCTCGCAGACCCGCACCAGCTTTTCGTACAGGGCGCGGCCTTCGTTCGGGTCGCGGACCATGTTGGCGACGACCTGGATGCGGTCCACGCCGCGCTCGCGCGAGAGCACCTTGATCAGCGCGTAGGCGTCGGTGATCGAGGCCGGCTCGTCGCAGACCACCACCACGGTGTCCTGGGCGGCCTGGCAGAAGGTCAGCACGCTGTCGGTGATGCCGGCAGCGGTGTCGATGATCATCACATCGAGCTCGCGCTCGAGCTCGGAGAACACGTTGACCAGGCCGACGTGCTCTGCCGGCTGCAGCTCGGCCATGTGCCGGCGGCCGGAGGCGGCGGGCACGACCAGCACGCCGTTCGGGCCTTCGATGATCACTTCTTCCAGCGTGGCGCGCCCGGCGACCAGGTCGGCCAGGGTGTGCTTGGGCTGCAGGCCCAGCACCACGTCGATATTGGCCAGGCCCAGGTCGGCATCGAGCAGCAGGGTACGTTTGCCCATGCCTGCCAGTGCCACGGCCAGGTTGGCCGAGACATTGGTTTTACCTACACCGCCCTTGCCGCCAGTGACCGCGATGGTGCGTACCGGGCCGGCTGGTTCGTGCCGGGTTGCCGACAGTGGGAAGGTGTTGGTCAGCTTGGCGTACTCACGCGACTGCATTGTTCAACTCCGTGTTGCAGGGCATATCGGCCGCGCGGCGCAAATCTTCAAGGCGAAGTACGAGATTTGCGGCAGAGGCCCGATAAAGGTCTTCCGGAACGTCCTGGCCGTCGGTCACCCAGGTGATCGGCAGTCGGTGATCGACTGCCACCGACAGGGCCGAACCGAAGCGGCCGGTCTCGTCCAGCTTTGTCAGCACCACGCCCTGCGGGTTGGCGGCGCTGAAGCGGCGCACCACTTCGTCCATGTCCTGGAAGGCGGTATTGGCCGGCAGCACCAGCAGGGTGCGGATCTGGCCGGCGGCGCGCAGCCACTGCAGCTGGGCGGTGAGGGCGCGGTCGCGCTGGCCCAGACCGGCGGTGTCGATCAGCACCAGCTTGTAGTCGGCCAGCTTCTGCAGCAGCTGGTTGAGGTCGGTGCCGCTATTGGCCTCGTGCACGGCGATGCCGAGCTGGCGGCCGAAGCCGTACAGCTGCTCGCGGGCGCCGATGCGCTGGGTATCGGTGGTGACCAGGGCCACGTCGCGGGCGGCGTGGGCTTCGGCGAAGCGCGAGGCCAGCTTGGCGATGGTGGTGGTCTTGCCAGCACCGGTGGGGCCGACCAGAGCGATCACGCCGCCGGTTTCCATCGGGTCGACGGGGGCGATCGGCAGCTTCTTGGAAATCAGCCCCAGCATCAGACCGCGGGCGCGGCTGGGGTCGATGTCGGCCGGAATCTGGGTGGCGACGTCGCGGGCCAGGCCAGCGTCGAAGCCGTATTCGTCCATCAGGTCCAGCGCATTGGCGCGCACCGCGCTGCCGCGCAGGCGTTCATCGGTGAAGCGGTTCATCTCGCGCTCGATCAGATGACGCATGCCGGCTACTTCCTGACGCAGCTGGCTGAGCTGTTCGTCGTCGCGGGCGATGATCACCGGGGCGCTGGTCACTGCGCTCACCGGGGAGCTGGCCGCAACGGCCGCAGTTTCGGTGGTTTCAACAGCGCGGGTGACCGGCGCTTCCGCTGGCTGCGGGCTAGCGACGGCGGCGATGGCTGCTACCGCAGCGACCGGGGCTGCGATTGCCTCGATTGCGGGCGCGACTGCGACGGGTGCCACGGCGACCGGAACAGGGTTGAACACCGGTGCGACAGGAATCGCGGGGATGGCTGCGGCAATGGTCGGCTGCAGCAGCTCCGGCTCCGGCATCGGCGGATCGATGACAAAGCGTGCACGCGCGATCGGAGCAGGCGGCTCGATGGTGACGGCGGCGATGGCGTCGGCAAAGCTGGCCTGCTGGGTGACCGCGGGTGCGGCGGCCAGCGGAGCGACCGCAGCGGCGCTGCCGGCCGGACGGAAAGCCGGCACCACCGGCAGTTCGTCGGCACTGGCCGGCTGGGTGGCGAAGAACGTCTGCGAGACCGGTGCGCGCGGAGCAACCGGTTCGACTTCGGCGGACTTGAGCAGGCCGGCGAAGCGGCTGCCCGGTGCCAGCTCGATGCTGTTGTCGATGGAGCGACCGGTGGCGCCAACCGCCGAACGTGCCAGGGCGGCGACGGCCGAGGTGGTGGCGGTGACTGGTTCTGGTTCCGGTGCCTTGCGGCGGGTCATCGCGGCCATGATGGCTTCGGCGGCGCTGCGCGGCTTGGCCGGGGCCGGCGGTGCCGGGCGGCTGGCTTCCAGCGCCTGCTTAACTGCGGTCTCGTCGTAGTGCGCGGCCGCCACGATCTCCACACCTTCCTCGATCCGGCGGTTGGACAGGATCACGGCATCGGGGCCGTGTTCCTTGCGCACGAGGTTCATGGCGGTGCGCATGTCAGCGGCGACGAAACGTTTGATCTTCATGCTTTGGTACCGGGAGTGAGGCTGCGGCGAAGGAGTGGCGTTGGCGATGTCGAACATGGCGTGGCGGGCTCCTTCTTGCGGAATGGGTGCGGTGCAGCAGGTGTCTGGTTTCCGTCACCGGCATTGCTGACGGTGTCGGTTTTCGGGCTGCCTCAGCTGATCGTGCCGACCAGCTTCAGGCGTTTGTCTTCCGGCACTTCGCTGTAGGCCAGGACCGACAGCGAGGGAACGCTGTGGCGGACCAGGCGCGCCAGCGCGGCGCGGACCGGGGCCGGTACCAGCACTACAGCTGGCTCGTTGCGGGCCTCCTGCTTGCCGACGCAGTCGGCAAGGCTTTGATGGAGGCGTTCGGCGAGACCAGGTTCCAGTGCGGCGCCATTGCCTTGTGTTGACTCCTGCAAGACGCGTTCCAATTGCGGGTTGAGGGTGAACACCGGCAGCTCCGGCGAGGAGCCGGCGATTTCCTGCACGATGAAGCGGCCCAGCGCTCCGCGTACCGAGGCCGTAAGCGCGGCGGGGTCCTGGGTGACCGGTGCGGCTTCGACCAGCGCTTCGGCGATCTTGCGCAGCTGGCGGATCGGAATGCGCTCGATCAGCAGGTTCTGCAGCACGCGGGCCACGGTGGACAGCGGCAGCGCCTTGGGCGAGAGGTCTTCGGCCAGCTTGGGTGCGCTCTTGGCCAGGGTCGCCAGCAGCTGCTGGACTTCTTCATGGCCGAGCAGTTCCGGTGCGTGCTCGCGGATCAGGTGCGACAGATGGGTGGCGACCACGGTGGCGGGATCGACCACGGTGTAACCCAGTGACTCGGCATGGGCGCGCTGATGCGGTTGGATCCAGGTGGCGTCCAGGCCGAACGCCGGATCTTTGCCGGCAATGCCTTCCAGCGTGCCCATGGCGCTACCCGGGTCCAACGCCAGTTCGCGATCCGGATGGATGTCGGCGGTGCTGACCGGCACCCCGTGGATCAGCAGGCGATAGTGCGTGGCCGGCAGTTCCAGGTTGTCGCGGATATGCACCGGTGGGATCAGGAAGCCCAGGTCCTGGGTGAGCTTGCGGCGCACGCCCTTGATGCGTGTCATCAACTCGCCGCCCTGGGCCTTGTCGACCAGCGGAATCAGCCGGTAGCCGACTTCCAGGCCCAGCGGATCGACCGGGCGCAACTCGTCCCAGGTCAATTCAGCGGTGGGGGCGGGTTGCGGCTGGCCGAGGGCGTTCAAGCCACCTTCGTTGGCGCTGGTGTCGTTGGCGGAGGTCTTGGCGGCAGCGCTGGTCTCGCGCTTCCACAGTTTCCAGGCGATGAAGCCAAGGATCGCGGCCAGGCTGAGGAAGGCCAGGTTCGGCATGCCTGGTACCAGACCGACCAGACCGATGATGCCGGCGGTGATGGCCAGCGCGCGGTACTGGCCGAACACCTGGCCCATCATCGCTTCGCTCATGTCCTGCGAGCGCGAGGCGCGGGTGACCAGCATGGCCACGGCGCTGGAGACCAGCAGAGCAGGCAGCTGTGCCACCAGGCCGTCACCGATCGACAACAGCGTGTAAGTGGCCGCGGCGTCGCCGAAGGCCATGTCGTGCTGCAGCACGCCCACAGCCAAGCCGCCGAGCATGTTGATGAAGAGAATCAGGATGCCGGCAATGGCGTCGCCACGGATGAACTTGCTGGCACCGTCCATTGCGCCGTAGAAGTCAGCTTCCTCGCGGACTTCCTCGCGGCGCAGCTTGGCTTCCTCACGCGTCAGCAAACCGGCATTGAGGTCGGCGTCGATGGCCATCTGCTTGCCGGGCATGGCGTCCAGGATGAAGCGCGCGGTCACTTCCGACACGCGCCCGGCACCCTTGGTGATGACCACGAAGTTGATGATGGTCAGGATCGCGAACACCACGATGCCGACCGCGTAGTTGCCGCCGATGACGAATTCACCGAACGCGGCAATCACCTTGCCGGCGGCCTCATGGCCGTCCTGGCCATTGAGCAGGATCACGCGGGTGGAGGCCACGTTCAGTGCCAACCGCAGCATGGTGGTGACCAGCAGCACGATCGGGAAGATCGTGAAGTCCAGCGGCCGCTTCACGTACACCACGGCCAGCAGCACCAGCATGGAGATGGCGATGTTGAGGGTGAACAGGGCATCCAGCACTGGTGCGGCCAAGGGCACGACCACCATTGCCAGCAAGGCCAGCACGATCAGTGGCGCGCCCAGCCCATGACGCAACATGTCCAGTACGCGGCGGGCGGACAGGCCTGAGGTCTGGCTGCTCATCGGGTTGCTCCCTTGCCGAACTCATCAATATCGATGGATGCCATCTGCGGCATTGGACCGGTGCGCCATTGGCGCAGCTGGTAGACGTAGGACAGGACCAGGGCGACAGCCGAATACAGTCTCACGGGGATTTCCTTGCCGAGTTGGCTTTCCCGATACAAGGCCCGTGCCAAAGGCGGCGACGAGACGATGGCGACCTTGTTGCCGTCGGCTACCTGGCGGATGCGCAGGGCCAGTTCATCGACGCCGCGGGCGACCACGGTGGGGGCGTTCATGCGCCCACTTTCGTACTTGAGGGCGACTGCGTAGTGGGTCGGGTTGACCAGCACCACGTCGGCGGTGGGCACTGCTTCCATCATCCGGCGTTGTGACAGCTGCATCTGCATCTGCCGGATGCGGCCCTTGACCTCAGGGCTGCCCTCGCTTTCCTTCATCTCGCGGCGCAGCTCTTCGCGGGTCATCTTCAGCTTCCGCAGCCAGTTCCATTTCTGGTACGGCGCATCGATGGCAGCGAGCAGGGCCATGGCTCCGGCCGTGGCCAGCAGCAATTTGAGGGTGAAAGCCAGTCCGCGACCGATGGCGGCTTCCAGCGGCAGATGCAGCAGGCCGCGCAGGGCATCGGCGCCGTGCCAGATGCACAGGCCGGCGGCGGTGCCGACGAAGGCCACGCGCAGCATCGACTTGACCAGTTCGGCCAAGGCCTCGGGACCGACCAAACGCTTGATCCCGGTCAGCGGGTTCATCCGCTTCAGATCCGGGGTCATCGCCTTGCTGGAAAAACCAAGCCCGCCCATCATCACCGGCGCGATCATGCCGGCGGCCAGGCAAATCAGCAGCAAGGGGCTGAAGGCCAGCATCAGCTTGAGCAGCATCCAACCGGCGTGGCCGAACAAAGCGTTGGGGGTATCCAACAGGCCGACCTCTGGCGACAGCGCGGCCTTCATCCATTGCTTGGCTGAACTGCCCATCGAGCCGCCCATGGCGTACAGCGCCAATACCGCGGCGACGAACACCGCGGCGGTCGCCAGCTCGCGTGAGCGCGGAATATTGCCTTGCTCGCGGGCTTCGCGCAGGCGTTTTTCGGTGGGGAGTTCGGTTTTTTCCCCGGCCTGTTCGTTCTCGGACATTGCTCGGCATGGAAGAAGGGTTCTTCCATGGCCGTGCAAAAATCATTCCAGAACGGGGTTTTGGTAGTGCCGAGCCATGCTCGGCAAGGGTATTACAAGCAATCCAAAGGTAGTGCCGAGCCATGCTCGGCAGGGGCTTTCCCGGTAAAGCTTCTGCCGAGCATGGCTCGGCACTACAGGTTTGGGTTTATCGGTAATGCCTCTGCCGAGCATGGCTCGGCACTACGGCGTTACTCCGGGCTGGGCTGGAACGAGGCCAGTCGTGCTTCCAGTGCTGCATGCTGGGCGTCGCCGCCATGCAGACGCATGAAGTTTTCCGCGCTGACCGGGCGGCCCAGCAGGTAGCCCTGCAGATGGTCGCAACCCAGCCGCTCCACGTAGGAGCGTTGTCCCTGGGTCTCGATGCCTTCAGCGACGATCTCCATGTTGAGCGCGTGACCAAGCGCGACGATGGCCGAGACGATCACCACGTCCTCGTCGCTTTCCTCCAGCGCCAGCACAAAGGCGCGGTCGATCTTGATCTCGGTGGCGGGCAGGCGCTTCAGGTGCAGCAGGCTGGACACGCCGATGCCGAAATCGTCAATCGATATGCCAACGCCCAGTGCAGCGACGCTGCGCAGTACTGAAATGGCGTTGTCGGTGTCACGCATCACTGCGCCTTCGCTGATCTCCAGTATCAGTCGTGAGGGTTCAAGATCGTTGCGTTCCAACGCGTTACGTACATCCTCAATCAGTTTGGGCGAGCCAAGCTGGCGACCCGACAGGTTGACCGCAACCCGCCACTCGCTATTGCCGGCATCCTGCCAGCAACGCATTTGTCGGCAGGCTTCGTCCAATACCCAGTTGCCGATCACGTCCATCAGGCCGCTCTGCTCGGTAAGCCGGATGATGCGCTCGGCCGGTACATAACCGTGCTCGGGATGGCGCCAGCGGATCAGCGCCTCGGCACCGCTGATGCGGCCGCTGTCGGCGTGCACCCGCGGTTGGTAATGCAGCGACAGCTGCGGCGTGCCCAAGGCCTTGCGCAGGTCTTCCAGCAGGCGCCGGTCCTGCTCGACGTTGTCGTTCATCCAGTCGGCGAACACTGCGTGCGTGTTGCGTCCGGACTGCCGGGCATAGGCCATGGCGGTCTCGGCCATGGCGATCAGTTGCGCGGCGGTGGTAGTGCCGCCCTGCGGAGATTGCGCGATACCAAGGCTGGCGGTGATCCGCAGTTCGCGCCCGCTAACCCGCACCGAGTTGACCGCCAGAATGATGCGGTCTGCCAGCGAATCGAGTTCTTCGCTCTGCCTGAGCTGACAGGCGATCACGAACTGATCGCCACCAAGGCGGCCGACCAGGTCGTCGGCTGGCAGCAGCTGGCGCAGGCGCTCGCCGATATCGACCAGGGCGGCATCGCCGGTCTGCGATCCGAATGCGCCATTGATATGGCGGAAGCCATCCAGGTCGATGGACATCACCGCGAATGGCTGGGCGCCCTGCAGCAGCTGTTCGATACGCTCATACGAAAGCTGGCGGTTTGGCAGGCGGGTCAGCGAGTCGTGCTGGCTGGCATGGAACAACTCCTTGCGGGCATCGTCCAGCGAGGCCGACAGCATGGAATTGCGCAGATGCAGCAAGCGCGCCTGCATGCGCTGCTCGAACAGGGAAATGGTCAGGACCACTCCCATTACGCCAACGGTTAGTAGCACCACACACGCAGCCAGCCATTCGGTAGGAACGCCGCCTGTGGTGGCCGCCGTGCAGACGGAGTTGGCCGGGAAGCGTGCCGCCGCCATGCCGGTGTAGTGCATGCCGACGATGGCAAGGCCCATCACCGCGGCGGCGATCAATCGCGGCGGCAGGGCGTGTTCGACGGTGCGCAGACGGAAGGCGATATACAGCGCACTCCACGAGGCGCCAACCGCAATCACGATCGAAAGCACAAACCAGACCCGGTCATAGTCGATTTCCGGGTTCATCTTCAGCGCTGCCATACCGACGTAGTGCATCCAGGCAATGCCCAGACCCATCAGCAATGCGCCCAGTGCCAGGCGCAGGTGCGGCAGGGTTGGCCGCGAGACCAGCCATAGCGCGAAAATCGAGGCGGCGACCGCCACCAGCAGCGATTCCACGGTCAGCCACAGGTCGTAGCCCAGCGGGATTGGCAGGCGAAAAGCCAGCATGCCGACAAAGTGCATCGACCATATGCCTGCACCCATCGCGACACCACCGGCAACAAGCCAGCGGGCAGCGGCGCGACGTGGTTGCGAAGCGGATACCCGCGAGGCCATATCCAAGGCCGTGAACGAGGCCAGGATAGCCACCAGGATCGACAGCACGACAAACAACGGGTTGTAGCTGCCAACGAGCATCAAACCTCTCCCTAAGGCTGTCGCACCGCGGTTGCGGAAGCGAGATGTCGTACTTGGTTCCGCATTCCCCTGCGGTCCGTGCTGTACCCGGACTATCCACCGGTATAGGGGAACCGGCAAGAGGGCCTTCAGGCAATGTCAAATCCAAAAACGAGAGCTGTGTAGGGCGTCACATTGTTACTTGCCGCGCCGTATCAAAGGCGGTGTCGAACAGGCGCTGTATCGGCGGCCCCATTTCCCCTGCCAGCAGGGTGAGCAGGGACAGGCCCAGCAGCAGTGCAACCGGCAGGCCCAACTGCATGGGATTGAGCGCTGGCGCCGCACGGGCAAGGACGCCGAAGGCCAGGTTGATTGCCAGCATCGCCACCACCAGTGGCAGTGCCAGTGACAGTGCGCCACGGAAGATCTGCAGAGCCAGGGTCGGTACCAAGGCTGCGACCGCGTGGGGATCGGGCAGGGCGGTGCCGATCGGCAGTGCCTTGTAACTGTCCACCAGTAGCGAGATCAGTGCCAGGTGGCCGTTGCTGGTGAAGAACAGCAGGCCGAACACCAGGTAGAACCATTGCCCGATCACGCCGGAGCTGCCGCCGCGCATCGGGTCGGCCATCTGCGCGAAGGCCAGGCCGGTGCTCTGCGCGATCATTTCACCGGCCATGGCGCCGGCTTCGAAGATCAGCCGCAGCAGGAAGCCGATGCTGACCCCCACCGCCACTTCGCGAAGGATGCTCAGAACGGTCATCGAGTCAAAGCCGTTGAAGACAGGCACCGCTGGCAGGACCGGTGACAGCGCCACCGACAGGGCGACCGCCAGCAGTGCGCGCACCCGCGCCGGCACCGCGCGGGTACCGACCATCGGCATGGCCATCAGCATCGCGCCGATACGCAGCATGATCCACAGGGTATTGCCGATGATGGCAAAGGCCTGCTGGCCGTCGATGACTGTCTGGGTGACCGAATCCATGACGCTAGCCGATCAGATGTGGAATGCGTTGGAACAACAGGATGGTGAACTCGACCAGATGACCAAGCAGCAGGCTGCCCAGCGCAAACAGCGCTGCAGTCAGCGCGGCGGCCTTGGCGACAAAGGCGATGGTTGGCTCGTTGATCTGGGTGGCCGCCTGGATCACGCCGATGACCACACCGACGACCAGTACGACAAGCAGCAGCGGGCCGGCGATCCACAAGGTGGCAACCAGGCCGCCGCGGAGTTCGGTAAGGGCAAGTTCGGGACTCATGCCGGGGCAGATGCAAGAGCGGTGCCAGAGTGCTGGCGGCGGGTTTCTGGCAGGGGCGGCGGCCTTTTGTAGGAGCGGCGTAAGCCGCGAAGCTCATGGTCGACCAGATCGAATCTGTATCAACGGACAAACAATCCTGGCTTCGCGGCTTATGCCGCTCCTACAACTGCCTGCCCTGGCTTGCTGCGGTAATCCTCGCCAACCGCCTGCAATCCAGCAATGGCAAACCGATGCAGATGCGCCAGCAGGGCCTGTGATGGGCCTTGCACCATTGCCTGCAACGGGCCGGGCACGCCGCGCCCGATCACGATCAGCATCATGCAGGGTGCGGCGACGCTTAGCAGGCAGCGCAGCAGCGCTGGCTCGCTGGCCGGGATGCCGGATATCTCGCTGAGGATCTGCGCCACCGCCATCATCTTTGGCGGAACGGCTTCTTCCATCAATACCTGTAGATGGGAGGAGGGCGCCAACAGTTCGCGTGCCAGCACGCGTGGTGCCCACGCCTCGGGTTGCTGCGCGCGGTGGACCAGGCCTGCCAGCAGTTCGAACAGGCGCTGCTCGGCGCAAAGCGCGCTGCCGGCGATGCGCTGTAGGTCGTCAAGATCGAGCAGTTGCCTATGCGCTTCCAGCAGCACCGCCTGGTACAGGCCGTTGCGGCTGCCGAAGTGATAGTTGATGGAGGCCAGGTCGGCAGCGGCGGCCTGGGCGACAGCCTTGCTGGTGGTTTCGGCGAAGCCCTGCTGCGAGAACAGCTGGCCGGCCGCCTCCAGCAAACGGGCGCGGGTGGCCTCGCCATCGGTACGCGGGCCGCGGAGGGTGGTTTTCTGGGTGCTCATTGCGTGGCAAGTTTAGCGTGCTTCATCGTCCCGATCGGCACTACTTTAAATTAAATTTAATTTGAACTAGGCTGTTCGGCAGATCCAGCCCAGCTTGCGGAAGCGTCCTGATGAAGAAGCCCGTCCTTGTCGTGGTGGCCGCCGTCGCGGTGCTGAGCGCGCTGCTGCTGTGGTGGTGGAGCGGTAGAGATAAACCTGCAGGCGATGCTCTGCAGTTGCAGGGCAATGTGGACATCCGCCAAGTGTCGCTTGCCTTCGATGGCAGTGGCCGGGTGCAGAAAGTTCGGGTGGAGGAGGGTGACAAGGTCAGGGCCGGCGATGTGCTGGCGACGCTTGATATCCGCACCTTGCAACTGCAAGCCGATCAAGCCAAAGCACAGATCGAGAGCCAACGACAGACGGTGGCGCGGCTGCACAATGGCGCGCGGCCGCAGGAAGTCGTGCAGGCCAGGAGCCAGCTGGCCGCAGCGCAGGCCGATGCAGCGCGTGCGGCGCAGGACCTGCAGCGGCTGCAGGGCGTGGCCAACGCCACCAGCGGACGTGGAGTAAGCGCTCAGGAAATGGACCGCGCACGCAGTGTGGCGAAAGTGGCGGCAGCGACGGTTGAACTCCAGCAGCAGGCGTTGGTGCTGGTGCAGCAAGGGCCACGCAAGGAAGACATCGCCGCAGCCGAAGCGCAGCTGCAGGCAGCCAATGCGCAGCTGGCTTTGCTGCAACACCAGATTGCGCAAGGCCAGCTCACCGCGCCGGTGGCAGCGGTGGTGCGCTCGCGGTTGGTGGAAGTTGGCGACATGGCCGGTCCGCAACGGCCGGCCTTTGCGCTGGCGTTGACCCAGCCCAAGTGGGTACGGCTATTTGCCAGCGAGACCGAACTGGGCCGCATCCGCAGCGGGCAAGCCGCACAGGTGACCAGTGACAGCCATCCAGACAAACCGGTTGCAGGCAAGGTCGGCTTCATCTCCTCCGTGGCCGAATTCACGCCGAAATCGGTGCAGACCGAAGAACTGCGCACCAGCCTGGTCTATGAGGTGCGTGTGGTGGTCGAGGATCCGCAGGATCAGCTGCGCCTGGGCCAGCCGGTAAGCGTGCGGCTGCAGGAGGCTGCGCGCTGATGGAAGCGGCTGCTGCCACGGTAGTCGCGGTTGACCTGCGCAAGCGATTCCCGGCGGCCGGTGGCGGGCAGGTGGAGGCGCTGGCTGGGATTTCCCTGAGCGTGCGCAAGGGCGAGCTGAGCGCGCTGGTTGGACCGGATGGTGCTGGCAAGACCACCTTCCTGCGCATGGTTGCCGGCTTGCTGCCGGCCGATGCTGGTCAGCTGCAGGTGTTGGGCTATGACGTGGCAAGGCAACCACAGCAGGTGCAGGACCGTATCAGCTACATGCCGCAGCGCTTTGGCCTGTATGAAGACCTGAGCGTGCAGGAGAACCTGGATCTGTACGCAGACCTGCATGGCGTGCCTGTGGCCGAGCGCCATGCGCGCTTCGAGCGGCTGCTGCAGATGACCGACCTGGCCGCGTTCAAACAGCGCCCGGCCGGCAAATTGTCCGGCGGCATGAAACAGAAGCTCGGCCTGGCCTGCACCTTGGTGCGCTCACCGCAGCTGTTGCTGCTGGATGAGCCCAGCGTCGGCGTGGACCCGCTATCACGGCGGGAATTATGGAAGATCATCCAACAGCTGGTGCAGGAGGAACAGCTCAGCGTGCTGGTCAGCACCGCCTATATGGATGAGGCGGAGCGCTGCGAGCAGATCTTCGTGCTGCATCAAGGGCGCTTGCTGGCGCAGGGCAATCCGGCCGCGCTGACCGGCAAGGCGCAGGGTCTGACCTGGTCGGTAGCACCAGCGCCGCCGCTGCAGCCGCGTGAGCTGCAGGCGCAGCTGATCGACGATAGCCGCCACGTGCTGGATGCGGTGCCGCGTGCTGGTTCGGTGCGCTTCAGCCTGCAGCCCGGTGTAGCACCGTCGGATATCGCCAGGTTGCTGCAGGATCAATCGCCCAGCCAGCGGCCAGCTGAGTTGGAAGACGCCTTCATGATGCTGCTGCGCGCGCATGAATCGCCAGCGTCGTTGCCGGTGGCGGAGGTCGCACCGATAGCGATCCCGCAGGATGATGCGCCGGTCATCGTGGTGCGCAATCTGGTGCGTCGCTTCGGGGACTTCACCGCGGTGGCGAGCACCAGCTTCGATGTGCACCGTGGCGAGATCTTCGGCCTGCTAGGCCCGAATGGCGCTGGCAAGACCACTACGTTTCGCATGCTCTGTGGGCTGCTTCCCGCCAGCAGCGGGCATCTGGAAGTAGCCGGACTGAATCTTCGCAGCGCCCGAGCCCAGGCGCGCGCTCGCATTGGCTATGTCTCACAGAAATTCGCTCTCTATGCCAACCTGACGGTACGCGAGAACCTGGAATTCTTCGGCGGTGCCTACGGCTTGGGCGGTGCGCAGCTGCGCCAGCGCGTTGCCGACGCCATCAGCCGTTTCGACCTGCAGAGGGACGCCCGCAGTGGTGAGCTGCCGGCCGGTTACAAGCAGCGTCTGGCGATGGCAGTCGGCTTGCTGCACGCACCGGAAATCCTGTTCCTGGATGAACCGACCAGTGGCATCGATCCGCTGGCGCGGCGCGCGTTTTGGCGCACCATCACCGGGCTGGCGCAGCAGGGCGTGACCATCATCGTCACCACCCACTTCATGGAGGAGGCCGAGTACTGCGACCGCATCGCGATCCAGGACGCAGGCGAACTGCTTGCCTTGGGAACGCCGCAGCAGGTGCGTGAGCAGGCCGGTGGTGATGGCATCGACATGAATGCCGCCTTCATTGGCATAGTCGAGCAGGGCCGCGCGCAGCGCAGTGCCACTGCAGGCGGCAGGGCCGCGTGATGTCCGGCTTCCTGCCCCGCTTATGGGCGCTGGTGCGCAAGGAGACCCGGCAGATGCTGCGCGAGCGCAGCAGCCTTGCGGTCGGCCTGTTGTTGCCGGCGGCCTTGATCCTGCTGTTTGGTTACGGCTTGTCGTTCGATGTCAGCCACGCACCGGTTGCGGTGGTGCTGGATGAGCGCTCGCCGACCACACAATCGCTGGTCGCAGGGCTGCAGGGCTCGCCGTATCTGGCGCCGGTGCAGGTCCGTGACATGAGCGCCGCGGTGAACTTGATGCGGCAAGGCAAGGTTGGCGGCATCGTGCGGGTGCCAGTGGATTTCAGCCGGCGCATGGCGGATGGCAATGCGCAGGTGCAGTTGATCCTCAATGGCGTGGATGCCAATACGGCGCGCACGCTGGAAGCCTATGTGGGCGGCGCCTTGGCGACGCAGCTGCAAACCACGCTTGATCGGCAGGGCGGCAGCAGTGCGGGCGGCGGCGTCAACGTAATCCAACGCATGTGGTTCAACGAGGCAAGCACCAGTACCTGGTATCTGGTGCCGGGCCTGATCGTTCTGGTAATGACCTTGATTGGCGCCTTCCTGACCTCGTTGCTGGTCGCGCGCGAATGGGAGCGCGGCACCTTGGAAGCACTGTTCGTGACGCCGGTGCGGCCGACCGAACTGGTGCTGGCCAAGCTGTTGCCGTATCTCGGTATAGGCGCGATCAACCTGACGATCTGCCTGCTGACCGCGCGCTTTCTGTTCGAGGTGCCGATGCGTGGTTCGCTGCTGGCGATCGTGATCAGCTCGCTGCTCTATCTGACCGTGTCGCTGCTGCTGGGCTTGTTCATATCGGCGGTCACCCGCAACCAGTTCCAGGCCAGCCAGGTAGCACTGCTGACCAGTTTCATGCCGGCGATGATGCTGTCCGGCTTCGTGTTCGACCTGCGCAACATGCCAGTCGCGGTGCAGGTGATCAGCCAGCTGCTGCCGGCCACGCACTTCATGGGGCTGATCAAGTCGCTGTTCCTGACCGGTGACAACTGGCCATTGTTCCTGCAGAAATCAGCCATCCTGCTGCTGTATGCGTTGCTGCTGTTTGCCGGCACCCGCTACAAACTGCGCAAGCGGCTGGTGTAAGCATGGAAGCCATTGCCATCTATTTCCGGCGCATTGCCTTCCTGTGCAGGAAGGAACTGATCACCCTGCTGAAGGAACCTTCCAGTCGCGCCATGCTGTTCATGCCGGCGTTGATGCAGGCGTTGTTGTTTGGCTACGGCGCGACCTTCGATCTGCGTCATGTGCCGTACGCGGTGCTCGACCTCAGTGGCGGACAGGCCTCGACCGAGTTGCTGTCGCGGGTGCATGGTGCAGGCATGTTCGAGCGCGTGGCCACGCTGGATTCGTCGACGCAGATTGCAGGCTTGATCGACGCCAATGAAGCGCTGTTGGTCATCAGCATTCCTGGTGATTTCGAGCAGCGATTGGCAGCTGGGCAGAGCGCGCCGCTGCAGTTGATCATGGATGGTCGCAACTCGACCACGGCCGGTGCTGCAGCCGGCTATATCGGCGCCATCGTTGCTGATTTCAACCAGATGCGTGCTGCAGGTGCGCAGCCGGTGCAGCTGGTCACGCGCAGTTGGTACAACCCGAATCTGGAATCGCGCTGGCAGCTGATGCCGGCGTTGATCGCCGCACTGAGCATGTTGCAGACCTTGCTGATTGCAGCGCTGTCAGTGGCGCGCGAACGCGAGCAGGGCACCTTCGATCAGCTGCTGGTCACGCCGCTGACACCTATGCAGATCCTGATCGGCAAGGCCTTGCCCTCGATCCTGGTGGGGCTGGTGCAGTCCACCATCATCCTGCTGATCATCCGTTTCTGGTTCCAGATCCCAATGGCGGGCTCGGTGGGCGTGCTGTACCTGGCGCTTGCGGTGTTCACCGTCGCCTCGGTAGGTATCGGCCTGTCGATCTCGGCGGTGGCCGCCAACATGCAGCAGGCGATGCTTTACACCTTCCTGTTGATCATGCCGTTGATGCTGCTGTCCGGGCTGATGACGCCGGTGGCCAACATGCCCAAGGTGCTGCAGTTGGCGACCTACGCCAATCCGCTGCGTTTTGGCATCGATCTGGTGCGCCGGGTCTATCTGGAAGGGGCAGGCCTGCAGGAAGTGGGCTTCAACTTCATTCCCATGCTGGCGGTGGCGGCGATCACCTTGCCGTTGGCGGCGTGGTTGTTCCGTAATCGGCTTACCTAGGACGCGATCCATGTTTCCCCAAATGCGCTCACTGTTGAACGTGCCGCTGCTGCTGTCGCCGCTTGCTGCTGCCTTGATGCTCGGCGGCTGCGCGGTCGGGCCGGACTTCGTGCGTCCGGACACGGCGGCCCCTACCGACTGGACGCAATGGCGGGGCGGTGACGCGTCACTAAATGCCGACGTCGGTACGCAGGCACTGCAGCCGGAGTGGTGGACGCAGCTGTCCGACCCGACTCTGGATGAACTGCAACAACGCGCCTTGCGGGCGAGCCCGGACCTGCGCACAGCTGCCTTGCACTTCGCCCAGGCGCGGGCGCAGCGGCGCACGGTTGCCGCGCAGCGCGGTGTCGACGTGAATGCATCTGCAGGCGTCAATCGTCAGCGCCAAAGCGAGAACGGTGCTGGTACGCGCATGCTCGACATCCTCAGCAATGACAGTGACGCACTGAAACAGCTGCTGGCCGAGCCATTCAATCTGTATCAGGCCGGCTTCGATGCATCCTGGGAGCTGGATCTATGGGGCAGGGTGCGGCGCTCGATCGAAGCGGCCGATGCCGGCATGGCGCAACAGGCCGCGTTGTTGGATCTGGCAAGGCTGAGCGTCAGCAGCGAAGTGGCGCGCAGCTACGTGCAGTTGCGCGCCGCACAGCGCCAGATCCTACTGGCACACGAGGACATAGCCGCACTTGAAGAACGCTTGTCGCTGCTGCAGGCACGGGTGGACGGCGGCCTGCAGGACCATCTGGACCTGGACCGTCAGCAGGCCGATCTGGCGGCTGTGCGCGCGCGCTTGCCGGGCTTGCTGGCCGAGGAAGCCAGCAGCAGCAACCAACTCGCGCTATTGCTCGGCGAGCACCCCGGCGCATTGCGCAGCCAGCTTGCAGCGCCGGTGGTTGCCGCCAGCGACGCGCTGCCGGATCTGTCGCTGGGCCTGCCGTCGGAAATGGCGCAGCGGCGCCCGGACATACGCGCCGCGCAGGCACGCCTGCAACAGGCGACGGCCAGCGTCGGTGTTGCCCAAGCGGATCTGTATCCCAGCATCCGGCTTGGTGCCAAGTTCGGCTACGAGTCGTATTTATCCGGTGAGTTCTCGGACTGGGGCAGCCGCACCTGGTCGATCGGCCCGGTGCTGAACCTGCCACTGTTCGATCACGGTCGGCGCAAGAGTGTGGTGCAGCTGCGTGAGCTGGAACAGCAGGAAGCCGCTGTGGCCTACCAGAAGACCGTGCTGCAGGCCTGGCAGGACGTCGACAATGCCTTGAACGGTTACACCGCCGCCCAGCAGCAGCGCACGCAGCTGCGTGTGCGCGAGCAGGCCACGGCGGATGCCTACAAGATCGCCCTGGCGCGGCACGAAGCAGGCTTGATCGACTTCCTGGCGGTGCTTGATGCACGCAGAGGCTATCTGCAGACGCGGCGCTACCTGGTTGATAGCGAGGCGCTGCTGCGTAGCCAGTTCATTGCGGTCAACAAGGCCGTTGGCAATGCACCGCCATCAAACGACTGACTGAAAGTGCTGCACCAGGGCGGGCTTGGGCAGGATGGATTGGCTGCGTCCATCTGCGGCTACACTCGAACAGTTCCGCCCGCCACGGTGTCCCGACGGCCTTCCGCTGACCCAGAGTGAATTGCATGCCAGATACTTCCCGCAGGGAGCTGTTCAAAGCCGTTGCCGCTGGTGCCATGGTGGCGCCACTGTCATTGTTGGCGGAGCCGGCCGCCGCGGGTACCTGTGCGAGCACCACGCCGCGTTGGGGTCAGGGGCCGGAAGGTCAGCGCATCGCTGACCTCGGGGATGGTACCTACCTCAATCCCATCGTCGCCGGGGACCATCCAGACCCGACCATCCTCAAGGATGGTGACGACTACTACATGACCTTCTCGTCGTTCTATTCCTACCCGGGCCTGGTCATCTGGCACTCCACCGACCTGGTCAACTGGGCGCCGATCGGGCCAGCACTGCACAAGACACTCGGCGATATATGGGCTGTGGACCTGTGCAAGCATGATGGTCGTTACTTCATCTATCTGCCGGCCAATCCGACCGGATCGGGCTGGTCGATCTTCGTCATCTGGGCCGACGACATCGCCGGCCCCTGGAGCGAGCCGATCGACCTCAAGATCGACGGTTGCATAGATCCTGGTCACATCGTCGGCGAGGACGGCAAGCGCTATCTGTTCGTCAACGGTATCCGCCGTGTGCGTCTACGCGATGACGGCTTGGCCACCGATGGCACGTTGGAGCCAGCGTACAGCCCGTGGCGCTATCCGGATGACTGGATCACCGAGAACTTTGCGCCTGAAGGCCCGAAGCTGCTGCGTCATGGTGATTGGTTCTACCTGATCACTGCCGTGGGCGGAACCGCCGGCCCGGTGACCGGACACATGGTGATCGCCGCACGTTCGCGTTCCATCCACGGGCCGTGGGAGCACTGCCCGCAGAACCCGTTGGTGCGTACCCAATCAGAAGCGGAGCCATGGTGGTCCCGCGGCCATGCAACGCTGGTGGAAGGCCCTGCTGGCGATTGGTGGATGGTCTATCACGCCTACGAGAATGGCTTCCGAACGCTGGGGCGACAGACACTGCTTGAGCCCATCGAGTGGACCGATGACGGCTGGTTCCGGGCGCTGAGCGGGGATCTGTCGCGACCGCTGCGCAAGCCGGCAGGTGGCAAGGCCAGGGCGGCGGGATTCGCACTGTCGGACGACTTCTCGGGTGATCGTTTTGGCACCCAATGGGCGTTTCATAGTCCGGGGCCGGACGAGCGCCAGCGCGCACGCTATGACAAAGGCGCGCTGCGACTGAAAGCCAGCGGTGCCTCGCCCATCGACAGCTCACCACTGACCTGCGTGGTGCCTGATCGGTCCTATGAGGTTGAAGTCACCTTGTCCCCCGGCGCGGGTGCGGAAGCTGGCCTGCTGCTGTTCTACAACAACAAGGCGTTTATCGGCGTCGGTTTTGATGACAACACCATCAAGAACTTCCAATACGCCGAAGAGCTGGTGTGGGCACGTGCGCCACGCGTTGCTGGCCCAGTACGGGTGCGTTTGAACAACACCAACAACGTGGTGACCTTCCATTACTCGCATGACGGCGGCCGCAGCTGGCAGTTGCACCCAACCCGGATGGAAGTCTCCGGCCTGCACCACAATGTGTTCGGTGGATTCTTGAGCCTGAAGATAGGGATCTACGCCGCAGGAAACGGTGAAGTGGCGATCAGTGATTTCCGTTATCGGGCGCTGGGTGAGAGATCCGTGGGCCTAATTTGATCGATCAGGAACCCGGTGCAGGTCCTGCCATCAGATTCTTGTGGGAGAGGGGTAGGCAGCGAAGCTGGCGTTGCGGAATCCTCGCCAGCTTTGTCACCTGATGATGTGCGGGCTTCGCGGCTTACGCCGCTCCCACAGTCAGCGACGGCGCAGCCAGAAGTAGATCGGCAGGCCGGCCACGATCAATGCCACGCCCCACAACAGGGCCTCGCTGCCGATGCCGGCAATCGCGTACAGGCTGAAGATCAATGCGCCAGCAGCGGCGATGCGCGACGCAATGCCGCTGCCACGCCAGAGCCATGCGGCGGCGCCAGCGAGGTAGGGCAGCAGGGTGGCGGCGGTGGACAGCAGTACCGAGAATTTGAACAGGTCCACCAGCGAGCGGTTGTAGTTGCAGATCACCAGCACGGTGGCCAGCAGGCAGCTGACGATGACGCCGAAGACCGGCGCGCCGCGCTTGTTCTCGTGGGCAAAAGCGCGCGGCAGCACGCCATCGCGGGCGGCCGCCATCGGCAGCTGCGCTGCCAGCAGCGTCCAGCCATTGAGTGCGCCGACGCAGGAGATGGCCATCACCACGGCCAGCAGCATGCCGGCGGTCGGCCCCCACAAGGCGGCGGCGGCATCGGCCATCGGTGCGCTGGAACTGGCGAGCACATCGGCTGGCAGCAGGCCCAGCACGGTGGTGCAGGCCAGTACGGTCGCGATACCTGCGATGGCGGTGCCGGCGACGGTGGCACGGGCGACGGTGCGAGGTGCGTCGTCGACCGACTCGGCCGGGACCGTGGCGGCCTCGAGGCCGATCATCGCCCACAGGGTCAGCGCGACGGTGGCGGCGGCAACGCTGCCCAGCGATTCGCCGGACGGATTGAACGGCACGTAGTGGCTGGTATCCACCAGCCACAGCGCGACCAGGCCGAACATCAGCAGCGGTACTACTTTCAGGACGGTGGTTGCTAGCTGCAGGCGTCCGGCTTCGCGCACACCTATCAGGTTGACGCCTGCACACAGCCACAGCGCGACAAGACCGCAGGCCGCAGCGCGCACCGGGGTTGCGGTCAGGGCAGGAAAGATGGCGCCAATGCTGCCGGCGAAGGCGACGGCGATGGCGGCAATCGCACACCACATTGAGATCCAGTAGCTCCAGGCGACAAGAAAGCCGGGTAGCTCGCCAAAAGCGTTGCGGGCGAACACGTAGGGGCCACCGGTCTGCGGCCAGCGCTTGGCCAGCTGGGCAAAGGTCACTGCCAGCAGCAGCGCGCCGCACAAGGTGATGCCCCAGCCGATCAGGGTGGCCGCGCCATAGGGGGCGAGGGTGGCTGGCAACAGGAAGGTGCCCGAGCCGATCATGCTGCCCACAACCAGGGCGGTGGCGGACCAGAAGCCCAACGGGCGACGCGAAGTAGTCATAAATACAGCAACGGCAAAGGCTCGCGCCGGGTACAGAAGGCCCGGGAGAGCGTGAACAAGGTTGGCAGACGCCGGTGGCGACCGCAGCAGGGGACGGATTATGACGGTTTGCAGGCCAGACCGCTAAGTGAAACCTGCCGGTAATGACCTTTGGCCCTTCCGGCAGGGCACAGCAGCGCTGACGCTGGCGGCCTTGTTCCCTGTCCTGGAAACCTCCGATGACTGTTCGACCGCTCGCGCTTGCCGTCTCGTTCTCCCTGGCCACCGTGCTGGCCGCCTGTTCGCCGTCATCGCAACCAGCCGCTGGCGACAGTACTGCGCAGGCACCGCAGGCCGACAAGGCCGCGCAGCTGAACCAGCTGTACGCTGACTATTGGGAAGGCGTGCTCAAGCTGAACCCGCTGCAGGCCACCTTCCAGGGTGACAACCGCTACAACGACCAGTTGCCGGATTTCGGCTCGGCCGAGTTCCGCAAGCAAAGCCACGACTTCACCCAGGAATGGCTGGGCAAGGCCGAGAAGATCGGAGACGCGGGCCTTGCTGGGCAGGATCTGCTCAGCTACCGCATCTTCGTTGAAGACCAGAAGCAGTCGCTGGAGGGGGAGAAGTTCCCGACCTGGATGATGCCGGTCAACCAGATGGGCTCCACCGTCAGCTATGCGGTGATGCTGGGTTCGGGCCAGGTGGCGCAGCCGTTCAAGACGGTCAAGGATTACGAGAATTGGCTGGCGCGTGCCGCCCGCGTTCCGGTGTTGCTGGAAACCGAAAACGCCAACATGCGCGAAGGCATGAAGGCTGGCGTGGTGCAGCCGCGCGTGCTGATGGAAAAAGTTGTGCCGCAGTTCGATGAGATCATCACTGCCAAGGCTGAAGACAGCCAGTTCTGGGGGCCGATCAAGTTGCTGCCGGCCGATTTCTCGCAGGCCGACAAGGATCGCCTGACCGAAGCCTTCCGCAGCGTGATCAACGACAAGCTGATGCCGGCGATCAAGCAGCAGCGTGACTTCATCGCCAACGAATACCTGCCGGCCACCCGCGACACGGTTGGTCTTGACTCGTTGCCGGACGGCAAGGCGTGGTACGCCTTCAACGCCAAGCAGAGCACCACCACCGCGCAGACCCCGGAGCAGATCCACGAGATTGGCCTGAAGGAAGTGGCACGCATCCACGCTGAAATCCAGACGGTGATGACCGAGGTGGGTTTCAAGGGCTCGCTGCAGGAATTCTTCACCTTCATGCAGAAAGACAAGCAGTTCGAGTTCAAGTCCGAGCCGGAACTGCTGGAGCATTACCGCGGGCTGGAAGCCAAGATCAACGCGAACGTGCCCAAGCTGTTCTCGCTGACCCCGAAGGCCGGTTTCGAGATCCGTCCGATCGAGGCGTTCCGTGCCAAGTCGGCCGCTGGCGGCGAGTACATGCAGCCCAGCGAAGACGGCAGCCGTCCGGGCATCTTCTACGTCAACACCTACGACTTGCCGACGCGCAAGACCTGGGACGCCGAAGACCTGTTCCTGCATGAGGCGATCCCGGGCCACCACTTCCAGCTGGCATTGCAGCAGGAACTGAAGGGTGTGCCGGCGTTCCGTCGCTTCGGTGGCGAGACCGCCTTCATCGAAGGCTGGGGCCTGTATGCCGAAAGCCTTGGCAAGGACCTGGGCGTCTACACCGACCCGTATAGCTACTTCGGTCGCCTGCAGGGCGAGCTGTGGCGCGCAGTGCGTCTGGTGGTGGACACCGGCCTGCATTCCAAGGGCTGGACCCGCCAGCAGGTGCTGGACTACATGTTCGCCAATTCCTCGGTGAGCGAGCCGGATGCGGTTGCCGAAGCCGAGCGTTACATCGCCTGGCCGGGCCAGGCGCTGGCTTACAAGACCGGTGAACTGAAGATCCAGGAACTGCGCAAACGCGCGCAGGACAAGCTGGGCGCCAAGTTCGACATCCGTGAGTTCCACGCCGAAGTGCTGAAGGACGGCTCGGTGCCGCTGGACGTGCTCGACGAGAAGCTCAACGCCTGGATCGCCGAAAAGTCCAAGTAAGCGGCAAGCCGCCTACCGGTAGTGCCGAGCCATGCTCGGCATGGGCTTTCCCGGTAATGCCTCAGCCGAGCATGGCTCGGCTCTACAGGAATTGCTTGTAGGAGCGGCGTCAGCCGCGAAGCTGGCAATGATAAAACGGCAGAACGGTCCGCAATCAGTTGATTGCGGGCTACAACGACATTGCCGGCAAAGCCCCAGCCGAGCATGGCTCGGCTCTACAGTTGGGCTACGTAGTGTTCCAGCGGTAGGCGCTAGCTCTGCCATGTTGCTGTGCCACAGTGCACGGTAACCACTTGAGCCCGCTGGCGGTCTATTCGCGGGCGTTCCTCGTTTACCTATCGCGTACCGCTGATGACTTTTATCGTATCGCTGCTGCTGCCGTTGTTGGCCATCCTGTTCTGGTGGCCGGTCCATCCCTTGTCCAAGCTGCAACGCCGGTGGCGGACCGGCATCAGTGTGGCGCTTGCACTGATCGGCTTGAGTTTCGCCACCTTGTGGCGGCTGGATATCTTCAGTTACACGATCGAAGCCTGGATCCAGCTGGTATTCGGTTGGGTGCTGGTGATGTTCATGCTGGTGTTGGTGTTCGTACTGCTGCGCGAAGCTGGATGGCTGCTGTCACGACTGCTGCCGCGCGCATCACGCGTCGCAACGCTGTGGCACGGCGTCGGCTTCAATCAAGGCGCAGCAGCGGTGATCGTGCTGCTCGCAACGCTGGGCATCTACAACGGCCTCAAGCCACCGCAAGTACACGAGCGTGAGCTGGTCGTGCCGCATCTGCCCAAGGAAATGGACGGCCTGCGCGTTGCGGTATTGGCTGACCTGCATATCAGCCCGGTCAAGCGCACCTGGCGCACGCAGCGCATCGTCGATGCAACCCTGGCGGTCAAACCCGACATGATCGTGTTGCCCGGCGACATGGCCGACGGTGGTCTGGAGGACAGCGGACGTTTCGCCGCGCCGCTGGCGCAGCTCAAGGCGCCTTACGGCGTCTGGTTGGCACCGGGCAACCATGAGTATTACTACGACTACAGCGCGTGGATGGCGCATTTCCGGCAGATGGGCCTGGGGGTGCTGGAGAACCAGACCGCACTGCTGAACATCAATGGTCGCAGGCTGGCGGTTTCCGGCATCGGGGACCTCGCGGCGCTGAAGCCCAGCTCGTACATGCACGGTGGGATGGCACCGGACATGCAGGCTGTCGTGGATGGTGGCAGGGGCGGCGAAGTCCATATATTGCTGGCCCACCAGCCAAAGCAGGCGCGCGCGGCCGCTGCAACCGGCGCGATCGACCTGCAGATTTCCGGGCATACCCATGGCGGACACATGCTGGGATTCGACCGCTGGGTGGTAGCTCCGTTCAACCACGGGTTTGTCCGGGGTGAATACCGGGTGCGAGAGATGGCCTTGTTCGTCAGTAGCGGCGTGGGCCAATGGGACGGCTTCACCGCGCGCCTGGGCGTGCCTTCGAGCATCGATGTGCTGGTGCTGCGCAGTCCGGCCAGGTAACCACCGGACTTGTGGGAGCGGCGTAAGCCGCGAAGCTGGCGGTGCTCAGCCTCTTGGCATTTTTGTCATCTGATGATGTGCGTGCTTCGCGGCTTACGCCGCTCCCGCAAGAAGCAGGGTTGGATGGGAGTTTGGTCAGGTATCGAGGTCTGCTTCGCTGCCTTCAGTGCTTTTGCGCTTGTCGGGCATCAGTTTCGGTAGCGTGCTCACGACCGCCAATGCCGCAAGCGTGGTGATGAAAGCCACCATTTCCATGCCCATGCCGGCGGCCATGCCGATGGCGGCCGTCATCCAGATGCCGGCGGCGGTGGTCAGGCCCTGGATGCGTTCTTCGTTGTCGAGCTTGAGAATGGCGCCAGCGCCGAGGAAGCCGATACCGGAGACGATGCCCTGCATCACCCGGGTCACATCGGCGCCGGAAATGCCCATCTGCAAGGGCGTCAGTACGAACAAAGCCGAACCCGCCGAGACCAGGATATGGGTCTTCAGGCCGGCTGCGCGCCCTTTGCGCTCCCGCTCCAGGCCGAGCAACCCGCCGAGCACGATGGCGGTAGCCAGCCGCGAGACGATGACGGTCATTGTGCCGACATCGGGAAGGGCAAACTCGGCGGCCAGTGCCTGGCCGATTTCTGCGGCGATGCTCATGCGATGGCGTCCTTTGTTGCTGGCGTGATCGGTGGGCGGGCTTTGAAGGCTGATCGTGCGTTGGTTTTCCTTTACCGGCGGTGATGCCGAGGATACAAAAACGGCCCCGTCAGGGGCCGTCGTGGTGCGGATTGCAGCTCAGACGATCAAAGCGCGATCTGGTCGAAGCGTTCGACCCGGGTGTGGCCGTGGGTGGCCTCGCCGGTGCGCGGTTGCGGGTAATCGCTGAGGCGGTCGACCAGCACCGTCTGCAGGCCGGCCTCGCGCGCGGCGTCCAGTTCTTCGACAACGTCGGACAGGAACAGGATCTCGGCCGGGTCGATGTTGATGGCCTTGGCGATGTGCGCATAGCTGGGCGCCTCGCGCTTGCCGCCGACTTCGGTGTCGAAGTTGCCTGAGAACAAACTGTTCAAGTCGCCGGCGTCGCTGAAGCCGAAGAACAGCTTCTGCGCCGGCACCGAACCGGAGGAATACACGTACAGCGGCAGGCCGCTGGCGTGCCAGCCGCGCAGTACATCGGCCACTTCCGGGTAAAGGTGGGCGGTGTAGTTGCCGTTGCGGTAGCCCACGTCCCAGAGCATGCCCTGCAGCGCCTTGAGTGCGGTGTGCTTGCGGTCCTGGTCGATCCAACCCTGCAGGGTTTCGACGATGACCTCATCCTGGCAGGCGCTGGCGGAGATCTCGGTGGCGACCGCGTCCAGCCACTGGCGGACCTGCGGTTCATTGCCGTGTGCCTGGACGAAACCGGGCAGGGCGTTGCGGGCATACGGGAACAGCACTTCCTTGACGAAGGAGATGCTGGAGGTGGTGCCCTCGATGTCGGTGAGGATGGCTTTGATGGTCATGCTTTGGAGTCCTGCGCGCTGCGTTGGCGGCACGCGCGTTGTGCGGTTGGGTTGAGGCTTGAACAGCGTGGAGCTGCCCTCACCCCAACCCCTCTCCCGCGAGCGGGAGAGGGGCTTGAGCATAGAGCGGGCTCAGCTCGGCTTATGCCGCGCTGGGCTGGTAGCGGGGGAAGCGCTGGGCGATGTCGGTGCCGGTGAAGTGGCCGACCCAGCCGTCCGGCTCGG
This sequence comes from Stenotrophomonas sp. STEN020, assembly GCF_056760195.1. NCBI lineage: Bacteria > Pseudomonadati > Pseudomonadota > Gammaproteobacteria > Lysobacterales > Lysobacteraceae > Stenotrophomonas > Stenotrophomonas sp. STEN020. Next base: position 133,734 of record NZ_JBRREI010000001.1, read on the forward strand.
TGAAGAAGCGGATGGCGGCGAAGCTGGGCTCTTCACCCATGTCAAACCAATGGTTGACGCTGTCGGGCACCGCGATCAGATCATCTTTGACGCACTCCACTTCATAGACCTTGTCACCCACGTGCAGGGTGAACAGGCCGGAGCCGGCGACGAAGAAACGCACTTCGTCTTCCTTGTGGTAATGCTCGTCGAGGAACTTCTTGCGGATCTCGGCGCGGGCCGGGTTGTCCGGGGCGATCGAGGCCACGTCCACGCTCTTGAAACCGTGCTCGGCAACCAGACGATCAATGTCCTCGCGGTAGGCGGCGAACACCTCTTCCTGGCTGGCGCCGGGGGTAACCGGGTGCTTGGCTTGCCAGCGTTCGAAGGTGACGCCGATCTTGTTCAGTTCGGCGGCGATGACGGCGCCGTCGCGGCTGTCGAACAGCGGTGCGTCCGGGGCGGTTTCATTGAAAATGCGCAGTCGGCTCATGGGGGACTCGACGTAGTAGAAAGAAGGATCAGGCGTGGCCGCGCAGGCGGCGCAGTTCCAGTTCGCAATGCAACAGGAACTCGAACGCCTCCAGATGGCGACGGGCTTCGGCCATGTCGCGGCCCCAGGCATACAGGCCATGGCCGTCGATCAGATAGCCCCACATCGGCCCCTTGTCGAGTTCGGCCTCGACCTGGGCGGCCAGCACGTCCATGTCCTGGGTGTTGGGGAACACCTTCAGGTCGACGGCGGTCTCGTGGGTGGTGTTGCCATGCAGGGCCTTGAGCAGCTCATAGCCCTCCAGGCGGATATGGCCGTTGCTGCCGTACAGGCGCGAGGCAATAGTCTGCACCGGCGAATGGGTATGCAGCACGCAACCGATTTCCGGGAAACGGGCGTAGAGCTGGGTGTGCAACTGGGTTTCAGCGGACGGGCGCAGCGGGCGGCCCACGGCCTTGCCGTCGAAATCCACCACCATGATGTCGCTTTCGATCAGCCGCCCCTTGTCCTTGCCGGACACGGTGATGGCCGCATGCTGGTCGTCCAGCCGGTGCGAGAAGTTGCTGCTGGTGGCAGGTGTCCAGCCGGCGTGGGCCAGCTCGCGGATGTTGTCGATCAGCAGCTGGGCCAGTTCGCTCAGTCGCTGGGCGTCGTAGGGGACAGTAGGCGCGTTCATGGGGCCCATTCTACTAAGAACGCCCGCAGGTTCATGCATGTATCCGGATGGAACTGATGCCGGCATGGAATATGGGAGGGTTCCGGTGGCGCGGGGCTTTGCGAGGAGGCCTATCCAGGTAATGAAAAAGCCCGGGATCGCTCCCGGGCTTCAGTTTCGTTCAGCGCTGACAACTCAGCCGTTCTTGGCCTTGTTTGCCGCATTGAGCTTGCTGTGGCGTACGCCATACAGGAAATAGATGATGAAGCCGGTTGCGGTCCACACACCCATCAGCATCCAGTTGTGCAGGGTCATCGCGGTCAGCAGGGCAATGCAGCTGAGCACACCCAGGCTGCAGATCAACCAGGCCATCGGGATGCGGAACGGGCGCGGCAGGTCCGGCTGAGTGCGGCGCAGGACCAGCACGCCGGCGCAGACTGCGGCAAAGGCTATCAGCGTGCCCATCGAGGTCAGTTCACCGAGGATGTCCAGCGGGAACAATGCCGCCAGCAGGGCGATGCCAATACCGGTGATCACGGTATTGATGTGCGGGGTGCGGTACTTGGGGTGGATCTTGGTGAATACCGGCGGCAGCAGGCCGTCGCGGCCCATGATCATGAAGATGCGCGGTTGGCCGATCACCATCACCAACACCACTGACGCCAGGCCGATCAGCGCGCCGACTTCGACGATGATGCGCAACCAGTCCAGCTGCGGGTGCGCGGCAACGGCGGTGACCACCGGCTCGGCCGTGCCCAGCAGCTGATAAGGCACCAGACCGGTCATCACCGCAGCCATGGCGATGTACAACACGGTGCAGATCACCAGCGACAGCAGCATGCCGATTGGCAGATCGCGCTGCGGGCGGTGCGATTCCTGCGCCGCCACCGAGACCGCTTCAAAGCCGATATAGGCGAAGAACACCATCGCCGCGCCACGCAGCACGCCTTCAAAGCCGTACTTGCCAGGGCCTTCGTTGGCCGGAATGAATGGGGTCCAGTTGCTGGTGTCCACGTACTTCCAGCCAGCGATGATCACCAGCAGGATCAGGCCGGTCTTGAGCACCACCATGGCCATGTTCATTGCCGAGGACTTGCTGATGCCGACGTAGCACAGCCAGGTCAGCAGCAGCACCAGGATCGCTGCTGGGATGTTGGCGATGGCGCCGGTCGGCTTGAGCTGGGCGTCCAGTGGCGCACTGACCAGCGCGGCCGGCAGGTGGATGTCGAAATGGTTGAGGAAGCTGAGGAAGTAACCCGTCCAGCTGACCGCCACCGCTGAAGCAGAGACACCGTACTCCAGCACCAGCATCCAGCCGATGAACCAGGCCGACAGCTCGCCGAAGGTTGCGTAGGTATAGGTGTAGGCACTGCCGGAGACCGGCACCATCGAGGCGAACTCGGCATAGGCCAGTGCACAGAAGGCGCAGCAGATGGCTGCAAGCACGAAGGACAGCATGATCGCCGGACCGGCGTGGTTGGCTGCGGCCTGGCCGGTGATGACGAAGATGCCGCCGCCGATCACCGCGCCGATGCCCAGCGCAGTCAGCCCCCAGGGGCCGAGGGTGCGGCGCAGGCTCAGGCCATTGGCTTCCTCATGTGCGGCGTGCGGATGTTTGGTGGCCCAGAGTTGCTTGAACATGTTTCGGGTCTTCGCTCATCGGTGCGCGGCGGGCGCGCAAAAGAAAACCGGCGCGCAGGGCGCCGGTCAGGGTATGGATCAGGCGCGCTTGTTCAGCTTGCTGTTGCGGATGCCGTAGCCGAAATAGATGAACAGGCCAAGCACGGTCCAGCCGACGAACAGGTGCCAATGCACCACGAAGGCCTGCATGAACAAGGCCAGGCAGGCCAGTGCACCCAGTGGGCAGATCAACCATGCGGCCGGTACCTTGAACGGACGCACGATGTCCGGCTTGGTACGACGCAGCACCAGCACGCCGATGCAGACCGTGGCGAAGGCCAGCAGGGTGCCCATCGAGACCAGTTCGCCGAGCACGTTCAGCGGTACCAGCCCGGCCAGCGCGGCTGCCAGAACGCCGACCACGATGGTGCTGATGTAGGGAGTGCGGAAGCGAGGGTGCACCTTACCGAACATCTTCGGCAGCAGGCCGTCGCGTGAGATGGTGTAGGCGATGCGCGACTGCCCCATCATCATCACCAGCACCACAGAAGACAGGCCGGCGATGGCACCGATCTCGACTGCGGTCTTCAGCCAGGACAGGCTGGGATAGGCTTCCAGCGCGGTGGCTACCGGCTTGTCGGTACCCAGCAGGTTGTACGGCAACATGCCGGTCAGGACTGCGCAGACCACGATGTAGACCAGGGTGCAGACGGCCAGTGAACCGAGCAGGCCGATCGGCATGTTCTTCTGCGGGTCCTTGGTCTCGCCGGCGGCGGTCGAAACGGCGTCGAAGCCGATATACGCAAAGAACACGATGGTGGCCGCGCGGAACACGCCGCTCCAGCCGAACTCGCCGAAGGTGCCGGTGTTCTGCGGGATGAACGGCTGCCAGTTGGCCGGGTCGATGTACTGGATGCCAAAGCCGACGAACAGGCAGATCACGGTGATCTTGATCGCGACGATCACCGCGTTGACGAGGGTGGACTGGGTAACGCCGACGTAGAGCAGGCCAGTGATGGCGGCCACGATCAGCACGGCAGGCAGGTTGAACAGCTTGCCGGAGTTGACGAACTCGCTGCCGGTCCAGGCCAGCGGCGCCGCCGACAAGGCGTCGGGGAAGGGCATGTGCAACGTGGTGGTGATGAAGCTGATCAGGTAGGCCGACCAACCGACCGCCACCGAGGCCGAGGCGAACAGGTATTCCAGTACCAGACACCAGCCGATGAACCAGGCCATGCCTTCGCCCAGCGTGGCGTAGGAATAGGAGTAGGCGCTGCCGGAAACCGGCATCATCGCCGCGAACTCGGCATAACACAGGCCGGCCAGCGCGCAGGCGATGCCGGCGAAGACGAAGGACAGCATCACCGCCGGTCCGGCGTGGTTGGCCGCGGCCTGGCCGGTAAGCACGAAGATGCCGGCGCCGATCACCGCACCGATGCCGAGCAGGATCAGATGCTTGGCGGTGAGGGTCCGCTTGAGCGTGGCTTCGCCTTGCAGGCTGCCTTCGATCGGCTCACCGGCATCGACATGTGCGGCCGGTTCGACCGGTTTGACCCTCAACAGTGTTTTAAGCATTCCGCAAATTCCCGAGCTGTGTATTGGCCCGAACGCGCTGGGGCGACGGGGCCGGTTGTATGGCGACGCAAGCTGAACGGTCGGCAACTGCTCTACCTTGCCAAAGCTAGCGAAACTCGACAAGCGCAACTGCAACATCGACAGCGATAATGACCGCCGGATTGAAATGTTGGGATGTGCTTACAGTCATGCTTGGACAGGATCAGCAGTTGCGACAGGCATTTGAGGGCTATTCCCGACGGCATCCGGAGCATGAGGGGGTGGCGCGGGAATTCCTGACCCTGCTTGATGAAGGCGGGGTGGATCCATTCACCCGCGAGCGGCTGGCTGGGCATTTCACAGGTAGCGCTTGGCTGGTCAGCTCTGATGGCCAGCGCGCGTTGCTCACCCATCATCGCAAGCTGCAACGCTGGTTACAGTTGGGTGGGCATGCCGATGGCGACCACGACCTGACCGCGGTAGCGCTGCGCGAGGCCGAAGAGGAGTCCGGTCTGCCTGGTTTGACGCTGGCTTCGGCCGATATTTTTGATCTGGACCGGCACTGGATTCCTGAGCGCAAGGATGTTCCTGGTCATTGGCACTATGACGTGCGCTATGTGGTCGTCGCCGGTAGCAATGAGGCGTTCGTGGTCAGTGAGGAATCGCTGGAGCTGGCATGGCGGCCGGTGGCCGAGATCGCCAGCGACGAAGATGAATCGATGCGGCGGATGGCACGCCGCTGGCTGCAGAGATAGCTGCGACGCGCAGCGATGCTGCACTGGGGCATTGCCGGGAGGGTAGGTTGATTGCCGGAAAGGCGCATTGGTAGAGCCGAGCCATGCTCGGCTGGAGCATTACCAGGAAAGCCTCTGCCGAGCATGGCTCGGCACTACAGCTCCCTCCCTTTCGCGTAGCGAAGGGGAGGGTTGGGGAGGGGTTGGTTTTGACTTTGCTAGGACCGCCTCTGCCGAGCATGGCTCGGCACTACGTGGCGCTGCGGCGCGCAGCCAACTAGCCCCTCTCCCGCTTGCGGGAGAGGGGTTGGGGTGAGGGCGGCTCTATCAATACAGGATTCGGGTACGCAGCGTGCCTTGGATCGTGGCCAGCTCTTCGCGGATCGCAGCAGCCTGTTCTTCGCTGGCGGTGATGTCGATCACCACGTAGCCGACCTTGGGGTCGGTGCGCAGGAACTGGCCGTCGATGTTGAGGTTGTGGCGCGAGAAGATCTCGTTGATCTTGGACAGCACGCCCGGCACGTTGCGGTGGATGTGCAGCAGGCGCAGGCTCTGCTCGTGCTCCGGCAGGGTCACTTCCGGGAAGTTGACCGCAGACAGGGTCGAGCCGTTGTCGCTGTAACGCACCAGCTTGGCGGCCACTTCCACGCCGATGTTCTCCTGCGCTTCCAGCGTGGAGCCGCCGACGTGCGGGGTCAGGATCACGTTGTCATGCGCGGTCAACGGCGATTCGAACAGATCGCCATTGCCCTTGGGCTCGACCGGGAACACGTCCACCGCAGCGCCGCCGAGGTGGCCCGAGGCCAATGCCGCGTCCAGTGCGTCGATATCGACCACGGTGCCGCGCGCTGCATTGATCAGGTGCGCACCCTTCTTCATCTTGCCCAGCTGCTCAGCGCCCATCATCCACTGCGTGGAGGCGTTCTCCGGCACGTGCAGGGTGACCACGTCCGAACGCTTCAACAGGTCATCCAGGCTGATCGCCGGATGCGCGTTGCCCAGTGACAACTTGGTCTCGATGTCGTGGAAGATCACGTGCATGCCCAGCGCTTCGGCCAGCACGCCAACCTGGGTGCCGATGTGGCCGTAGCCGATGATGCCCAGCGTCTTGCCGCGCACTTCGTGGCTGCCGGCGGCCGACTTCGACCAGCCGCCGCGGTGGCACTCGGCGTTCTTCTGCGGAATGCCGCGGGTCAGCATGATCGCCTCGGCAATCACCAGCTCGGCGACCGAGCGGGTGTTGGAGTAGGGTGCGTTGAACACCGGAATGCCGGCCAGTTCGGCCGCTTCCAGGTCGACCTGGTTGGTGCCGATGCAGAAGCAGCCGACCGCGATCAGGCGCTTGGCTTCGGCCAGCACCTCGGCGCTTAGATGGGTGCGTGAGCGGATGCCGACGATGTGGGCTTCGGCGATGCGCGCCTTCAGTTCGTCCTCGGGCAGCGACTTGCTGTGCAGCTCGATCTGCGAGTAACCGGCCGCCTTGAAGACGTCCACGGCGGTCTGGCTGACCCCCTCAAGCAACAAAACGCGGATGTCCTGCTTCGGAAACGAGGTCTTCTTGGGCGACATGTCGTGAACGGCGGCGTAAAGGGGTAGGCCGCCAACTATGCCAGAACCCGCAGGCTTTTGTGCGCTGCGCAATGCGGCAAAGCCTTGATGGCAAAAGGTTTCAGATGAAATCCAGGGCGCAGGGCCGATGCTGGCAGTGTGACTGGACGGCGCGCGGCGCGGCTGTCACGCTTGGCGGCTTTCACGTCGCCGAAACACCGCCATGACCGATCCGCGCCTGGAATCCCTGTTGCAGTCCTGCCCCGACCTGCGTTTGAAGACCGAGCCGGGCGATCTGGAGCATTACGGACGCGACTGGACCCGACGCTGGACGCCGGCCCCGTTGGCCATCGCCTTGCCGGGCAACGTCGAAGAAGTACAGGCGGTGGTGCGCTGGGCCAATCAGCACAATGTGGCCGTGGTGCCGTCCGGTGGTCGAACCGGCCTGTCCGGTGGTGCGGTTGCGGCCAACGGCGAGCTGGTGCTGAGCCTGGAGCGCATGAACAAGCCGCTGGGCTTTGACGCGGTGGATCGCACCTTGGTGGTGCAGGCCGGCATGCCGCTGGAAGCGGTGCACAACACCGCCAAGGAACATGGGCTGATCTACCCGGTGGATTTCGCCGCGCGTGGCTCGTGTTCGATCGGCGGCAATATCGCCACCAATGCTGGCGGTATCCGCGTGATCCGTTACGGCAACACCCGCGAGTGGATCGCCGGGCTCAAGGTAGTTGCCGGTAATGGTGAACTGCTGGAACTCAACAAGGGCTTGATCAAGAATTCCAGCGGCTACGACTTCCGCCAGCTGATGATCGGCTCGGAAGGCACGCTAGGCATCGTGGTCGAAGCGACCTTGAAGCTGACCGATCCGCCGCCGACCACCAATGTGATGGTATTGGCGCTGCCGTCGTTTGAAGTATTGATGCAGGTGTTTTCCGCATTCCGCGAGCGCCTGCAGCTGGAGGCCTTCGAGTTCTTCACCGATCTGGCGGTCAAGCACGTCACCGCGCATGGCGCGCAGTATCCGTTCGAGGAGATTCACCCGTATTACGTGGTGACCGAATACGCCTCGGCCGATGAGGCTGGCGAAGCCGCCGCGCTGGCGGCGTTCGAGCACTGCATGGAACAGGGCTGGGTGCTGGATGGCGTGATCAGCACCAGTGAGGCACAGGCACAGCAGCTGTGGCGTCTGCGCGAAGGCATCACTGAATCGGTGGCGCGCTACAAGCCGTACAAGAACGACGTGTCGGTGCGGATCTCGGCGATGCCAGCCTTCCTGGCCGAAACCCAGGCGCTGATCAATGGCGCCTATCCACACTTTGAAGTGGTGTGGTTCGGCCATATCGGCGACGGCAACCTGCACATCAATGTGCTCAAGCCCGATGACACCAGTGACGCCGAGTTCCTCAGCCAGTGCGAGCATGTGACCAAGCTGTTGGCGCAGGTGCTGTTGCGGTTTGATGGCAGCATCTCGGCCGAACACGGTATTGGCCTGGTCAAGAAGGCCTATCTCTCCAGCACCCGTAGCGAGGCCGAAGTCGCGTTGATGCGCGTGGTCAAGCGCGCGTTCGATCCGAACTGGTTGTTGAATCCGGGCAAGCTGTTCGATCAGTAATCGCGCAGCTGGCCGCGCGAACTCCCGGAAGGAGCAACTACTCGCGCGGTAGTTCCAGCACGAAGCGGCTGCCGCCGTCGGCGCCGCTGCTGCAGGAAACGTGGCCGCCGTGCGCATCGGCGATCGCCTTGACCACGGCCAGGCCGAGTCCGCTGCCGCCACCTTGGCGCGAGCGCGAGCCATCGCCGCGCATGAACGGATCGAAGACATGTGGTTGCAGGTTGGCCTCGATGCCCGGGCCGTTGTCCTCGATGGCCAGCCGCACGTGTTCCTTGCCGTCCTGGATTGAGATACGCACCCGCCCCGGGCTGGCATAGCGGCGCGCGTTCTCCAGCAGGGCAAGCAGGGCCTGACGCAGTCGGGTCGGGTCGCAATACGCCAGGTGTTCGTCGCGGTGGGTTTCCAGCTCCAGCACGGAGCCGGCGCTGCGGAATGCGGGGTCGACCATGGTCATCACCGAATGCACTTCCTGCACTACGTCGGTCGGCGCACGCCTTACGTCGAGCCTGCCGTTGCCGGCCAGTCCCAACACGCGCAGGTCCTCGATCAGCCGCGACAGCCCCTCTACCTGTGCCAGCAGGCTGCGGAACTGCGCTTCGTCCGGCTGGAACACGCCATCCGCCAAGCCCTGCAGGCGGCCGCGCAGGATGGTCAGCGGCGTGCGCAGTTCATGCGCGATCGCGGCGTGCCACAGCGTGCGTTCGCGGTCCATGTGCTGCAGGCGTGCGGCCATGGTGTTGAAGTCCTCGACCAGCAAGGCCACTTCATCCAGTGCATCGTCGCTGGCGCTGGCACGTACACTCAGGTCGCCATCGGCGAGTGCGCGCACCGATTCCATCAAGGTGTTGAGCGGAGACACGATGCGACGAGAGAGGCGGATCGATGTGGCCAATGCCAAGGCCAAGCCGATAGCGGTGACGCACGCCATCCAAGCCAGATCGGGGCCAGTGGGCAACCATTCCCGCAGTTCCAGCATGCTGACTGGATAGGAGTCGACCAGAATCGCGTACAGCAGGCAGGAGGACAAGGCCATCATCAAGATGACGCCGATGACCATCAGCGACATCGACATGACGATGTGTCGATTGAGACCGGGGCGGCGCATCAGCGATCCGCCGCCAGGCGGTAGCCGACACCGCGCACACTGGCCGGCATGTTGGCCACGCCTACGTCATCGAGCTTGCGGCGCAGTTTGCTGACATGGCTGTCGACGGTGCGTTCCAGTGCCTCGCTCTCGGGCAGGCATTGGTGCATGAGCTCGCTGCGGCTGAAGATGCGGGTAGGCGCCAGTGCCATGCAGTGCAGCAACTTGAACTCGGTGAGGGTGAGCAACAGCTCGTGGCTATAGCCTTCGCCCTCGACGTGCACGCAGTGGGTTTGCGGATCGATCAGCAATGGCCCTGCGCGCAACGATGCGGCGGCCTGTCGCGGCGCTGCACGCAGGGTGCGGCGCAGTACCGCACGTACCCGCGCGGCGACTTCGGCCGGGTTGAATGGTTTGACCACGTAGTCGTCTGCACCCATCCGCAATGCGGTGAGCTTGTCCAGATCCTGATCCAGTGCGGTCAGCATGATGATCGGCGTATCGCTGCTCTGGCGCAGCTGCGAAAGCACACCCCAGCCATCGATGCCGGGTAGCTGGACATCTAATAGCACCAGGTCGGGGCGGGCACTGCGGTGCAGCTCCAGTGCACTCCGGCCGTCCGCGGCGCGGACGACGCGCAGTTTCTCCCGCTCCAGATATGCAGCAATGATGTCGGCGATCTCGGTTTCGTCCTCGACGATCAGGACAAGTGCATCATGGGAGCGGTCCCATTGCGCCATCGCGGCGGCGGGTAGATGTGCAGTCATTGCCGGGTGGGACCGAAAGGTTCTGGCCTCCATGCTATCTCCACATTCCCTCCATCGAAACCCCATCATCGGCCCGCACACTGCGCGCCTGCGTTCCTGCAGGCTTTCCAGTACCACGTGTAGCGATGACCATTCGACGGATTACGACGGCCTTGTGTGCGGCTCTGGTTATGGCCATGACGGCCTGCTCCTCCCCTGAAGCACCCCCGCAAGCGGTACCCAAGGTCAGCGTGCTGACCGTTGCCGCACAACGCGTGCAGCGCGATGACGAGCTGCAGGGGCGGGTGTCGGCGTTGCGCACCGCGCAGATCCGCGCGCAGGTAGGCGGCATCGTGCGCAAGCGCCTGTTCGAGCAGGGGGCCGAAGTTGCCGCTGGGCAGGCGTTGTTCCAGATCGATCCGGCGGCCTTCCGTGCCGATGTCGATTCCGCGCTGGCGGCATTGCAGCGCAGCGAGGCGGCGCTGGCGCGCAGCCGGGTGCAGGCGCAGCGCCTGCAGGCGCTGGCCGCCGCGCAGGCGGTGAGCCAGCAGAATCGCGATGACGCGACGTTTGAATACGAGCAGGCGCGTGCGGCGGTGGCCGAGGCCAAGGCAATCCTGGCAAGGCGCCAACTGGATCTGCGCTATGCCACGGTCAGCGCGCCCATTGACGGCCGTATCGACCAGGCAATGGTGACCGAAGGCGCCTTGGTGAGCGCCGCCGACAGCGAGCCGATGGCGCTGGTGCAGCAGATCGACCAGGTCTATGTCGATGTGCGCCAGCCCGCCTCGCAGCTGCCGGAAATGCGCAAGGGTGTGGTCGATGGCAGCGGGCTGTCGGTGGCGATCATCGGCGCGAATGGTCAGGTGCACGAGGAGCCCGGGCAGCTGTTGTTCTCGGGTATCAATGTCGACGCGCGTACTGGCGATGTGGTGTTGCGGGTGCTGGTCGACAATCCTCGTCGCGAGCTGTTGCCGGGCATGTTCGTGCGTGCGCGGGTGCCGCGTGGCGCGGCCAGCCAGCTGCCGCTGCTACCGCAACAAGCGGTGCTGCGCAGTGCCGGTGGCCAGGCTTATGCCTGGGTGGTCGGCGGCGACGGCAAGGCCGTCATCCGCACCATCGAAATCGACGGCAGCGTGGATCGGCAGTGGATCGTGCGCAGCGGCCTGAAGGCCGGTGAGCGGGTTGTGGTGGAAGGACAGGAGCGTCTGCAGGAAGGGCGGCTGGTCGAAACCTCACCTTGGCAGCCAGTGCCAGTGCAGGGCAAAGCCGCCGTCGCATCCAGCAACCACTGAAGGTAAGACATGGCTCGTTTCTTCATTGATCGCCCGGTGTTCGCCTGGGTGCTGGCGATCTTCATCGTGCTGGCCGGCGTACTGGCAATCCCGCAGCTTGCGGTGGAGCGCTACCCGGCGGTGGCGCCAACCAGCGTCAGCATCTACGCCAGCTACCCCGGCGCCAGTCCGCAGACCCTGGATGACTCGGTTGTGGGGTTGATCGAGCGTGAGCTGTCCAGCGTCAAACACCTGCTGTATTTCCAGTCGTCGGTGGATACCTCTGGTGAGGCCTCCATCACCGCCACGTTCGCTCCGGGCACCAATCCGGAATTGGCGCAGGTCGACGTACAGAATCGGATCAAGGCGATCGAGCCGCGCTTGCCGGCCAGCGTGCGCCAGAGTGGTTTGTATGTGGAGGCGTCCGGGTCCGGCTTCCTGATGCTGGTAGGGCTGAAATCGCCTGACGGCAGCGTGGACGAAGCGCAGCTGGGCGATTTCATGGCGCGCAACATCATCGAGGAGCTGCGCCGCATCGACGGTGTTGGTCGGGTGCAGTTGTTCGGTGCCGAGCAGGCCATGCGGATCTGGCTGGACCCTACCGCTTTGGCAGGCTATGAGCTCACCGTAGGCGACGTGGTTACCGCCATCGAGCAACAGAACCAGAACATCGCCCCGGGCCGAATCGGTGACTCGCCCAGCGTGACCGGGCAGCGCATCACCGTGCCCTTGGTCGCCGATGGCCAGCTGACGACGCCGGCGCAATTCGCGGCGATAGTGCTGCGTGCCGGTGCTGATGGCTCGCGGGTGCTGCTCGGCGATGTGGCGCGGGTGGAGCTCGGTGCGCAGAGTTATGCATGGGGTACCCGCGAGGACGGTCAGGTGGCGACTGCCGCCGGTATCCAGCTGCGTCCGGGCGCGAATGCGGTGAGTACGTCAACGGCGGTGCGTGCGCGCATGGCCGAGTTGCAGGCTCTGCTGCCGCCGGGTGTTGAAAGCAGTATTCCGTTCGATACCGCGCCGTTCGTGAAGATATCCATCCAGAAGGTGCTGCAGACCTTGCTGGAGGCGATGCTGCTGGTGTTCGCGGTGATGTTCCTGTTCCTGCAGGATTGGCGCTACACGCTGGTGCCAGCACTGGTGGCGCCGATTGCGCTGCTGGGCACCTTTGCGGTGATGCTGGCGTTGGGATTCTCGATCAACGTGCTGACCATGTTCGGCATGGTGCTGGCGATCGGCATCATCGTCGACGACGCGATCGTGGTGGTCGAAGGCGTTGAACGGATCATGGCCGAGGAAGGCTTGGCACCGCGCGAGGCCACGATCAAGGCGATGCGTGAACTGACCAGCGCCGTGGTCGGCATCACCCTGGTGCTGACCGCGGTGTTCATTCCGATGGCGTTCGCCAGTGGCTCGGTGGGCGCGATCTATCGCCAGTTCACGGTATCGATGGCGGTGGCGATCCTGATCTCGGCGCTGCTGGCGTTGAGCCTGACCCCGGCACTGTGCGCAACACTGCTACGGCCGGTCGCGCACGAACGGCCGCACGGGCGTGTGTTCGCAGCATTCAATCGCGGATTCGCGCGCATGAGTGGACGCTATCACCGCGGTGTGGCTGCGGTGCTGCGCCGCTGCGGTCGCGTCATGGCGGTGTTCGCCGGTCTGGTACTGGTGTTGCTGCTGGGTCTGCAATGGTTGCCAGGTGCCTTCCTCCCGGAAGAGGATCAGGGCTACTTCATGACCTCGATCCAGTTGCCAGCCGAAGCGACTGCAGAACGAACCCTGGCCGTGGTCCAGGCCTACGAGGCACATATCGCCTCGCGGCCAGGCATCGCCGCCAACCAGGTAATCACCGGCTACAGCTTTGCCGGATCGGGCCCCAGTGCAGCGATGGCTTACACCATGCTCAAGGACTGGGGTGAGCGCGACGGTGCCACCGCAACCGGCGAGGTGGCGGCCACCCTGAAAGCGATGGCGGCTACCGGCGAAGGACAGGTGATCAGTGTGACGCCACCGGCGATCGACAGTCTGGGCAACTCCTCCGGCTTCAGTCTGGCGTTGCAGGCGCGCAGCGGCCAGACCCAGCAGCAGCTGCGGGCGGCGCAGAAGCAGCTGTTGGCGTTGGCCCAGGCCAGCCCCTTGCTGGGCGAGGTGCACGCTGATGGCCTGCCATCGGGCAACAGCGTGCGGCTGCAGATAGATCGCGCCAAGGCCGAGGCGATGGGCGTTGGATTTGCCGACATCAGCAACACCTTGTCAGTAGCGATGGGCTCGCAATACGTCAACGACTTCCCCAATGCCGGGCGTCTGCAGCAAGTGATCCTGCAGGCAGATGCGCCGTTCCGGATGGAGGTCGAGGATGTGCTGCGTCTGTACGTGCGCAATGCCCAGGGCGGCATGGTTGCACTTGCGGAGCTGGTGAGCCCGCACTGGGAGGAGTCGCCGTTGCAGTTGCAGCGTTATCTTGGATTCCCCGCACTGAATGTGTCTGGTGCGCCCGCCGAAGGCGTCTCCACCGGACAAGCCATGGCCGAGATGGAACGGCTGGCCACGCAGCTGCCGCCAGGCTTTGCGCTGCAATGGACCAGCCAGTCGCTGCAGGAGAAGACCTCGGGCGCACAAGCGCCGTGGCTGCTGCTGATATCGATGCTGGTGGTATTCCTGGTGCTCGCGGCGCTGTACGAGAGCTGGTCGATCCCGATGGCGGTGATGCTGGTGGTGCCGCTTGGCCTGCTGGGTGCGGTTGCAGCGGTATTGCTGCGTGGCATGCCCAACGACATATTCTTCAAGGTCGGCATGATCACGGTGATTGGCCTGTCGGCGAAGAATGCGATCCTGATCGTTGAGTTTGCGCGACAGCTGCAGCGGCAGGGGATGACGGCGGCGCAGGCCGCACTGCGGGCCGCGCGTCTGCGTCTGCGGCCGATCCTGATGACGTCGATGGCGTTCGCGCTGGGCGTGCTGCCGTTGATGCTGGCACAGGGCGCATCGCGGGAAACCCAGCAGGCCATTGGTACCGGCGTGTTCGGGGGGATGGTGACCGCAACCGTGTTGGCGGTGTTCTTCGTGCCGGTGTTCTATGTGGTGGTGGATGGCAGTTGGCGCTGGTTGCGGCCGCGTTTGCCGGTCTCGCGGGGGAGTTCCGGAGTCGGGAGATGATGAACGGATCGGCCGGGCAGGGCGGCGACAGGTTCCAACTGTGGGCGGTGGTGGTTACTCTTGGCGTCCTTTATGCCCGATGTTGACCTGCCGATGATCCGTAAGATCCTGTTCTGCGCCTTGATTGCCCTGCCGATGTCGGCATTCGCCTCCAGCTTCGCAGGCACGTCGGCCGGTTCCGCATCGGGCGCTTCGTCCAATTCTTCGGGCAGTTCCTCGGGCGACGACAAGGTGCTGCTGGATGCACGCGAAGACGCAGCGGGTTTTGTTGCCAGCAATGGCGAAATCCGTGGCGCATGGCTGGAAGCGGCCTTGATCCAGCTGCGCGAGCGTGATGTTGCTGCGCGCGACGCCAGCGACATGGAACTGGCCCGGAAGATTCTGGCCCTGTGATGAAGCTCCGCCGGCTGCCGCCCGCGCGGTGGCTGGCGGTGTTGCTGTTGCTCTGCACCGCCACGCCGCTGCAGGCGGCAGTACGCATCGAGCTGCAGGCAACTGCGCCGGCGCTGGATCCGGCTCAGCTACTGGCCAGCCAGCAACTGATCGACGATGTACTGGCGCGCATTCCCGCCGGCATCGAGGGCAGCAGTTCCTTGACGCTGCAGCTACGTTGGCGTGACGACTTGCCCGAGCATGTGCAGGGCAGGGCGCGCGGAGCTGAACTTGGCTTGGACAAGCGCCTGCTGCCGCTGTTGTTGCAGGGTGGTCCTGCATCCTCTGCCAGCTCCGCCCAGGCGTGGCAACAGGCACGTGCTGCGCTGATCCACGAGCTGGGGCATGCGCTGGACCGTTCTGCCAAGGGCGGCTGGTCACGTCAACCGCGCTTTCTGGATCTCGCCGGTTGGCAGCAACGGCCGTTGTGGCCGGGGCGTGGGCGCAACCACTTCAGTCTGCGTAGCCTCGATCGCTACGAGTTGGAGAGCCCGGCCGAGTTCTTCGCGGTGAACCTTGAACACTATCTGCTGGACCCGGACTACGCCTGCCGGCGTCCGCTTCTGCATGCATGGTTCGGCGAGAATCTTGGCGCGCCGCGGCAGTTGGAGGTGGTGCAGTGCCCGCAGAACTTGCCATTCATGCAAGCAGGCGAGCAGGAAGGCCAGGCCGACCTGCTTGATCTCGACCCGGCGCGGGTCTACGAAATCGACTACCTGCTGGCCGAAGGCAACGAGAAGCTGATGAGCCGCTGGGGCCACAGCATGTTGCGGCTGGTGGTCTGTGCGCCCGGGCGCACGCCCGGCCCCGCTTGTCGGATGGATCTGCAATATCACCTGGTGCTGTCGTTCCGCGCCTTCGTCGGCGATGTGCAGATATCCAGTTGGCGCGGCCTGACCGGGTCCTATCCGTCGCGCTTGTTCGTGTTGCCGCTGAGCCGGGTGATCGAGGAATACACCAAGGTGGAGCTGCGCGGGGTCTCATCCACGCCACTGCGCCTGCATCGTGATGAGATAAACGCGGTGCTGCAGCAGGCGGCGCGGCTGCACTGGGATTACGACGGGCGTTACTACTTCATCAGCAACAACTGCGCGGTGGAAACCGGCAAGCTGCTTGGCGATGGCGCGCCGCGCTTGGGCGCGGCCGAGCTGCTATCGATCACTCCGACTGGCTTGCTGCACAGCCTGCGTGCCGAAGTATTGGCCGATCCGCCACGCGATCGTGCACAGGCGCTGCGTGGGGGCTATTACTTCGAGTCGGCGGCCGCCCATTACGCGCTGGTGTTCGAGGTCGCGCGCAAAGCCCTGTCGTTGCCGGCCAACGACGTGGAGGCGTGGTTGGCCCTGCCGCCCGCACAACGGCGGACGTGGATGCAGCAGGCTGATGATCAGGTGCTGGCGGCCATGCTGCTGCTGGAACAGGCTGCATGGCGACGGGCGGAGCTGGCTGCAGCAGATGTTCTCAAGCGCAGTCTGCTTGCCGGTGGCAAACGGCGGCAGGAAATGGCGGACTTCCAGGCGTTGATGGCGCGGTCTGCCGTGCTGCTGGCTCCGGGCAGCCTGTTGGGTCACGGCTATGGCATTCCCGATGCGGATGAACGGGCGCGCTTGAGCGCCGAGGCTGCCGCTGGGGCGGGGCTTGCCCAGCAACAATGGCAGGCCCTGCGCGAGGCCGCATTGGCCGCCTTGCCCGAAGCGCAGCGCGCGCGGATGGAGCAGATTGAAGCGAACCTGTTGTACCTGCGGCAGCGGCTGCGTTTAGGGTACGGTACGCAACCAGGGGAGGCGGCGACGCTCGATGAGCGACGTCCGGGTCGGTTTTCAGGAGAGCGCGGTTGATTGGTACTGGGCAGCAGACGGCCGATGCGATGGCCGAGGATGTGTTGAAGCTGCGCTCCTGCGCGATTCTCCAGCTCGATCCTGATGGGCAGGTGCTCAGCTGCAATGCTGGGGTGGCAACAGTGTTTGGCTATCCCTGCGAAGAGATTCGCGGGCTGCCGTTCTCGCAATTGTTCAGCGCTGCCGATACACAGCGCGGCGCGGCACAGCAGGCAGTCGCGCGCACACTGCAGCAGGGCAGCGACCAGCTCAGCCTGGCGATGGTGCGCAAGGACGGTGGCCGTTTTCGCGCATCGATGATATTGGAGCGGGTAGCCGACCCGCGTGGCGTACGGGTGCTGGTATTGATCCGCGACGTTACCGAGGCATTCCAGACCCAGAAGCGGGTGCGCGAGGCACAGGAGGTCGCGCTGCGCGCGCAGCGTCTGGACGCGGTGGGCAAGTTGACCCTGGGCCTGTCGCACGACTTCAACAACCTGCTGTCGGTGATCGGCAACAGCCTGGACATGCTGTCGCTGCGTCGCTCCGGTGACGAGAGCGTGCGCCGCATCCTGGACATCGCCCATCGTGCCGTCGGGCGCGGCACCCAGTTGACCCGGCAGATGCTGGCGTTCGGGCGCGGGCAGACCTTGGTGCCGCAGCTGAGCCAGGTGGATGATCTGCTCAATGCCTCGCTGGAACTCTACCGCCGCGTCTGTGGCGAGACGATCCAGTTGAACCTGAGTATTGCCGAGCAACTGCCGCCGATTTCGGTGGATATCGGTCAGCTGGAGGCGGCGCTGTTGAACCTGTTGAGCAATAGCCGCGATGCCATGCACGGTGTTGGCAAGGTGCTGTTGTCGGCACGGCTTGAAAGCATCATTGTGCCGTCGGGCGCGGGGGAGGCCGGGCAGTTTGTCTGCATCTGCGTTGGCGACAGCGGGCCAGGCATTCAGGCCGAGATCCAGGAGAGCGTGTTCGAGCCGTTCTTCACCACCAAGAGCGTGGGTGATGGCAGCGGGCTGGGGCTGAGCCAGGTGTATGGCTTTGCAGCGCAGTCGGGAGGCACGGCGACCATTGGCACCTCGGCGCTGGGCGGGGCAGCGGTGTCGCTGTATTTCCCGGTAGTAGCGTAGCCAGCTGGTTTTGTAGGAGCGGCGTAAGCTGCGAAGCTGGCTATCGGTAACGACGCCGGTTTTCTGAGGATCTCAAGATCTGAAGCCCTATCGGCTTCGCGGCTGACGCCGCTCCTACAAAATGCCGTGCAGTCTCCCGCCGTTTGGCGGGAGGCTGCAGTCAATCAATCAGCGCGGCCGCCGAACTCACCGGTGGTGGTGTTCACCAGGATGCGTTCGCCGTTGACGATGTACTCCGGCACCATGATTTCCAGACCGGTGCTGAGCTTGGCCGGCTTCGGACGCTTGGTAGCGGTGCCGCCCTTCAGTTCCGGCGGGGTCTCCACCACTTCCAGAGTTACGTGCTGCGGCAGCTGGATCGCGACCGGCTGGTCGTCGATGACCTGCACGAAGATGCCAGTCAGGCCTTCGGTGATGTAGCCAGCATCGTCGCCGATCACGTCAGCGTCCAGCGTGTACGGGGTGTAGTCCTCGTCATCCATGAACACGAAGGCATCGCCGTCCATGTAGGAGAAGGTGGACTGGCGACGCAGCAGCTCGACTTCCGGCAGGTTGTCATCGGCATCGAAGCTGGCATCGAGCTTGTTGCCGCCCGGCACGCTGTACATGATGAAGCGGAAGCGGACGTTGCCGCCGCGGCCCTGCGGCGAGCTGCGCTCGATGTCGCGGATCTGGTAGACGCCGTTGTTGTACTCGACGACGTTGCCTTTTTTGATGTCGTTGGCTTTCATAAATGCAGGGAGTGGGGAATGGGGAATCGGGAATGGAAGGTCAACCGCCTTCCATTCAACGGGCAGGCAATGAGGTTCAGGCAATGGTGAAGCGATAGCGGGGTTCAATTCCCCACTCTCTATTCCCCATTCCCGGCTCAATTACTTCGGCGCCAAACGTACGGCGCCGTCGAGGCGAATAGTCTCACCGTTGAGGTAGGTATTGCCAATGATGTGGCCGACCAGGCTGGCGAAATCGGCCGGCTGGCCCAGTCGCGACGGGAACGGGATGGAGGCGGCCAGCGATTCCTGCACGTTCGGCGGCATGCCGTCGACCATCGGGGTCCAGAACACGCCGGGGGCAATGGTCAGCACACGGATGCCGAAGCGTGAAAGCTCGCGCGCCATCGGCAGGGTCATGCCGACCACGCCGCCCTTGGAGGCGGAATACGCAGCCTGGCCGATCTGGCCTTCATAGGCAGCTACCGAGGCGGTGTTGATGATCACGCCGCGCTCGCCGTCGGCATTGGCCTCGTTGTGCTGCATCAGCTCGGCGCCGGCCTTGGCGACATTGAAGCTGCCGACCAGGTTGACTATCACCGTGCTCTGGAAGTTGGCCAGCGGCATCGCTGCTTCGCGGCCGAGCACGCGGCCGGCACCGAGGATGCCGGCGCAGTTCATCACCACGTTAAAGCCGCCAAGGAACTCACGCGCGGCCGCCAGATTGGCGGCGACGCCCGCTTCGTCGGTGACATTGGTGGTGAAGTAGCGGGCATTGTCGGCGCCCAGTTCGGCGACCGCTGCGGCGCCCTTTTCATCATTGAGGTCGAACAGGGCGACCTTGCCGCCATTGGCAACCAGGAACTGGGCGACGCCGAGGCCAAGGCCAGAGACACCGCCGGTGATGACGGCACGAACGGAAGACAGCTGCATTGGAACAATCCTGCTGAGTGATCTACCGATTCTAGCTGATGCCGATCCGCGCCTAGTTGGCGAGATCAGACCTGTGGCGCCGGGTCTGCCACGTCAGCCATGGGCAGGCGTCGACTGAAGTCCATCGGTGACAGGCCGGGTGCGAACAGGAAGCCCTGACCGACCGGTACCCCCAGCTCCAGCAGGAACTGGCGTTGCGCCTCGGACTCGATGCCTTCGGCGACGAGCCCCAGGCCGAGGCTGCGGGCGATGCCACAGACCGCCTCGCAGACCGCGACATCGGAAGGGTTGCCGGGTACGCCGCTGATGAACAGCTGGCTGAGCTTGAGGCCGTGGATTGGCAGGGTGCGCAGGTAGTTGAGCGCGCTATAGCCCTCGCCGAAGTCGTCGATGGTCAGCACCACGCCCATGGCACGCAGCTCGGCAAAGGTGCGCAAAGTCGCCGGGGCGTCCTCGATCAGTACCCGCTCGGTGAACTCCAACTCCAGCGCGCTGCCCGGCAGGCTGTAGTGATCAAGAACCTCGCGCACCTGGCGGGCCAGACGGTCACCACTGAACTGGCGGTAGGAGACATTGATTGCCACCCGCATCATGCCCAGGCCTTCGCGCTGCCATTCGCGGATCTGCCGGCAGGCCTGGTGCAGCACCCATTCGCCGATGCGGACGATATCGCCGGTGTTCTCGGCGTGACTGATGAAGATGTCCGGGCGCAGCTCGCCGAGCTGGCGGTTGCGCCAGCGGATCAGCGCCTCGCAGGCGATGATCTGGCCGCTACGCAGATCCACCTGTGGCTGGTAGACCAGCCGGAATTCGTCGCGGTCCAAAGCCTTGCGCAGGCGTCGCTCGATCTGCAGGCGGTCGCGTTGGCGGCGCGCCAGTTCGGGCGAGAACAGTTGCCAGCCATTGCGGTCGCGGCGCTTGCACTCGTACATGGCCAGATCGGCGTTCTGGATCAGCTGCTGCGGGCGCACGCCGTCCTTGGGGGCACGGGCAATACCAATGCTGGTGGTGACCGGGAACTCGTCCTTGCCGAACTGGAACGGCGGGACGAACGCGCGGGTGATCGCTTCGGCCAACTTTTCCGGTCGCCCGGGCAGTTCGCGGGTGTCGCAGGTGACCACAAATTCATCGCCGCCAAAGCGCGCGAGCAGGCCCTCGGTGCCTATCGCATCGGCAATGCGCCGGGTGGCTTCGATCAGCAGCAGGTCGCCGGCATTGTGGCCGAGCACATCATTGACGGTCTTGAACCGGTCCAGATCGATGTAGAGCACGGCGACCTCGGCATGCGAGGGATTGCTCAGCCGGGCTTCCAGATCGGTAAGGGCGGCATCGCGGTTCATGATGCCGGTAAGCGGATCGGTGCGGGCCTGGTTCTTGAGGGTCTGCTCGGCGTGCTTGGGCTCGGTGATGTCCTGCAGGGTGCCGGCGATGCGGGTCGAGGCCAGGTCGCCAAGCTCGACCTCGCCGATCATCCGTATCCAGAAGCTGTGGCCGCTGGCGCGTTGGCCCTGCAGCTCCAGCTCGAAGCCGGTGCGCTGCTCGACCACGCGCTCCATCGCCTCGCGTAGCTGCTGACGCGACAGGCTGCTCAGGCAGGCCAGCAGTTGTTCCAGATCGGTAGGCGCCGATTGCTGGCCAAGAATGCGCTGTGCCTCGCCGGTGAGGTAAAGGCGCTGCTGGCCGCGATCCCACTCCCAGCCGCCGATATGCGCCAGCGACTGGGCGCGGTCGAACAAGGCGTGGTCGCGCTTGAGTTCGGTGATGTCACTGAACAGGGAAAACACATGGTCGGGCAGGTCGCAGCCGGCCGAGAACACCGGCACGGTAGTGATCGAGATCCAGATCATCCGCCCATTGGGCCGGTGGTACAGGCCGATGATGGTGCTGGGGATGGCCCTGCCTTCAGCAAAGGAGCGGGTCACCGGCCACTGCTCGGGCCGCAGCCGGCGGCCGTGTTCGTCAACGCTGATCCATTCGTCACTGTGCAAGGGCACCTTGGCCGGGGCAACGCTGCCGAGGTTGAAAATGCGGTGTGCGGCGGGATTGGCGGAAATGATGCCGAGCTGGC
Source organism: Stenotrophomonas sp. STEN020 (assembly GCF_056760195.1). Lineage (NCBI taxonomy): Bacteria > Pseudomonadati > Pseudomonadota > Gammaproteobacteria > Lysobacterales > Lysobacteraceae > Stenotrophomonas > Stenotrophomonas sp. STEN020. Next base: position 155,288 of record NZ_JBRREI010000001.1, read on the forward strand.
GGTCGAACAGCATCACACCCTTGTCGATGGACTCCAGCAGCAGGCGGTAGCGGGTTTCAGCCTGCCAGCGCCGGCTCAGGTCGCGGGCAACAGCGACGATGCAATGTGCGTCGTCATGCTCGATGGTGGCCGAATGCACCTCCACCGGAAAGCGGCTGCCGTCGCCGCGCATGTTGGTGACTTCCACCACATAGGTTTCGCCACGATTGAGGGTTTCCCAGACCGGTTCAAGATGGTCGGCTGGCAGGTCGGGGTTGAGCAGCTCGATGGGCTGGCCGACGATCTCTTCGCGGGTACGGCCATAGGCGCGGACTCCAGCGCTGTTGACGTCCAGCACCACGCCGGTGGCGCTGAGAATGCTGACCGGGTCGGGTACCGCATTGAACAGGGCGGCGTAGCGACGTTGTGCCAGCCGCCGCTCGGCCATGGCCTCGGTCAAGGCCGAGCGTGCAGCGAGCAAGGCCTGCTGCAGGCCCAATGGCAATGGTTGCAGCAGTGCTTGTTCCAGTCCAGCCAGCGCGTCGACATGCGCGGCGCGGTGATCGCCGTCGTCAGATATCCCAAGCTGGCTGGTTCCGGTCATGACACTGTCAATGCCCTTCCTGTCTTGCTGCCTGTCTGCCGGCCCAGTCGTTCTGCGAGCCAGTTCCCCGTAGCGGCCAGCGCCGGCAGATCCACGCCGGTACGCATCCCCATGCCGTGCAGCATGTAAATAACATCTTCGCTGGCGACATTACCACTAGCGCCGCGTGCATAGGGGCAGCCGCCGGTGCCGGCTACGGCCGAATCCACCACCCGCACGCCTTCTTCCAGGCAGCTGGCGATATTGGCCAAGGCCTGCCCATAGGTATCGTGGAAGTGCACGGCCAGGGCCTCTATCGGCAGTTCCGCGGCCACGGCCTGCAGCATGGCGCGGGCCTTGAGCGGGGTACCGACACCAATGGTGTCGCCCAGTGATATTTCGTAACAGCCCATGGTGTGCAGGCGAGCAGCCACGCGGACGACGTCGGCCAACGGCACTTCGCCCTGGTAGGGGCAGCCCAATACCGTGGAGACATAGCCGCGCACGCGCACGCCATCCGCCTTGGCCCGGGCCAGGATCGGCTCGAAGCGCTGCAGCGACTCATCAATGCCGGCGTTGGTGTTGGTGCGGTTGAACTGCTCGGAGGCGGCTGTGAACACGGCAACCTCGGTTACCCCCACCGCCAAGGCGCGCTCGTAGCCCTGTTCGTTGGGTACCAGCACCGGGTAACTGACACCGGGCTTGCGCTGGATGCCGGCAAAGACCTCGGCGGCGTCGGCCAGCTGCGGCACCCATTTGGGGCTGACAAAGCTGGTGGCCTCGATGCTGCGCAGGCCAGTAGCCGAGAGTCTGTCGATCAACTCGATCTTGTCGGCGGTGGCGACCTGCTGCTTTTCATTCTGCAGGCCATCACGCGGGCCTACTTCGACGATACGGACGAAATCATTCATGGAGCGGTCTTTGGCTGGAGGAGGGCGCGGCTTGGACTGGAGAGCAGATTACTGCGCGGTCCAACGGGGAGGACGCTTCTCAAGGAAGGCGGTCAGCCCTTCGCGGCCTTCATCGGAGGCGCGCAGGGCGGCGATCAAGCCGGCATTGGCACGGTCCAGCCCGTCGCGGTCGGCCAGCGCAGCATGGACCTCGCGGACCAGTACCTTGGCTGATGCGGACGCAACCGGGCCGGCTTTGCCCAGCAGGTTGAGCTGGGTCTGCACGGCGGCATCCAACTCATCAGGGGCAACGACCTGGTGGACCAGGCCGATCTGCTGCGCGGTAGTGGCGTCGAAGTGCTCGCCGGTAGCAAACCATCGCCTTGCCTGGCGCGGGCCGATCGCGGCGATCACATAGGGCGAGATCACCGCAGGCAGCAGGCCGAGCCGGCTTTCGGTCAGCCCAAAGCGTGCGCCTTCGGCGGCAATGGCGATATCGCAGCAGGCGACCAGGCCGACGCCGCCACCGAAGGCAGCCCCCTGCACGCGGGCGATGGTCGGCTTGGGCAGCTCATCGAGGGTGCGCATCAGCCGTGCCAGCGCCAGCGAGTCGATGCGGTTCTCTTCCTGGCTGGCGTTGGCCATGGAGCGCATCCACTGCAGGTCGGCACCGGCCGAGAAGGAGGGGCCAGTACTTGCCAGCACCACGGCGCGAACCGCCGGGTCGGCGCCCAGGCTGGACAAGGTCTCGGTCAAGGACTGGATCAGCGCCGCGTCGAAGGCGTTGTGCAGGTCCGGCCGGTTCATGGAAAGGGTCGCTACCGCGCCCTGGTGCTGCACGAGCAATGCATCGCTCATAGGTAATGCCTGTTTAAACGGTAATCCGACGAATCATAGCGGTGCAGGGGTGGGACGCCATGACGCAGCGCGGCGATGCTAGAATTGATAACCATTCTTATCAACTCTACATAGGCGCCCATTCAGTGACGTTGTCAGATTTGCCGCTGCATGCTTCAGCGCGCGTGGAAAGCGTTCAGGACCTGCATGCAAACGATGCGATCGCGCGCCGTCTGCGCGAACTGGGTTTCGTGAACGGAGAAGAAGTTCGTTTGGTCGCGCGTGGTCCGGTCGGCGGCGAACCGCTGCTGTTCCAGGTCGGTTTTACCCGCTTTGCGCTGCGTCGTAGCGAGGCCGCACGGGTCCAGATAAGCGCACAGGGAGCACAGGCATGAGTAGTACGGCGATCGCCAGGCTGGCGCTGGTAGGCAACCCGAACAGTGGCAAGACCGCGCTGTTCAACCAGCTGACCGGTAGCCGCCAGAAGGTGGCCAACTACACCGGCGTCACCGTCGAACGCAAGGAAGGCCGCATGCGCGGGCCGTCCGGGCAGGAGTACGCGGTGCTGGATCTGCCGGGCGCCTACAGCCTGCATCCGGCCAGCCTGGATGAGGCCATCACCCGTGACCTGTGCCGGGGCTTCTACCCGGGCGAAGCTGCCCCGGATGCGCTGATCTGTGTGATCGATGCCACCAACCTGCGCCTGCATCTGCGCTTTGCGCTGGAAGTGCGTGAGCTTGGCAAGCCGATGGTGGTTGCCCTGAACATGGTTGATGCGGCGCGCAAGCGTGGCATCGAAATCGACGTGCCGGCGCTGGAAAAGGCCTTGGGCGTGCCGGTGGTGGAAACCGTCGCGGTACGCCACAACGGTGCGCGCGCGCTGGTCGAGCGCATCGATACATTGATGCCGCAGCTGGAAGCCATGCCGGTACATTCGGTTGAGCCAGGTGCCGACTACCACGTACAGGTGCGTGACATCCTGGCCTCGGCCGTGCGTATGCCGGCGCCCACCGCCAAGGTCGACGACGCGCTCGACCGCTGGTTGCTGCACCCGGTGTACGGCCTGCTGACCCTGGCCGTGGTGATGTTCCTGATCTTCCAGGCGGTGTACGCCTGGGCGACGCCATTGATGGATGGGATCGAAGCGGCCTTTGGCTGGCTGGGGCCGGTGGTGGCCGAGAAGCTGCCGGAAGGGCCGCTGAGCAGTCTGCTGGTGGACGGCATCATTGCCGGCGTCGGCGGCGTGCTGGTGTTCCTGCCGCAGATCCTGATCCTGTTCGCCTTCATTCTGGCGCTTGAGGAATCGGGCTACCTGCCGCGCGCTGCCTTCCTGCTGGACCGGATGATGGCCTCGGCCGGTTTGTCTGGTCGTTCGTTCATCCCGCTGCTGTCCAGCTTCGCTTGTGCGGTGCCGGGCATCATGTCCACCCGTTCCATCCAGGATCCGCGTGATCGCCTGGCGACCATCCTGGTGGCGCCGCTGATGACCTGCTCGGCGCGCCTGCCGGTGTATGCCTTGCTGATTGGTGCCTTCATCCCGGCCAAAACCGTGTGGGGTGTGTTCAATCAGCAGGGTCTGGTGCTGTTTGCGCTGTATCTGGCTGGCATTCTCAGTGCGCTGGTGATGTCGTGGACGATGAAGAAGTTCCGTCGCGACAAGAGCGAGCATCCCTTGATGCTGGAGCTGCCGTCCTACCGCCTGCCCAATCCGCGCGATCTGTTGGTCGGTCTGTATGAGCGCGCGATGATCTTCCTCAAGCGCGTGGGCGGCATCATCCTGTCGCTGACCATCCTGCTGTGGTTCCTGCTGTCGTACCCCGGTGCGCCAGAGAACGCGACCATGCCGGCCATCGATTACAGCTTCGCCGGCCAGATCGGCCACGCGATGGCGGTCATCTTCGCCCCGTTGGGCTTCAACTGGCAGATCTGTATTGCCTTGATCCCGGGCATGGGCGCGCGTGAAGTCGCAGTGTCTTCGCTGGCCACGATCTATGCCTTGTCGGCCGCCGATGATGACGCGGCGATCCAGGCGCTGACCCCGGTGATCAGCGATGGATGGACCCTGGCGACTGGCTTGTCGCTGATGGTGTGGTTCATCTACGCGCCGATGTGCATCTCCACCCTGGCCACCATCAAGCGCGAGACCAACTCGTGGAAGCAGATGGCGTTCGCCACGGTATACCTGTTCGGTGCGGCCTATCTGGCGGCGTTCGTTACCTATCAGGTGGCGGTGGCGTTGGGAGCGGGCTGATGGACAAGGGCCTGCTGCTGCAATACCTGATCATCGCCGTGGCGGTGCTGGTCAGTGCCTGGGTGGTGCTGAAGAAGCAGTTCCCGGGCGTATTGCGCAAGCTGCGCGGCCTGTTAGCGCTATGGCTGGTGAAGCCGCAGCGCTCACCGCGACTGCAGGCCTGGGGGCGACGTCTGGCACCGCCTGCAGCAAGTGCTGGGGGCGCATGCGGCGGCTGCAACAGTTGCGGGCCAAGCGAGCCCAAGCAGCATTGAGCAATACAACAACGCCGGGGAAGCCCGGCGTTGTTGCATGTCGAAAACAGCGCGCGCCTTTTGTAGGAGCGGCGTAAGCCGCGAAGCTCGAGCAACCTCAGCTGGCACCGGAGCATCGGCAGGCAGTCCGAAAGACCATTGGACACTTGCCCCCGGTGCGTGACGCTTGCCCGGGCTACAGTCCTGGCTGCGCGGCATTGGGCAATTTGGTGTTGTCACCAAACTGGTAGCGGCGCGGGCAGGGGTTCCATGTAGAACGAAGCATTTCGGCTGTACACTGCGCCAATTGCAGGAAGCAACCAGGGGAAAGGCATGAAGTCATTGATAGGCGTTGTGATGTTGGTCGTGTTGTTGGCCGTAGGCGGATCGATCTATCTGCGTGGCGGCAACAAGATCACAGAGTCACAGGTGCGCGCGCTGTACCTGCGCGCCGACCAAGCGCTTGCGGCAGGCGACGACAAGCCGCTATGCGAGATGTTGTCGAAAGACTACGTACAGACCACCGTAACCAAGACCGAAACCCAGCAGGCCGAGCAGCGCTATGACAGGGAGCAGTACTGCGCTTCCCTGGCTGAGAGCATGAGTCAGCTGCGTGAGTTCCGGGAAGCCTTCGGTGATCGCATGCCGCTGCGCTACGAGCAGAAGGTAAACAGCATCAACATTGCCAGCGATGGTCGTTCGGCCGAGGTTGAGGTGTCGGCCATTGTCGAAATGGCGGGCGTGCGCATGGTCAGCCGCGGCCGCGACACCGTGGAACGCAATCGTTGGCGGACTTATATGACCGGTAGCCGTGCGATTACCCATGTCGGCAGGATGTAAACGCGCGCTGTGCTTGTGTGCTGGGCCGTTGAGGCGTTAGCGTGCGGGCATGAATACGACTCCAATCCGTTTGCTGATCCATGGCGCCTCCGGCCGCATGGGCCAAGCCCTGCTGCGTCTTGCCGCAGAAGATTCCTCGTTGCAGGTGGTTGCTGCGGTGGTGCGCAAACCGCCAATCCAACGCGTGATTGACGGCATCCCGCATTTCGCTGCCAGTGAGCTGTCCGGCGCGCCGGCGTTTGATGTGGCGATCGATTTCAGCTTGCCGGAGGGATTTGACCCGGTTCTGGCACTGTGCGTGGAGCGCGGTGTTGGCCTGGTGTCGGGCACAACCGGGATCAGCGAGCAGCAGCAGGCTGCCCTGGCAGCTGCTGCGAACAAAATTCCTCTGGTTTGGGCGACCAACTTCAGCCTCGGCGTGGCAGTGCTGGCCGAGCTGGTGGAGCGGGCGGCGGCGGCCCTGCCAGGCTGGGACTGCGACATTGTCGAATCGCACCATGTGCACAAGAAGGACGCACCCTCCGGCACCGCGTTGACGTTGGGGGAGTCGGCCCAGCACGGCGGCGCCGAGCCGCGCTATGCCAGCCTGCGCGCCGGGGACATCATCGGCGAGCACTTCGTCCAGTTCACCGGGCTGGGCGAGCGGGTGGAACTGGTGCACCGGGCCACCAACCGTGACATTTTTGCGCGTGGCGCACTGCACGCGGCCAAACAACTGTGCCAGCGCAGTCCGGGGCAATACCGGGTGCGGGACCTGGTCGGGACGTCCGAGCAGGCTTGAAATAGCTGAATGCGGAGCGCAGTCCCTCCGGAATGTGGCTTTTGTAATCACTGAACAGCTGAAGGAAAGCGCACGGGGCGCTGGCGTTGGTGCCCCCTTGCCTTTACAATTCCGGCTCGCCGAAACACGTTAGCCGGACCGGTTCCCAGACCGCCGTCCGCGCTTTTTTGCAACCGGTTTTTGACCGTGGACGCAGGCGTGGCTTCGGAGTCCCCCGGTAGCCAAAGTGAGATTCCCGTGACCCAAGCCGCAATTCTCGTGCTCGAAGACGGCACCGTATTCGAGGGCGAATCCGTAGGCGCGCCCGGCCTATCCGTGGGTGAGGTGGTGTTCAACACCGCCATGACCGGTTATCAGGAAATGCTGACCGATCCGTCCTACGCCCGGCAGATGATCACCCTGACGTACCCGCATATCGGCAACACCGGTATGAACGACCAGGACGACGAAGCTTCCAAGGTATGGGCATCGGGCCTGATCGTACGCGACGTGCCGCGCCGCCCGAGCAGCTGGCGCAACCAGGTATCGCTGCAGGATTGGTTGATCCAGCGCGGCGTGGTGGCCATCTCCGGCATCGACACCCGCAAGCTGACCCGCATCCTGCGTGAGAAGGGCGCCCAGAATGGCGCTTTGATGGCCGGCGACGACATCGATGTCGAGAAGGCACTGGAAGCTGCTCGCAAGTTCCCCGGCCTGAAGGGTATGGATCTGGCCAAGGTGGTCAGCACCGACAAGACCTACGGCTGGGCCGATGGCCAGCTGGACCTGGACCGCAACGAATTCGTGCGCGCCGAACCGAAGTTCAAGGTTGTGGCCTACGACTTTGGCGTGAAGACCAACATCCTGCGCATGCTGGCCGAGCGCGGCTGCGAGCTGACCGTGGTGCCGGCACAGACCCCTGCTGCTGAAGTGCTGGCACTGAAGCCGGACGGCGTGTTCCTTTCCAATGGCCCGGGCGACCCGGAACCGTGCGATTACGCCATCAGCGCGATCAAGACCTTCGTCGAGCAGAAGATCCCGACCTTCGGCATCTGCCTGGGCCACCAGCTGCTGGGCCTGGCTGCAGGCGCCAAGACGATGAAGATGGGTCACGGCCACCACGGTGCCAACCATCCGGTGCAGGACATCGACGACGGTCGGGTGATGATCACCTCGCAGAACCACGGCTTTGCCATCGACGAAAGCGTGCTGCCGGCCAATGTGCGGGTTACCCATCGCTCGCTGTTCGACCAGACCATCCAGGGCATCGCATTGACCGATGCACCGGCATTCTCCTTCCAGGGGCACCCGGAAGCGTCGCCGGGTCCGCGTGACGTGGCACCGTTGTTCGATCGCTTCATCACCCTGATGGAAGGGGCCAAGGCGTGAGCAAGGCGCGCTGGCTGATGTTGCCGGCGCTGCTGGCCACCTCGGTGGCCAGCGCGGCGGCAGTGACCGCGCAGGAGATCCGCGATCTGCTGCCGTTGACCGGCTTTGAGCGCATGGGCAATGACGCGGCCACCTCCATGTTGGCCAATGTCACGATCTTCCAGCAGATTCCGGCACCACAGCGCGAGTGCATGGCCAAGCCGATCGGCGATGTCCTGAATGAAGCACTGGTGGATCGCCTTGTCGCCAAAATCGGCAATGACGGGCAGCAGCACCTCAAGCGCTGGCATGCTTTCTATTCGAGCCAGGGCGGCAAGCGCATGGTCGCTAGCCAGCGCCAGATGATGTACGGCGCGGCGTTGCCTGCCGAGTTCGAGGGCGAGCCCAGCGAGCTGGAGCGCAAGCAGGTAGGCGAGTTCATGGCCAGTGGCTCCTATGAAGCTTTGGGTGCTGTGCTAGCGGAACTGGGCGACATGCCTGATGGCCTGCCGCTGCGCCTGAGCGAGCGCATCCAGAGCCAATGCGGCGTCACGATTGATCCAGAAGAGTTTTCCTGATCGACAGCGTGCGATCACTTCCCCCAGACACGCTGTACTGACTTAGAGAAGAAAATGCCAAAGCGCACCGACCTAAAAACCATCCTGATCATCGGCGCTGGCCCGATCGTCATCGGCCAAGCCTGTGAGTTCGACTACTCCGGCGCGCAGGCGTGCAAGGCGCTGCGCGATGAGGGTTACCGCGTGGTGTTGGTGAACTCCAACCCGGCCACGATCATGACCGACCCGGAGATGGCCGACGCCGTTTACATCGAGCCGATCAACTGGCAGACGGTGGCGAAGATCATCGAGAAGGAGCGCCCCGACGCGCTGCTGCCGACCATGGGCGGCCAGACCGCGCTGAACTGCGCGCTGGACCTGGCTGACAACGGCGTGCTGGAGAAGTACAACGTCGAACTGATCGGCGCCAAGCGCGAAGCGATCATGATGGCCGAAGACCGCGAGCTGTTCCGCGTGGCGATGGGCGAAATCGGTCTGGAATGCCCGACCGCCGCTGTCGCCCACACGCTGGAAGAAGCGCTGGAGATCCAGACCCGCGTTGGCTACCCGACCATCATCCGCCCGTCCTTCACCCTCGGTGGCAGCGGTGGCGGTATCGCCTACAACCGCGAAGAGCTGATCGAGATCGTCAGCCGGGGCCTGGAACTGTCGCCGACCAGCGAAGTGCTGGTGGAAGAGTCGGTGCTGGGCTGGAAGGAATTCGAGATGGAAGTGGTCCGCGACACCGCGGATAACTGCATCATCGTCTGCTCGATCGAGAACCTCGACCCGATGGGCGTGCACACCGGTGACTCGATCACCGTTGCGCCGGCACAGACCCTGACCGACAAGGAATACCAGCGCCTGCGCGATGCTTCCATCGCCGTGCTGCGCAAGATTGGCGTGGATACCGGCGGCTCCAACGTGCAGTTCGGCATCAGCCCGACTACCGGTCGCGTGGTGGTGATCGAGATGAACCCGCGCGTGTCGCGTTCCTCGGCACTGGCCTCCAAGGCCACCGGCTTCCCGATCGCCAAGGTCGCGGCCAAGCTGGCTGTGGGTTACACCCTGGACGAATTGAAGAACGAGATCACCGGCGGCCTGACCCCGGCCTCGTTCGAACCGTCGATCGACTACGTCGTCACCAAGATTCCGCGCTTTGCCTTCGAGAAGTTCCCGGCTGCCGATGCGCGCCTGACCACCCAGATGAAGTCGGTGGGCGAGGTGATGGCGATGGGCCGCACCTTCAAGGAATCGCTGCAGAAGGCGCTGCGTGGCCTGGAAACCGGCAAGGTCGGCCTCGACCCGACCGAGCTCGACCTGGGCAATGCCGACGACGTCGCCACCATGAAGCGTGAGCTCAAGGCCCCGGGCCCGGAGCGTCTGTTCTACGTGGGTGATGCCTTCCGTACCGGCATGAGCGTCGAAGAAATCTATGGGCTGTCGCACATCGACCCGTGGTTCCTCGACCAGATCGAAGAGATCATTGCCGATGAAAAGCAGGTTCATGCCGAAGGCATCGACGCGCTGGACGCAGCGCGCCTGCGCAAGCTCAAGCGCGCCGGTTTCTCCGATGCACGCCTGGCACAGCTCACCGGCACCAACGAAGCGGCCATCCGTGCGCTACGCCGCGCCCACAAGGTGCGTCCGGTCTACAAGCGCGTTGACTCCTGCGCCGGCGAGTTCGCCACCGGCACCGCCTACCTGTACTCGACCTACGAGGACGAGTGCGAGGCAGCACCGAGCAACCGCGACAAGATCATGATCCTGGGCGGTGGCCCGAACCGTATCGGCCAGGGCATCGAGTTCGACTACTGCTGCGTGCACGCCGCGCTCGCCCTGCGCGAAGATGGTTTCGAAACCATCATGGTCAACTGCAACCCGGAAACCGTTTCGACCGATTACGACACCTCCGACCGCCTGTACTTCGAGCCGCTGACGCTGGAAGACGTGCTGGAAATCGTCGAGCTGGAACAGCCCAAGGGCGTGATCGTGCAGTACGGCGGGCAGACCCCGCTGAAGCTGGCACGTGCGCTGGAAGCCAATGGCGTGCCGGTGATCGGCACCTCGCCGGACTCCATCGACCTGGCCGAAGACCGTGAGCGTTTCCAGCAGCTGGTCGAGAAGCTCGGCCTGAAGCAGCCGCCGAACCGCATCGCCCGCAACGACCAGGAAGCCCTGCTGCTGGCCCGCGAAATTGGCTACCCGCTGGTGGTGCGCCCGAGCTACGTGCTTGGCGGCCGTGCGATGGAAATCGTCTACAGCGAATCCGACCTGGCCCGCTACGTGCGCGACGCGGTCAAGGTGTCGAACGATTCGCCGGTGCTGCTGGACCACTTCCTCGATGCCGCGGTCGAAGCCGACGTCGACATCATCTGCGACAAGGACGGCAAGGTCCTGATCGGCGGCGTGATGGAGCACATCGAAGAAGCCGGCGTGCACTCCGGTGACTCGTCCTGCTCGCTGCCGCCGTACTCGCTGTCGGCTGAAACCCAGGCCGAACTGCGTCGCCAGGTTACCGAGCTGGCCAAGGCACTGCAGGTCGTGGGTCTGATGAACACCCAGTTCGCGGTCCAGACCGATGCCGATGGCAAGGACGTGATCTACCTGCTGGAAGTGAACCCGCGTGCCTCGCGCACCGTGCCGTTCGTGTCCAAGGCCACCGGCATGGCGCTGGCCAAGATTGCCGCCCGTTGCATGGCGGGCAAGACGCTGGCCGAGCAGGGCGCGACCAAGGAAATCGTGCCGGGCTACTACTCGGTGAAGGAAGCCATCTTCCCGTTCGCCAAGTTCCAGGGCGTCGATCCGATCCTCGGGCCGGAGATGCGCTCCACCGGTGAAGTGATGGGCGTTGGCCGCAGCTTCAGCGCCGCGTTTGCACGCGCGCAGGAAGCCGGCAGCATCAAGACCCCGCCGGTCGGCAAGGTCTTCATTTCGGTGCGCGACGCTGACAAGCAGCGCGTGATGCCGGCGGTGCAGGGTCTGGTCGAACGCGGCTACTCGCTGGTTGCCACCCGCGGCACGGCCGCGTGGTTGCAGCAGCACGGTTACACCTGTGACGTGGTCAACAAGGTGGTTGAAGGCCGTCCGCATATCGTGGACAGCATCAAGAATGGCGAGATCGTCTACATCGTCAACACGACCGAAGGCCGTGCTGCGATCAACGACTCGTTCTCGATCCGCCGCGAAGCACTGCAGAACCGCATCACGTACTCCACCACCGTTGCTGGCGCCAAGGCGCTGGTGCAATCGTTGGAGTTCCGTGGCACCGGTCCGGTGTTGTCGCTGCAGGAACTGCACAAGGAGTTGAATGCATGAGAGCCCCCATCACGATGAAGGGCGCCAAGCGCCTGCGTGAGGAACTGGATCACCTCAAGTCGGAAAAGCGCCCCAAGGTCATCGCTGCCATCGCCGAAGCGCGCGAGCACGGTGACCTGAAGGAAAACGCTGAGTACCACGCCGCACGCGAAGAGCAGGGCTTCATCGAAGGCCGCATCAAGCAGCTGGAAGGCGAACTGTCGCATTCGGAAGTCATCGACATCAGCAAGCTCAACGCCGGCAGCAAGGTGGTGTTCGGCGCGACGGTGACGCTGGCCGACGTGGAAAGCGACGAAGAGAAGCGTTACCAGATCGTTGGCGACCTGGAAGCGGACATCAAGCTGGGCTTGATTGCCATTTCCTCGCCGGTGGCGCGCGCCATGATCGGCAAGCACGAGGGCGACGCCATCGCCATCGATGCGCCGGCTGGCCAGCGCGAGTACGAAATCGTCAGCGTCGAATACCTCGACTGACGATGGCCAAAGCCACACTGCTGCTGCCCGCGCGCAGCCGTTTTCCGGCGGGCGAACTGCCGGCGCAGGTGGCTGCGGCCCTGGGTCGTGCCGAGCGCTCGCTCGGTACGGCCGGTGAATCGGCGCAGTTGCGCCGTCACTTCAACGTGCAGCCGGCTGCCTGGTCGGCTGCCGCCTTGACCCGCCAGACCGATGCCGGCGATGCCGCTGGCGGCTTCTGGCTGCGTGCCGATCCGGCCAATATCGTGCCGGACATGCAGGGCGCGCGGCTGATGGCTGCGGCCGAAACCCTGCGTCTGGAGCAGGCCGACGTGGATGCCTTGTTGCCCGCGCTGCAGCCCTTGTTTGCCGGTTTTGGCTACCAGCTGGATGCACCGACGCCGTCGCGTTGGTATCTGCGCCTGCCGGCAGATACGCCGCTGCCCGAATTCGCCGAGCCTGACGCGGTGCTGGGCGATGACCTGTTTTCGCATCTGCCCAGTGGCGAGAACGGACGTCGTTGGCGCGCGTTGCTGACCGAAGCACAGGTGGTGCTGCACCAGCATCCGTGGAACGAACAACGCGTGGCCCAGGGCCAGCGTGCAGTGAACTCCCTATGGTTCTGGGGCGCAGGAAACCTGCCGCAGAGCGTGCATACCGCACACGCACAGGTGCGCAGCCGCGATGCGCTGGTGCAGGGCCTGGCGGCAATGGCCGGCGTACGCCTGGGTGGCGAGCAGAGCGTTGATGCGCTGGTCGATCTGCGCCAGCTGCGTTCGCTGCAGCAGCTCGCGCGCGATGCAATCGCCCCCTTGCTCGATGCACTCAAGCGCGGCGAGCTCAGCGAGTTGCAGCTGGATTTCGAGGATGGCACCGGCTACCGCATTACCCGCGGGCAGCGTTGGTGCTTCTGGAAAAAGCCAATAGCGACCTTGGCTGATGAGTGAAAGTTTGAGGATCGTTCGGCGTGACTTGGTCGCGACCGACGGCTGGAATGATGAAACCCTGCCGCTGCTGCGCCGCATCTATGCCGCGCGCGGCGCAACCACGCCCGAGCAGGCGCAGCCGCGATTGGCGCAGTTGCACGCACCCGAGTTGCTGGGCGGCATGCAGGCTGCGGTGCAGTTGTTGGCTGATGCCATCGCCAATGACAAGCGCATTCTGATCGTAGGCGACTTTGACTGTGACGGTGCCACCGCCTGTGCGGTAGGTGTACGCGGCCTGCGCATGCTGGGTGCGGGTGACGTGGTGCATGCGGTGCCGAACCGGATGTTGCATGGCTATGGCTTGTCGCCATCCTTGGTGGAAGAACTGGCCGCGTTGAAACCGGACCTGCTGGTCACGGTCGATCACGGCATCGCCTGTCATGCTGGTGTGCGCGCAGCAAAGGCGCTGGGTTGGCAGGTGCTGGTCACCGACCACCACTTGCCCGGCGAGCAGCTGCCGCCAGCCGATGCGATTGTCGACCCGAACGTCGACGGCGACGCATTCCCAAGCAAAGCGCTGGCCGGTGTTGGCGTCATTTTCTATGTGCTGATGGCGCTGCGGCGTCATCTGCGTGAGCAGTCGGCATTCGGTACGCAGCCCGAACCCGATCTGCTGACGCTGCTGGATCTGGTTGCGGTCGGCACTGTCGCCGATCTGGTGGCACTGGATGGGAATAACCGCGCCTTGGTCTCTGCGGGTCTGCGTCGGCTGCGGGCCGGCAAGGCCATTGTGGGTCTGCAGGCTTTGATCGAGGTAAGCGGCCGCGATGCGCGCCGGCTCAGCGCCAGCGACATCGGCTACGCCGTTGCGCCACGCCTCAATGCAGCAGGACGCCTGGAAGACATGGCGCTGGGCATTGAGCTGTTGCTGACCGAAGACCCCGCACAGGCGCGACATATCGCAACGCTGCTCGAAGAGATCAATGCTGAGCGCCGCGCCGTGCAGCAGATCATGACCGACGATGCCGAACGTGCCGTCGCCCGCGCATTGCTGGATGACGATATGCAACGGCCGGTTGCGGCCTGCCTGTTCGATGCCGAATGGCATCCGGGCGTGGTCGGGCTGGTCGCCTCAAAAATGAAAGACAGGCTGCACCGGCCAGTTATTGCCTTTGCACCGGCTGAGCCTGGTGCCGATGCACTGCGTGGCTCGGCACGTTCGATCAGCGGCTTCCATATCCGCGATGCCTTGGCTGCGATCAACGCCAATCATCCGGGCCTGATGGAGAAGTTTGGTGGTCATGCGATGGCCGCCGGGCTGAGTTTGCCGTTGGCAAATCTGGACGCGTTCAAGGCAGCGTTCGAACAACAGGTGCAGCGCAGCATGGACCCGGCCTTGCTGCAGCAGCAGTTGCTCAGCGATGGCGAGTTGTCTCCGGCTGAACTGGACTTCCAGCACGCCGAAGCCCTGCGCTTGGCCGGCCCGTTCGGCCAGGGCTTTGCCGAACCGCTGTTTGATGGCGCATTCGAAGTGCTCGAATGGCGCGTGCTCAAGGAGCGCCATCTGAAGTTTGTGCTACGTCAGCCTGGCAGTGCCGCGCGGATCAACGCGATTTATTTCAGCGGCTGGACCGGCACGGCACCCGCGCAACATGTGCAGATCGCTTACCGTCTGGTGAGCGATGACTACCGCGGTGGCAAGGCCATCCAGCTGATCGTCGAACACTGCACCTCCGCTTGATGGGTAGTGCCGAGCCATGCTCGGCAGGGGCTTCACCGCAAATCCATCACAACTCGTAGCCCGGGTAAGCAGCGCACACCTGGGGCATTTGCGGCCAACTTGAATAATTCTGGTTCCTTGGCCCGGGTGCGTTCTGCTTACCCCGGCTACGGTACTTGCACATGTAGCTTTGTGTGATCTACATCGCTAAAGACGAGTCTCGAATGTCCAGACAACAAACGTCGTTTGGAAACCAACGACCACAGAATCTGCGCAGTTCAACACCAGGCCACGCTTTGATTGCGTGAGGGCTGCGTGATGAAAGTCATCCTCCACTAATACATTCCTACGAATTCAGCATTCAAAGACCCGATATGTGTGTCAGAAAACTGGCGCGTTTCATAAGGCGATGGCACAGTCGGGTTCTCGACAACACATGGGACGACGGAACGCCCGATGTTTGCAGAATCAATTTCAGCAGCAGGCGGCTTGCAGCGCCTGCACCAAGACCGCCGCCTGATTCGTGTAGAAACCGCGCTTTCACCAGAGACGTTCCTGGTCAAGCGTTTTGACGGCAACGAGTCGGTCTCAGCGCCATTCCTCTATCACGTCGAGTTGCTGTCGACCCAGCCAAGGCTGGAGTTGAAGCAACTGGTAGGTCAACCGCTGCGCCTGCTGCTTGGCGACGAATTCGGCGGTCGCACTGTGCATGGCTATGTACGCGAGTTCGCCAGCACCGGCCAGCAGGCGCAATTCAACAGCTACCGCGCGGAAGTCGCGCCTTGGTTTGCATTCCTCGACTACACCAGCAACTGTCGCATCTTCCAGGACAAGAACGTCCTGGAGATCATCGAAGACGTGTTCGCTGGCTACGAACAGCTGGCGCGTTATCGCTACGATCTCAATGCCGGAAAATTGCATCCATTGTCGTACTGCGTGCAATACAACGAGTCCGACTTTGCCTTCGTCAGCCGCTTGCTGGAAGACGCCGGCCTCTACTACAGCTTCGTGCACGATGATGATGGGCATACGTTGATAATCAGCGATGACTCCACGCTCAGCGTCGTGCACGGCGAACCAACTGCGATTGCCTACGTTTCCGATCAAGGCACACTGGCGCGTACTGGCCTACATCGTTGGGGTGCGCGGCGCAGGGTAGGGCCGACTGCGCAGACGCTGCGCAGCTTTGACTTCAAACAGCCTAAGCAGCAGCTCGATGGAAACCAGGGAAACCAGTTGCCGATGGGTTTGTTGCCACCGCTCGAACAATACCGTTATGACGGTGCCGCGCGTTTCGCGAACAGCCGCGTTGGCGAGGCCTTGGCAGCTGTGCGCAATGAGGAAGTCAGCTGGCCAACCAAATTGTTCGAGTGCGCTGGCAACGCTGGCGAGCTTGGGGCGGGGGGCTGCTTCAGCCTGGAACGACATCCCGACTTCATCGGCCGCGATGAAGCGGACTGCGATTTCTTCGTGGTATCGATGCAGCGCGAAGGCCACAACAACTTCGCCAGTGACTTTTCCAGTGCAGAGCTGCCCAGCGTGGAGATGCAGGCGCAGGTCCTGCGACGGCGCATTCCATTTCGCCCACTACGACAGACGCCGTGGCCGCGCATGCCGGGGCCGCAGACCGCAACGGTGGTTGGACCGCCGGGCGAAGAACTGCATGCCGATGCCTATGGCCGGGTGAAAGTGCAGTTCCATTGGGACAGGAAGCTGGATCGGCGCGAGAACGCCTCATGCTGGATCCGCAGCGCCAGTCCGTGGGCAGGCGCCGACATGGGCGGCGTGTCGCCACCACGTATCGGCCAGGAAGTCATTGTCGATTTCCTCGATGGTGATCCGGATCGCCCGATCATCACCGGCCGTGTCTACAACGAACAGAACATGCCGCCGTTCGGTATGGAAGTCAGCGGCCTGAAGTCGAAAACGGTCAAGGGCGGCGGTTGGAACGAAGTCACCATGCACGATGGTGCCGGCGGCGAGTTGCTGAACATGCGTGCCCAGCGCGACATGGTCACCACTGTGCTCAACGACCAGACCGCGAGCATCCTCAACAACAAAACCACCAGCGTGACGGTTGACCACGGTATGACCGTAGGCGGCAACCAGACCATCGGTGTTACTGGCAATCGCGGCATCACCGTCACCGGTACCGATACCTCAACCGTCACCGGTACGCGCACAACTGATGTCACCGGTGCCGTCGGTGAGACGTATCACAACGGTCAGACCAAGACGATTGTTGCGGTTGGCTATACCGAAACCATCACCGGTCCGTTCACCACGACCTTGACCGGCAACTACATCAGTCAACGTACCGGGACGTGGAAGCAGACAATCACTTCGACCTCGTGGGAGCAGGTGCAGGGGAAGGTCACCGAGCAGTACCTGGCGGGGCGCGAAACCACCATCACCGGCTTGGATAAGCGTGGGGTCACAGGTGCGGTAGAGGACGCCAACAAGGGCTCGCGCACCATCGGCGTGGAAGGCACGTTTGAGCAGGGTGTCACTGAAACCCACTCGCAGTTCTCTACCGGCGACATGACCTTGGCGTCTGCGGCCAAACTGACCGCGGCGGTGGGCGAGTCGTCAGCCATCGAGATCACTGCGGGCGAGATCAGGATCAGTGCCGGTGGTTCGGAGGTGGTGATCAATGCCAGCGGCGTTTCGGTCAACGGCAGCGAGATCAAGCTCAACTGCTAAGCAGAACGGAGATTCAGCATGCAGGACACCCCTATGTTGCGCGGCCTCAATACCCTGCGCGAAGCGTGGTTGCAGGCAAGTTCCGACCCTGACAAGCGGTTGCTTATCTGGCGTTTGCCGGCCAATGCCAGCCGCCTGTTGGCAGCGTTCTTCGAAATGCAACGACATGACGAAGGCCGCGATACGCCGGACTACTTCCTGCGTATAGATGCCCGTTATGAGCTTGGGTTCCGCTACAGCCGGCAGATCAAGCAGGACTTGCTGGAGCGCTATCTCGGTAGTCAGGACGAACTGCGTGAGCAGGGCGTGACACTGGGTTGGCGCGGCCCTAGCGAGACGCACCCGGATTCCGCTGCCGGCGTGGTCGAGGTGTTGAATGGCTTCATTGAGCATCACGGCGCCCACATGCGCTTGATGGCTGCCGTGCTCGAGCCGGAGCGGCATGTTCCTGGTGATGGCTTTGAACGCTGGATATCGACTGCTTTGGCGGCCGGGCCGAGCGCACGTCTGCGATTGGTACTGGTGGATACGCTGGAAGATCCGCGCTGGCAGTCACTGTTGGACAAGCACGCCAGCACGGCGGCGGTGATCGGCGGCGATGTCGACATGTTCGGTATTGCCCGCGATACCGCAGCACAGGCCAGCGGCCGCGGGCCTGAGGTGCTCTACCGGCAGCTGCTTGCGGACCTGATGCTGTTGATCGAGCGTGGCAGCCCGGCACAGGTGGTGGCACGCGCCGAACGTGCGCAGGGCTTGGCCGTGCGCAACGGCTGGCACGACCAGCAATCGGTGGTGCAGATGATGGTGGCCGGTGCCTGGCTCAAGCGGGGAGATCACGCACAAGCCATCACCGCCTACCGTAGCGCGCGTAGTGCCGCTGACAGCGCACGCGTCGGCGGCAATGCTGCTGGCGCGGATCTGGTGATGCAGAGCTGGTTTGGCGAAGCGGGCTGCTGGCTGACCGCCAAGCAGCCGGAACGCGCCGCACAGACCTATCTGCAGGCATCGGGATCGGCCGCCAGCATTCCCAACCCCATGTTCCAGCTGGAAGGGCAGCGCATGGCGGGTTGGTGCCAGTTGCAGGCGGGCAATAAAGAAGTCGCGCGCACCCAACTGCTGGAGGCCATCCGTATTGCCAAGCCGCTTTCGCCCGCAGACCGCAAGACGACGACGTTGCCACAGGCGTTATGGGACCTGCTATTGCTGCAGGATGCACGCCGCTGCGAGAAGTTGCAGGAGGTTTCGGCGGGCTATCTGCAGACCAGCGCCAGTGTATTCGGCATCGCCGAAAGCAAGACCATGGCGCTGGGCCCGCGACCAACGCGACCGGCATTGGACGCCATCGAAGCACAGCTGGACATTGCATTGGAGCAGGGCTTCCACCGTGCCCAACAGGAGCGTGAGCGACTGATCCAGGCCGGTGATGAGTTCTTCCGCAAGATCGTCGCGGTGGGGCGCGACTTTCTTGACCCCGGTTGGAACGGCATTCCCGCGATAGAACATCCGCTCGACCACGAAATACCGGTGTGGAGCGAGCCGCCGGCAATGCAGCCGTTGCCCGACCCATCAGCATTGCTGCAGTCGCCCGCCACGCCGCGTAGCGCATCAACAACAACTGGAGCAGCATTGGCATGACGCCAAGCCGGAAAACAGCAGTGATGGCAGTGGCCATCGTGATCGGGATCATCGTGGTGGCGTGGATCAGCGCGGATTACCGCGACGAGGTCAAGGCCTTCCTGCGTGCGCTGCTGCGCGCGATCTGAGCGACAAGGAGTGTTGCCATGAGCATCGCCGCTAAACATCTTGATCCGCAGCTGGGCATCGACATCCATATGTATGCGGTGCCGCCAAGCCCGCTGCCCACGCCGCACATCGGGCTGGTGCTGGATCCGTTCGACTACATCCCGTTTATCGGCTCAACGATCAAGGTCAATGGTGTGCATCGCGCCACTGCCGGTACTGGCGGACTGGATGTGCATATTCCGCTGGGCGTTTGGGCGCCGCCGTTGGCTGCGCCAATGGGTCCGCAGTTTGACGGCGAAGAGATCTTCATGGGCAGCCGCACTGTATCCGCGGATGGCGAGCCGTTCTCCCGGCTGGCGATGCCGGTGCTGGACTGCAATCTGGCCGGCATGATCAATCCGTTCCGGGTGAAGAAGCCGAAGAAACCGCTGCGTGCAATGTCCTTGCCGACCGGCTTGAACGTCGCCATTCCGACCAGCGTGACAGTGGGTGGGCCGCCGACGATCTCGTGGACAGCGATGGCGTTTCGTGCGGCGTTTGCGGGGCTGGGGAAGCTGCGCAAGAGCAAGTTCTTCCAAGGCAAGATGGATGCCTTCAAGAAGTGGCGCCAGGGCAAGTGGGGGCACCTGCCGCCGGGTACGCTCAAGTGCAAGATATTACGTGCCGAACCGGTCGATATCCGCGATGGCAGCGTTGTGGTCAGCCACCAGGATTTCGATATCCCTGGACGCCTGCCATTGGCATGGCAGCGCAGCTACAGCTCCGCGCAGATCGGGCGCGGCGGCGCCTGTGGCATCGGTTGGCAGACACCTGCCGACATCATGCTGGAGGTGTTGGGCGATGGCTCGGTGTGGATGTCCGGCCCGGGGCAGGTAGCGTTCTTTCCCGAGCTGCCGCCAGTGGATGGCGAGGCGGCCGCGATACTCGATTTCGTGGATGGCGCGCGGTTGTTGCGTCGGCAGGGTCAGTTACGGGTGCGCTTCAAGGGTGGGTTGGAGTATGTGTTCGGCAATGATCTGCCCAGCGGTGTTGTAGCGCTGCCAGCGCACGGCCTGCTGGCGTTGGAGCGCATCGAAGACGCCAGTGGCAACTACTGGCGTTTCGAGCGCAACGATGGTCACTTGGTGCGCATTGTCGAGAGCGGTCTGGGCGGCCTGCAAGGCCGTTTCATCGACGTAGATGCGCGCCACGGCCGTATCGAGCGGATGGCACTGCACGACCCTGCAACCGGGCTTGTGCATCCGCTGGTGAGCTACCGTTATAGCAATGAAGGTGATCTGGTTGCAGCGCTGGACGCTTTAGGCGCGGCGCGCACATTTGCCTATCAGCAGCACCGATTGGTGCAGCACACCGACCGGGTCGGCCTGTCGTTCTACTACGCGTTCGATGCGCAGGGGCGGGTAGTGCACTCCTGGGGTGATGGTGGCCTGTACGATTATCGCTTCGAGTACGACGCACTGCTGCGCGAGAGTCGGGTGACCGATTCACTTGGTCACCTGAGCGTGATCAAGTTCGACGAGAACCAGTTGCCACTGTGCGAGATCGATCCGCTCGACGGCGTTACTTTCTTCGAGTACGACGATTTCGGCCGCACAGTGGCGGTGACGGATCCGGAGGGCCTGCGTACCGAATTTTCCTATGACGCACATGGCAACTTGTGCTGCCTGACACGGGCAGACGGCAGTGCGTTGCAGATGGAGTATGACGACCACGACAACATGGTCGCGCTGCGCTCGCCAGATGGTGCCACGTGGCAGCAGGCTTACGACTTGCGCGGGTTGATGGTTGCGCAGACCGACCCATTGGCGGCGACCTCACGTTATGACTATGACGCGAGCGGGCAGCTGCTCGCGCAGACCAACGCGCGGCAGGCCGTTACCCAGCTGCGCTACGACCGACATGGTCTGGTTGCTGCGGTCGTCGATGCGTTGGGGCATGAGAGTCGCTACGAGCAGGACGCGCTGGGCAATCTGCTGCGGCAGGTGGATCCGCTGGGCCAAGTCAGTCGCTATGAATACGACGCCAAGGGCCGCTTGCTGGCAACGGTGACGCCCGACGGTGCCGGTGTGCGCTGCGAGTACGACGCGGAAGATCAGCTTGTCCGCTACACCGATGAAGCCGGCGCGCAGACCCGGCTGGAATATGTCGGCATTGGCCAGATCGGCCGTCGCCTTCAGGCCGATGGCCATGCGGTGGAATACCGCTATGACAGCGAAGAGCAACTGGTCGCCGTCATTAATCAGCGCGGTGAGACTTATCAGCTGCTGCGCGACCCACTTGGTCGCATCATCGAGGAAGTCGATTATTGGGGCCAGGCACGACGCTATAGCTACGATGCTGCCGGGCGCCTGAGCACTACGGTCGACCCCCTCGGCCAGAAAATAGCCTTCAACACCGACAAGATGGGGCGGATCACCCGCAAGACACTGCCGGACGTGCGTCATCCCGGACAGCAACTGCAGGAGCACTTTGTTTACGACAAGCTCGGCCAGTTGGTGGAAATGCGCAATCCATCGCGTACGGTAAAACGTCGCTACGATCCGGTCGGGCAGCTGCTTGAAGAGCTGCAGGATGGCTTCCGTATTGACTATGGCTACGACGAGGTGGGCAACCGGGTGTCACGGGAGACCTCCGCCGGAAACCAACTTGCCATCGGTTACGACCTGCGTGATCAGGCGGTATCGATAGCGATCAACGATGAATCACCGATCCTGATGCAGCGCGACGCGCTGGGGCGGACCACGCAGGAAACCCTGAGCCCGCATCTGCAGCGCAACTTCAGCTACGACAGCCGAAACCTGCTGACCTCGCAGTCCATCCTCAAGGACGCGGCGCCGCTGTTTGAAACCAACTACGACTATGACCGCAGCGGCAACCTGACCCGACGCAGTGACAGCGGCCAAGGCGTGGACGAATACCGCTACGACGCCATTGGCCGCCTGCTCCAGCACTCCGACCCGAAGGGCAAGATAGAACGCTTCTTCAATGACCCGGCGGGCGACCGCCTACGCACCGAGATCAAGCAGGTGCAGGCACGCAAAGTGGTGGGTGGCGACAACGATGAGCTGGTCACCTGGACGCGTGAAGGTAGCTATCAAGGCGTGCATTACGTCTTTGACCGATCAGGCGACCTGATACGCAAGGGCGCGCCGCACCGCGATGCTCCTGACGATCTGGCCTTGATCTGGGATGCCAACCATCGCTTGGCCGAAAGCCGGCGCAATGGACAGGTCACCCACTACGGCTATGACCCGCTTGGCCGGCGCGTGTTCAAGCGCAATCCGACGCAGACGACGTGGTTCTTCTGGGATGGTGATGCGTTGCTGGGTGAAGTGCAGCAGGCTAATGACGCGGAAGACGTGGCACCGGTTTGGGTAGGGAATGTTGCGAACTTGGTTGAGGTCAAAGCGCGGCAGCAGAAGTTGGCGACGTTGCGTGAGCGCGTTCGGGAGTATGTGTACTACCCGGGTTCATTTGTGCCGATTGCTGGCATCTTTCTCAACGATGGCGAATATGGCTTCGTTGTCGAAGAATCCGGTGCACGGAATGAACTTGGAAGGCCGAGTGTCACTGGTACGAACTCTGATCAAGACAGTGATTCGGTGCTTTCGTCCAGACAGCGGGGGCGCCAGAGTAAAGATGACTCAGTAAAGCAGAGGCGTTCGAGCCAAAGTCCGCCATCCGTCATAGGAAGGCTGGGTGTATCGACGTTGGACAGCTCACCTGTGCGCCCGCAGTTTGTAGGGGCAGCTGATGATGCTGTTGCGCCGACGTTGATCAAGCTTGGTGCAGTTCCGGGAGGGAACTTTGGAGACAGGGCTGTCGGAACTCAGGGCCCATCGATCTTCGCGGAACCGGCTCCACACGAAGCGGCAATAGCGGCGGTTGGCTGTAAGTCCGTGCTTGTGTGCTGTACAGATCCGAACGGTGCGGTGACAGGGGTTGTCAGTTCATCCGGGAGGCCGGTATGGAGTATCCGTTACAGCGCATGGGGTGCGGAAGAAGCAAGCTTGCAAGGCTCCATTGATTTCCCGCTCCGCTTCCAAGGGCAGTACAGAGACCCAGAAACTGGTCTGTGCTACAACAGGAACCGTTACTTCGATCCAAATGTCGGCGGTTTCGTGTCCCAGGATCCATTGGGCTTGGATGCCGGATCAGGGCTGTATGAGTATTCGTTCAACTCCCTGATGTACTGCGACCCGCTTGGGCTGGCTTACGAGAAAACAACGGCAAGTGATGGACGCAGAGTTTACAAAAACGATGATCTCTTCAATCCCGACAGGAGGGTGCGATGGAAGGATCCGTCTAGCGGCGAGTACAAGTACGGCACAAATGTCGAGCGTATGTCAGAAGGATTCGCGCCAATCGGAAAAGATGGGCGTCCTGTGCAGCTGCATCATCTGACAATGACTGAAGCTCCAGGCATGAATGGGCGGAGAGGGTCATTGGCCGAAATAAAGGAAACAACGCATCAGAAGTACACCTCTGTTCTACATATTCCATTCCCTCGAAATCCTAATAACAAAAAACAGACGTTGCCTCGCTTCCCGAGCTTCCGGAAGAATGCGGATGGTACTGAGTCGTTATTGGCCGGGCAGTTCGATACGTTCCGCGCGTCGTACTGGAAAGCAAGGGCGGCAGCTATAATTGGCGCCTGCAGACAATGAGCGGACATCGAAATGTTTGAATTTCTTGAAGAATTGATGGCGAAATCTCCTCGCTTGAAGGCGTTTCCTGGGCAGGGTGTGTCCAATGAATTGATTGCTGATGCCGAGATGCAGCTGGGGCTTCCGCTTCCTCTTAGCTACAAACAATGGCTGCGTGAGTACGGCAACCTCAGTATCGGCGCTGATCAGGTTTTCACTTTGGCTTCCATCGAAGATCGGGAGATAGCTGATGACGACCTGATATACAACGCCCGTCTCGTTGAAGAGAATGACTTCCCTCCGACTGGACTTCTTCCTGTCTATGTCCCCGACTCCGATGAAGCATTTTACTTTGACACCAGGCAGGGACTTCTTGAAGGGGAATATCCGATTGTCAGGTTTGACTACAATGACGGAACATTTTCCACCTTCTCAGACTCGTTCTTGGAGTTTTTGATGGATATTGCTCGCCAATCGGTTTGAAGCGTTGGCTGTTCGGTGGTTGCCAGCTTCCGGAGGCATCAAGAGCTATGGAAGAACGACTTCTGGGATTGATCGTTGACCAGTCAGCAGCTGCTGCTCAAGCATCAATACATGCAGCCTTCGTTTACGCTAAGTGGGCAAGTGCTGAGCAGCTCTTGCACATATATCCTGTTTGCTACCCGATCATCTATTGGCGTAGTTGAGCTGTTTTGTGGCAGCGACTTCTACGCGATGGAACGATTGCGGTGCTGAGCAACAGCAGAACGGTTACTTGGCTACACCTTCCGAGGCGCATGTCACCCGATCCGGTTTCAGTGCTGGGCTGATTCGTGGTTGCGCGACCGGCTATTGCCCGGCCTTCTGCAGCTCCACCGTGTAGATCACGCTGTTTTCTATTCGTCCATCAACCGCAAAGGCGATGGACAGCTGGTCCGTTGCCAGATCGGTGCGATGGGTGAAGCAGGTGGCTACACCCTTGGTGCAGCTGAAATCCCAAGCATCACCGCCGGCGGCACGTAGGTCGCGTACCGTCGTCCTATTGGTGATCGGCAGCCCTTGCAAAGACAGCGACTGAGTGAAGACGCTCCGTGGTTCCTGCTCGGTTCCTGGCGAGGAGACTTCAAGGCCGGCTGCTCCGTTGTCCATGTGATTCAAGACAATGGTGACGATGTTGGCGTTTGGCTCCTTGGCGTTGTCCGGATAGACACGGATACCGAGCTTGTCCCAGACAAGAACCGTGAGGCTGGGGTTAGGTTGCGTGCTTCGATGGTCTGGGCCCAGTGCCTGGATCCATGCGCTCATCGGCGCGCCAAGATCCAGCACTTTACCCTGATAGATCAATCCTCTGGGCGTGGTTTCGATCGCAGGCTCCACGCTGGCAGCTGCGGCGGTAGCTGCTGCTACCGAAGGCTGAGCGCCGGAGTAGCTCGCATCGCAGCCTAGGAGTGCCATGCCGAGCATGGCGGCTAAGAGCAAGCGTTCGGTGATTTTTTTCCGGGTCACTTGGCCTTGTTCTCTTCGCTGAGGAGATCTTTGTAAAAGCGAGTGATGTAGTCCCGGCTCTCTGTCGCTGATGCGGCTTTGATCAGGTTCGCGTTGCCCTCGCTCTAATTGCGTGAACAAACGGATTGTGGGTCAACCTTTGGAACTTCTTCATATAAAAAAGTCGTTCGGTTGAAGACAAGCTTTATATGTTTGGGCGGGGCATCGTCTTTGCCGGGCGCGGCACATTCCCGCGTTGCGGCCAGGTCTGGCCAAGCGGCTGCAACAGGGTCAGGGACAGTCAAGCTTTTGAAGTCGCCTTCCAGTACTTTTAGGGAGGTGCCGTCGCCGCATTGCACGAAACCCAGATAGTGAGTGATGTCGGCACTGCCGTAGTTGCTTCCCAGGTTCTTGGCGATCTGATCGGGTAGTCCATCGGCGTTCAGATCCGGAGCTCCAGCACTGAACGTTTGACCAGTTGTCAGATTGTAAATGCAGCCCTCGTCCGCATCCGGGGGGCAGGCACTTATCAGCCCCTGTTCATAGGTCTTGATCTCAACAAGCTCGTCGATCGGTGTAGCTGCACATCGCTGCGCAAGCGTCGGTGGTGCGGCGTTTGTAGTGCAACTCGCGACGCTGCACACGAACAGAACTGAGATGTACTTGAGCCAGATGCGATTCATGCGTCAGATTCCCGTTGCATCGAGCTGGAAACTGTTGCGGCCAACACGCAGTGACCCGAGCTCATTATTGACTGTGTAACGGCGGCCTGCGCGACCGGCGTATTGCGGCCAAGCGGCAAGTTGGTTTTGTGTTGCATTGATGGCGGCTGCATCCGAGAGCAATTGGTCAGTCACAGCCTGCTCATGTGCATCGGTCCATTGCCCAAGTGGCAATGACCAGTTCAATCTGGTGTTGTTGGCAATGGCGGCGCGTATCGAGTTGGGAACGCTTTGGCCAGTCACGTGGGCCGGGCGGAAGATGTGCCAGCGCAACAGGATGGCGGTTGCCTTCTCGGACGTGCAGATATCTCCCAGCGCTGCATTTATGACGGTTCGCCCCGAGGTGATGTTTACATTGATGGCGCGCACATCGCGCAACCGTAGACGTACCATGCCCCACATTGCCCGCTGTACGCCGGTTATGGTTCTGCCGGCCATGGCAAAACGGTGGAACCAGTGCCAGGTCTTGAAGTAGTCCGCCTCAGCAGTGGCTCGATTCACCGTCGGCAATTGTTGATTCGCCGTGGCCGTCTGGGCCAGCGCGGTCACGGCCTGGGCTGGCTGCGTTTGCTCATTGTGTTGGCGAATCCATCCTTCGTACTTGCGTGCGGTGCGGTTCCATAGCGTTCCGGCGTTTGCTGCTACCCAAGTGCTGGATGGGAAGAGGCCGAAGCTTCCGAACGCGGTCAGGTAGTGCGCTTGGTTGCTGTGTAGAACATAGGCCAGAAATCCTGGCAGTTCGCCATTGTCGTAACCATTCTGCGGCATGAGGCCCATGGTCCAGTGGCATGGGCCTAGCGAGATCAATGCATCGTCGTACGCATTGATACCATCGAACATCCCCATGCATTCCATCTCGGCGGTAGCTCGGGCCACACGGTAGGTGGATGCCGTTGCACCGTTTGTGTTGGCCGCAAGGGTCGCAAGGGTGTTGGGAGGGCCGATCAAACGTTCCGGCGTCATCTCCGCTTCGGTCCACGTGTGTGTAGGGACTTCGCTTCGAGCACCACCGTAGGTCATGTAACTGGCATAGCCGCCGAGGATCTGATATTCGTCTTGGCTGCGCCCGGCAGGGTAGGTGTAATAGCGACTGAAGTCGCGTGAGAACATGCGGACATATGCGGTCACGCGTCGGTTCGCGTCGCGGACCACACCTTGTGTGATCTGGTTGTAGTTCCAGATGTTGACGCCGTTGGCGACAGGCGTGGTGCGTTGACCGGTAGTCGGTGCGACCTGCCAAGCTTCGATTACCACCGGGCATCGATAGTTGTTCTGAAGCCAATGCTCGATGGCAGCACGCGTGCGCTGGTTGACGACACCGCTGATCGGCCCCGTATACCTGGCTCCATTGGCCACTCGGTCAAGCGAGCCGACATGGAAGCTCTCTGGGGGGGTGGAATTTGGACGAAGTCCCAGAGCGGCCACTTCCGGGGCGGTTGTACCCGCTTGTGGGCGCCATCCCTGAAGGCGCCCGATGTTGACCTGGGCGACGTTGGCCATGGCTGCATATATCTGGAACTCGCGTACCGCCCATTCCGTAGTGCGCCCGAAGTCGCCATCTGCGTTGGCAATGAAGAGAAAGCCGAGTGTCCGTAGGTCATTCTGCAACTGACGGACATGCTGAGGTACCGCTACGGTGCCGCCGCCTCGGTTCTGGGGTGTCTGCGCAGCTGCAGGTGCAGGTGGTGGTGGGTTGTTGACTCCGCCCCAACGCGGGGCGCGATTGGCGGCGGGGTTGCCGTCGTTGTCGCTACGTTGGAGGTTGTGGTTGCCATATAGCATGCTGCATCCGTCCTAGATGTCGTGTTTACTGCCCAGCGCAACCACACCGTCGAGGCTTGGCGTATTGAGGCCGGGAACGTCAACCGAACGATGGAAACGTTGCAGTGCCATGCGGCTCTTCGGGCCGAAATCGCCATCAAGCGCGCCGTCGTAGAAGCCAAGATTTTTGAGTTTCGACTGTAGACCGATGTGCTCGGTGGTTTGTTTTTGCGCTGCCAGGTCGAGTTCCCATTCCCATGGGTGATTCTCAAGGCCGAATGGATACACCTTCAGAAGGCCTTTCTTGACGCCATCGGGCATGGGTTGGTCGATGGTCCCATCCGAGCTGAGCTCGCCCTCGTAGATCTTCCCGCCCAAGTCGAGACGATAAGGCTTTCCTGCAAGCGCGCCAGGTTCGAATTGTTGCGCTACCCGGATTCCGAACTGCTGCAAGGGCAAAGCGGTGCCCTTGGGTAGATGCTCGGGAATGCTTGGATTGGTCTGGGGGCCCAGGAATGGATGCTCGCCCGCCTTGACCTTGAACTCGCCAGGGCAGCTGAAGGTGATATCTCCACCTTCCAGGGTGATTGCGCTGCTGCCTGCCTGCAGCACCACCTTGCTCTTCGCAAGCACATCGATGCGCTGGTCGGTGGCGGTGACAGTAATGGCTTGGTCGGCCAGCAGTTCCAGTTCGCCGTCGTTCGCCTGCAGGCTGATGGGGCCGTTGGCGGCAATCAGCCGCACCGGCCCGGCTTGCGCAAACAGTGAAACCTGACCGCCGGAAACCGCAGCGATGGTTTCGCCGCTGCTGGCGTGCAGATCCTGTTGCACGGTCAGTTGCAGGTTCTGTCCAGCGAAGGCAATCGCGCTTGCCGGCGTTGTCCAGGCAATGTGGTTCGGTGCCTCGGCAAGCAGTACAGGTTTGGCAAAGCGCTCGACCGGTTGATCGCCAGCAGCGCGACCATCGCTGGGCTTGAATTGCGATTGGCCATTTACCACTGACTGGAAACGGCCTTCTGCGGTTGGGTCCACCTGCTCCCGCAACTGGGCGGTCTGCTGCCAGGCCTTGAGGCCTGGAACTTGCTGTTGCTGCAGCGTCTGCTGCATTTGTTCAAGGCTGCGCTCGGCGCCTCTCAGCTGTGCAACTACTTCGGCGTTGTCCATCACCGTCGAGGCAGCGCGCTCCTGTGTACTGGCCGATAACAACAAGCCTTGCGCGGCGTGCACGTTGCCCCAGCCCAGTGTCGCCAGCTCAAAGCCTTCGCCGCGGAGCGTGCCGCGGGCCGTGTCTTGATGCTCGACCAGATAGCCGAGCTCGAGCCGGCTGTCGGCGAGCGAGCTGTGCAGGCGGGTACGCAACTGCCCGGGCGTATCGTCCATCACCCATTGCTGGCTGCCGCCACCATCGTGTGCACGCGTGTGCAGACCACTGAGTACGCCAGGATGCTTTGCATTCTCATCCAGCCCGCCGCCAAACGGCGGTGCGA
The DNA here is from genome assembly GCF_056760195.1 of Stenotrophomonas sp. STEN020. Lineage (NCBI taxonomy): Bacteria > Pseudomonadati > Pseudomonadota > Gammaproteobacteria > Lysobacterales > Lysobacteraceae > Stenotrophomonas > Stenotrophomonas sp. STEN020. The sequence continues at coordinate 184,528 of NZ_JBRREI010000001.1, forward strand.
CGTCGCCGTTGTAAAGCTGGCCGGTGATGCGAGGTTGGTCGATGTCGCCATGCAGGAATTCAACCAACACCTCGCTGCCGATGCGCGGCAGGAAGGCAGTGCCCCAGTTGGGGCCGGCAACCCACTCGGCAACCGATACCCAACTGCCGCTGGTATGGTCGCCGGGCGCGTGTCCGGGCTGCGCACTACCGGTTTCGCTCAGTCCGCCCGCGTTTGGCGCACTGCCGCGCTGCCACGAGAACTGGACGCGAACCTGGTGCTCGCGATTGGGGCTAAGGGCGGCATCGGCCACGCCCACGACGCGTGCGGTCTGCAGGCCGTGCAGGGCAGGGCGGTCGAGCGGGAGTGCCCGCACCGGGACACTGACATCTGTTGCGAGGAAGTGGTTTCGGTAGCTTCCGCGCTCAAGTGCACTATTGCCAAGGAGTTCGGCGATGCCGCTGTCGAGATTGTTGACTGCGCTATGGGCGACGACCAACAGCTGGAACTGGCCGGCCTCGTATTGCGGGTGCTGGGACAGCGCGAAGCGGGAGCCTGCAGCCATGCGACGTTCACTGCTGCTGCCGCTATAGAGGGTCTGTGCAAGTTGCAGTGCGTCCAGCCGTGCCTGTGCCTCGTTCTGCGCCCAGCTCGACTCATTGAAGCGGCCAGCACGCGGCTGTACATAGACTTCGAGGTGGGGGATGTCGCCACTTTCTGCACTGGCCTGTGCAGCAATGGCCGCGAGTTTTTCGCTGTGCCAGCTTGCAACCGTAGTGTTGTTGGGCACCAGCTGCCGCTGCTCACCGAAGCTGGTGATGCCATCGCTGGACTCGCTGGCGGCAATGCGATGGAAGCGAACAGTGCCGATGTCGGGCGACTCTGCCTGCGGATCGAACACAACCAAGGTGTGAACCCCATCGCCCTCCTGTGTTTGTTCTATGCGCCATGCCAGCCCGTTCTCCGCCAACAACCGATTGACGAAATCCCAGTCGGTCTCGCGATACTGGGTGGTGATGGCGCGTTGCGGCAGGCTTGATTCGACGTCGAAGCGATACGCTGCCTGCGGATAGTCATCAAATATCTGCCCGCAGATGGCACGCACATCCAGGTCCTGGAAGATCACCGCGTTGCGACGTAAGCGCAGCAGTGCCGTCCACGGCTCGAGGGCAAGCTGGTAGCGGGCGAGGCCGCCGTCGCTGCCGAGTTGCGCTACGTTGGTGCAGAGCCCGTGCCATTGCCGTTGTGTGCCATCGGGAAGCTGTAGTTGCAGGGTCAGCGGCTGCTCCAGCCAGCTGTCCGTGTCCAGATAAGCATCGGTGCTGAGGCAGTCGATCTGCAAGCGCGTATCGCCGCACAGTGCTTCCTCGCCGTCGAAGCGTTCCACTACCAGGCCCTCATGCGGGGCCTGCAGTTTGATCAGCCGGTTGTGATGTGAAAGCGCGGCGAGCGCAGCAGACAACGAGGAGCTCGGGACGTCCATATCGACAGGCTCATGGCAAAGTGATCGTGATGTGTGCAGTGCGTTCGGGCATCTGCACGACGTTGTTGTAAGCGGCCAGCTGCTGGCGGGTGTCGTGGGCCATATAGGTGCGCAGGCCCACGAAGGCGAGCACCCCGAAACAGCCAACCACCGCAGCGGGCAGCCATAGCGGGATTACCCGGCGCAGCTGATTGCGGATGTTGTCCGGCGGCAGCGCATGCGGTGCGAAGCCGTGGCGCTTGCCTTTCAGGTAGACGATTTCATCGCCCAGCCGCGCAGTGAGATAGCCGAGCTTCTCTGTGCCTTCCAGGCGGTACTTGCCCTCAAAGCCCATCAGCAGGCAGTAGTGGTATACCTCCAGCGAAGGCAGGCGCTGACCACCTTGGCGGCGTAGTTCTTCCAGCTTGTCGAAGAAATGTTCACCGGCAAGATGTTCCCCAAACATGCGCAGCTGCAGTGGGCTGCGCTCCCACACTTCATGCAACGCCGAGGGCTGCGAGAGTATGGCTTCGTCAACGGCTGCGCAGAATGCGTACTTCGAGGCGTACACGTCTTCGGCCGCGATGCCCAGGCGCATCGCGCTGCGCTCGACGCTGTCGAGGAACTTCTGCACGGTTTGCACGAAGCCCTCGGCATCATTTGGCAACTGGCCCCGCTTCAATAACAGCAGCAGGTAGAAACCGTCTGACATCAGGTCCTGCAGGCTTTGCGGCGCAGCCGAGATGGGTGCGTTGCTGGCCATGGCAGTGTTGCCGGTCAGCGATGGCATCGGGCCAGGGGTTGGGGGCAGGTGTGAGTTCATCAGGTAGTCACCGCAACGAGTTCAAGCTTCAGGTCAGCTATGCCGGCTGGCACGTAGATCATCAGAGACTGCGACTTGAGCATGCGCTCGTACAGCGCGCCACGCGGATCAATCTCGAAATAGTGGCTGCTAGGACGCACCGGAATGGCTGCTGGGACTTGTGCTGCATGTGTCAACTTGACGCCAGGCAGCGCGGAAAGGACGCATTTCTCCACATCATCCGGTGCGCCGATCTTGAAGCGGATCGGGACGGTCTGAATGAGATCCTGTGCCGGCATCGAGGCCGATACGGACACATAGAACGATGCTTCGCCATCGATGCGTTGCGAGTCGAGCCGGCCCAGGTGGTAGGAGGGCTTGGTCTCGTTCAACGCGATCTTGAAGTAGCGCGTGGAGATCACTGTTTCAAGCAAGGCGCGCACGATCTCCAGCAATTTTCGGAATGACGCCTCCGGTTGATCGTGGCGGTACACCGGCAGGTCATTGAGCTGGTAGGTGTTGGAGAACGTGAGCAGGGAACCGGCCAAGCGCAGCAACTCTTGATGCAGGCGTTCCGGATGCAGTTGCGGGTGATGCAGCAGATGCGCCAGCGCACTGAACGAAGAGTTGATGGTGTGCAGCAACCAGAACGATGCGATATCGCCCGAGCGAAATTCGATGATGTTCTGCGAGGTCTGCCGATGCAGGCCGTAAAGCGCATCAACTTTCGCCTGCAGCGCATCCAATACAGAGCGCAGTTCGCGGTGCAGAAACGGCGAGGCCTGCAACTGTGCGCACGGCGGGATGAACTCATCGTCCAGCTCGAAGCCACCGCTGGAGGTTCGGCGTACGCGGGCAACGGGAACCGTGGCGTAGGCATCCTTGGGCTGGTCGTCGGTAAGTAGCTTCACCGCTTTGCTGAGATATGCCAATTCAGCTTCTGCAGCATCGGTAAACAAGTCATCCGAAATCCGATTGGCTTGCCGATAGCGGGCGAGTGCGGTGCCTTCGGTATCTGTGCAATTGCGACCGTCATCACGCAATAGCGGTAATGCGAGATGCACAACAGTCGACTGTACCCCTGGTGGTAGATCCTGAAGTGATACAGCATCCGGCAGGCTGTCGTGCACCGGTGCATCGTAGCTCTCGCCGTCAGAAAACACCGCGGACAAATCCAACGGACGCAGCGTGCCGCCGGCCAATGCATGCGGATCGAAACGGACGCGACGTGCGCCCCACGCATACGGGTGTAATGTCTGGGACAGGTCCTGCAGGCGCGCTTCGTGATAGGCGTCTTGACGCTGGAAGTGCTGTGGGCGGAGGAACAAGCCTTCACCCCATAAGACCTTCGACATCCTGCTTACGTAAGCCACATTTCAGTCCTTGGAAATTTCGTTGGCGCGTTGCTCCGGGCGCTTGGCCCGTTGGTGCAGTGCCACTGCACCGACAGCTTCGCAGCTTGATGTGAAAACTCCATTCACATCCTGATCCGCATCACATCTTGTGATTCGGATGCGCCAGATACTAGCGCATGCCCGCGCCGTAGTGTTGGGTGCTGACAAAAACGCACCGTGGTTCAGCGGGAAGTTGCGCAGCGTATGGAGGCCAGGCTGCCTGGATCACCAGAGATGCGTGAGCTTAAAGCAGCACTATCAGTTGTAAGTGCGCATGCGTGTACGCCAATTGTCAGGCCATCATTGGGAAGCGTCTTATTGCGTGCATCAAAGGCCATGCGCCATCGTGCTTCCGCTGGCGAACGGAACAGGGCGACGACGCCAATGACAGCGGTGCCATCACTAAGTTGTTCGGACAATTCTTGCCGTACACCCGGTGTCAGTACCACCTCGTTCACAGAAAGAAGATCTGCTCCAAGCGCGGTCTGTTCACCGGCCTGGTCGAGGAAGGAATTGAAGGGGGCTTGTTCAAACCGCTGCGCGCTGCGCAGGTGATAGATCTTCAGCACGGCAGCGCTTGCACGCTTGTCATTGCCGGCATTGAGATTTGTCCCGGCATAGATCTTGAGCGGGATTACAGGGGGTTTTTCAGGTTTGCTTTCACGCAGACCAACGGCTTGCAGTGTACTGTCCATCGCCTTGCTCAACTTGCCACCGGAAGCGCAGCCGCCTAATCCAATGGAGCCAACAAGGACGATAGTTGTGACGGAAGCCACACGCAAAAGTTTGCTCATGTACGCATTCATTTAGTGATGGGCGCCAAGAAAACAGCAGGTCAGTGGCTACATATCGGTGCATGTACAGCACGCCGATGTGAAGGAAATGTCCGGAACAAGCAAATCGCGGATTTGAAAATAACTATACCCACGCGCATTTGCGAATGTACACTGCCGCCGCTGGGACTGGATTCCCGCAAGTTGTATCGGCGGAAATGCGGCTCCCTTTAGGAACTAATTTCGACGAAGGAATCACTATGGATGTGAAGGTGTTTGGGGCGGCAACACGTCGTTCGGTTTTGGCGTTGGCACTGGTCGCGGGGTTGGGCGCCTGTGCGTCGACACCAAAGAAGGCAGCAGAAGTCCCTTTCGATGTAACGTTGGCCAATGCCGAGGCGCAGGTCTCCACGGCAGGTGCGGATGCAGCGATCAGTGCGTTCGAGGTTGCTGCGAAAGCCGATCCAACGCGCAAGGAGCCGTGGGTGCGCATTGCGCAGCTGCAGTTCGACCAGAAGCGCTACGCGCGCGCAATCGTCGCGGCGGAAGAAGTATTGCAGCGTGATCCGGATGACCTTGTTGCCGATGGTGTTCTGACTGTCGCTGGCTTCCGCATCGCCAATGAGTCACTGCAGCGCCTGGGTGGGCGCGGTGCGCTGGCGTCGGAAACCGCACAGCGTGAAGCGCAGACGTTGGTTACCACGCTGCGTAGCACCATGGGTGACGCCATTCTTGAAACCGGCAAGCCAAAGCCACGCGCTACGCGGTCGGCCGCCCGTTCGACGGCAGCGAGCCGTCGTGCCGCCCAGCCTGCAGCCGCACAGCCTGCACCGGCGCGTCCGGCGCGTGACAAGGGCGCGGATCCCTTCCAGAACATTGGCAACTAAGCCGGATCAACAGGACCAGTCAGGAGACACTCATGGCCAAGAAGGACAGCGTTCAAAAGCGGCTACAGAAGATCCGGCCGCCGCGCGTGCAGCTTACGTATGACGTGGAAAAGGGCGACGCGATCGAGCAGAAAGAGCTGCCGTTTGTGGTTGGTGTGATGGGTGATTTCAGCGGCACGCCGGAGAATCCGCTGCCCAAGGTCAAGGATCGCAAGTTCGTAAACGTCGATCTCGACAACTTCGACGAGGTGATGGAAGCCGCTGGCCCGCGCGCGGTCTATCGCGTGCCCAACAAGATCAGCGAGAGCGGCGGCGAGTTCGGCGTCGAGTTGAAGTTCAACTCGATTGAAGACTTCCGTCCCGAATCGGTGGTGCAGCAGATCGAGCCGCTGCGTCGCCTGCTCGAGTCACGCACCAAACTGGCTGATCTGCGCAACAAGTTGGCGGGCAATGAAAAGCTCGAAGACCTGTTGACCGATGTGCTCAACAACACCGAGCAGCTCAAGAAGCTCGGCGCGGCGAAGGAGGAGTAAGCGATGGCGTCTGAAGCCAGTCAACTGTCCGCGCCGGTCGCGGCTACCGAAGAAATCGATCTGCTCGACCAGATCGTCGAGAAGAGCAAGGTCGCCAAGTCGCGCACCGAGCATGAACGTGCCAAGGACATCATCTCCGCGCTCGCGCAGGAAGTGATGGATGGCACGGTCGTGGTGTCTGACAACCTCAACCTGACCTTGGACGCACGTATCGCCGAGATTGACCGGATCATCTCCGAGCAGCTCAGCGCGGTGATGCATGCCCAGGAGTTCCAGGCACTGGAAGGCAGCTGGCGCGGCTTGCACTACCTTTGCTCGCAGACCTCCACCGGCCCGAACATGAAGATCAAGGTCTTCAATTCGCCGAAGAAGGACCTGGTCAAGGACTTCAAGTCGGCCATCGATTTCGACCAGAGCGCGCTGTTCAAGAAGGTCTATGAGGAAGAGTTCGGTACCTTCGGTGGCGCGCCGTTCGGCGCCCTGATCGGCGACTATTTCCTTGGCCGCCAGCCGGAAGACATGTACTTCATCGAGCAGATGTCGCACGTGGCGGCTGCCGCGCACGCACCGTTCCTGTCCGCTGCCAGCGAAGGCATGTTCGGCCTTGAGTCGTTCACCGACCTGGGCAAGCCGCGCGATCTGGCCAAAGTGTTCGACACGGTCGAGTACGCCAAGTGGAAGTCATTCCGCGAGAGCGAGGACAGCCGCTACGTCGGCCTTACGCTGCCGCGTTTCCTTGGCCGTTTGCCGTACAACCCCAAAGACGGCACCACGGTTGAAGGCTTCAACTTCGTTGAAGAGATCGAAGCCGCCGATCACAGCAAGTTCCTTTGGTGCAATACCGCCTATGCGGCCGGTGCGCGCCTGACCCAGGCATTTGAGAGCTACGGTTGGTGCGCAGCGATTCGCGGTGTTGAAGGTGGCGGCCTGGTCGAAGACCTGCCTACGCACACCTTCCGCACCGATGACGGCGAAGTGGCGCTGAAGTGCCCGACCGAGGTTGCCATCACCGACCGTCGTGAAAAAGAACTCAGTGACCTCGGCTTCATGCCGCTGGTGCACTGCAAGAACACCGACTACGCCGCCTTCTTCGGTGCGCAGTCGGCACAGAAGCCGAAGAAGTACAACACCGATTCGGCCAATGCCAACGCGATCCTGTCTGCGCAGCTGCAGTACATTTTCGCGGTTTCGCGTATCGCTCACTACTTGAAGGCGATGATGCGCGAGAAGATCGGCAGCTTCGCATCCGCGGGCAACGTCGAGGAATTCCTGAATCGGTGGATCGCCCAATACGTATTGTTGGACGACAACGCCAGCCAGGAAGCCAAGGCGCAGTTCCCGTTGCGTGAAGCATCTGTGCAGGTTTCGGAAGTTCCGGGCAAGCCCGGTGTCTACCGCGCTGTGGCCTTCATCAGGCCGCATTTCCAGCTCGATGAGCTGTCTGTTTCGTTGCGTCTTGTTGCTGAACTGCCGGCGTCGGCAAAGAAGGCGTAACGTTTTGATGTTGCTTTAGCGTCGGGTGGGGACTTCGGTCCCTGCCTAGCGGTGGCGCGCATTTCTAGAGGGCGAAGCCCCCCTCAATCGCCGGGCCCCCGCCCGGCAAACAATCTCACGGAAGAACGGAATTTAGGAGACCAGATATGCAACATGCTTTTCTTTCAATTGACACCATCAAAGGTGAGTCGCACGACGACAAGCACAAGGATTGGATTGAAATCCAGTCCTTCTCGCAGGATCTGCTGCAGCCTCGCTCGGCCACTGCCTCCACCTCTGGTGGTACCACGGCAGCCCGCGTGAATCTGTCGCCGATCGAAATCATCAAGTCGATCGATCTCGCTTCCACGGCCCTTAACCAGGCCGCCGCAAACGGCACCACCTTCCCGAAGGCACGCGTTGAGTTCATGCGTGCGGACAAGGACGGCAACGCGATCAATTACTACTTGGTCGAGCTGCTGAACGTGCTGGTACACCGCGTCACCACCACGGTTGACAAGGAAGGTATGCCGCAGGAAGTGGTTCAGTTGAGCTTCGGTGCAATCAAGTGGACTTACCAGCAGCAGAAGCCGGAAGGCGGAGTTGGTGGCAAGACCGTGGCACAGTGGAGCGCAACCAAGAACATCCCGAACTACACCGTTTGATGATGTGTTCTGCGATGGCGCGTCAAGCGCCATCGCAGTCTCAATCCCGGCAAGGCCAGGAACGGCCCTGCAGTTGCATCGATGCCTTTTCGCACGGATGCCCAGCTACCGGAAACAACGATGAAGGGACTCGAACCCAGCCTGTTGGAAAAGCTGTTTGACGATAATCCGCGTAGTGCGGGTGCCGGGCCGATCTTCAAGTCCGTATCGCTGGAGCAGTACAAAGAGTCCATCGCGCGTGACCTGGAGGGGCTGCTGAATTCGCGCGCCGCATTCCAGGAGAGTGATATGGCGGAGTTCCCAAACTGCCGCCAGTCGCTGCTGACCTACGGGCTTGCCGATTTCTCGGCAATGAGCCTTGCCAATGCCTATGATCGATCTTCCATCTGCCGTTCGTTGGAACAAGCGGTTGGTCGGCATGAGCGTCGTTTGAAGAATGTCAGTGTGCAGCTTGATGCCGGTAACCAGTTTGCCGGTGGCCTGCATTTCACCATTCACGCGCTGCTGGATCTCGAGCCCGCGCGTGAGCCGGTAAGCTTCGACGCGATGCTGCAGCCGTCCACGCTGCAGTACCAGGTTACCCGCGCTCGTCGCACCCAGCAGGCGCTCTGATGCAGGATCTGTTGCCCTTCTATGAGCGCGAACTGGCCTACCTGCGCCGTTATGGCCGCGAGTTCGCCGAGCGTTACCCGAAGATCGCCGGCCGCCTGCAGTTGTCTGCCGATGGCAGCCAGGACCCGCACGTCGAGCGCCTGATCGAGGCCTTCGCGCTGTTGAGTGCGCGCGTATCCAAGCGCATCGACGACGACTACCCCGAGTTCACCGACGCGCTGCTGGATGTGCTGTACCCGCACTATCTGCGGCCGTTCCCAGCCTGCTCGATCGCATACTTCGATATGGACGGCGTGGCGTCAAAGCTGAGTGCACCGGTGCGGATTCCGCGTGGCACTTCCTTGCAGAGTCGCGCAGTTCGCGGCGTCCCTTGTGATTTCCGTACCAGTTACGACGTGGTGCTGGCGCCCATCGGTATCTCTGCTGTGACGTACCGGGCGGTGGCAGACGCGCCCATGGCAACGGCATTGCCAGGCGGTAGTGGAGGACAGATCTCACTGAGCTTCAATCTGCTTTCAGATCAGCTTGGCTTCGCTCAGCTGGGTACCGATAAACTGCGCCTGTTCCTCGACGGGGAGCCGTCGGTGCGCGCTGCTTTGCGCGACGCACTGCTGCTTGGCGTAAAGGCCGCCTATGTCGAGTCCGACGGCGACGGTCGCTGGCGTCGTCTTGAGTCAGTGCCGATCAGCCCGGTTGGCTTCGCTGACAGCGAAGCTTTGATCGATTTCCCGGCGCGCTCGCACCCGGCGTATCGCTTGCTGACCGAACTGTTCGGCTACCCGGAAAAGTTCGGCTTTGTTGACCTGGACTTGACTGCCACCAGCGCAGGCGCCAGCCGCCGCTTCACCTTGCACCTGATCCTGCCGGCTGGGCAGCAGGAACGGGCCAACGCAATGGTGCTTGAAGATATCGGCCTGCACAACGTGCGGCTGGGCTGTACGCCCATCGTCAATTTGTTCAAGATCAACGGTGAGCCGATCCGGGTAACCCATCGCACGGTGAACTACCCGGTGTTGGCGGACGCACGCCGCGCCTATGCCTTCGAAGTGCATTCCATCGATTCGGTCTACCGCATCCGGCAGACACCACAGGGCGAGGCGATCCACGAGTTCCGTCCTTTCTATTCGCTGCATCACGGTGAAGACCCGGATCGTACCGGGCAATACTGGGTCGCCCGCCACGACGAAGACATCGCAAGGCAAAGCCCGGGCTTCGAGATGGAGATCAGCTTCGTTGATCTGTCTTTCAACCCGGTGCTGCCGCAAACCGATACGGTCAGCCTGGAGCTGACCTGCAGCAACCGTGATCTGCCGCATCAGCTCGCCTATGGCGTGGCCGGTGGCGACTTGAGCATCGAAGGTGGCAGCCCTGCCAAGGCCATCACGCTGCTGCGCAAGCCAACCCGACCACTGCGCTTCCGCCACGGGCGCAGCGCGCAGTGGCGCCTGATCTCGCATTTGTCGCTTAACCAGCTGTCCCTGAGTGGCAGCGGCTTGGCTGCGCTGAAAGAAATGCTGCGTCTGTATGACCTGTCTGGCAGCAATGTCTCCGCGCGGCAGGTCGATGGCATTCTTGCGCTGGAGCAGGTGCCGGCGACGACCTGGATGTCTGGGCGCCAGTTCGCATCTGTCGTACGCGGTCTTGAAATCCGCTTGACCATCAATGAGGCCCATTTTGTCGGCACCGGCGTGGCTGCATTCGCGCAGGTGATGGATCACTTCTTCGCACTGTATGTGCATGCCAACAGCTTTACCCGACTGGTGCTGATTTCCGGCGACAGCGGGGAGGAGATCGTCCGATGCGAAGCGCGCAGCGGCGAATCGATCCTGGCGTAGCCCAGCAGCTGCTGGCCGAGCCGCACCGCTTCGAGTTCTTCCAGGCGGTGCGCCTGCTTGAGCAGGTGTTCGAGCGGCAAGGAGTGAAATCGGGGCAGGCGATTCCAATGCGGGTGCGTTTCCGCAACAGCCTGTCCCTGGGCTTCCCGGCGACCGAGTTGTCTGCCGAAGGTGAGGTGTACTCGCTGGCTGGCGATCGCCTGCAGGAGCGTGAAGACATCGAGCAGGCGCTGGCTGCTGAAACGCTGGGTGAAATACACCTGACACCCCATTTCATGGGCCTGCTCGGCACTTCAGGTGCATTGCCGCTGCACTACACCGAAACGCTGCAGATCCGCGAGCTCTACGAGCGCGATCGAACCGCACGTGCCTTCCTCGATATTTTCTCCACCCGCGCCGTAGCGCTGCACTACGCGGCGTGGAAGAAGCACCGGCTTGCGCTGCAGTACGAACTGGACCGGCGTGAGCGCTTTCTGCCGTTGGTGCTGTCGCTGCTTGGCATGGGCATGCATGAGCTGCGCGATCGCCTGCACGACGGCGAAGGCGACATCTTCGATCAGGCAGTGGCGTACTACGCGGGCGCGATCAGGCAGCGGCCGGTATCGGCAGTGCTGATGCAGCGCGTGCTATCGGACTACTTCCAGGTACCGCTCGAAGTGCAGCAGTTTGTCGGCGCTTGGTATCGGGTGCCGGCAGGGCAGGCGACGCGCTTGGGGCAGGCAAACGCTGTGCTGGGTGCCAGCGCGTTGGCAGGTGACCGCGTCTGGCAGCGCGATCTGCGCCTGCGCCTGCGCATCGGCCCGCTGTCGAAGACGGCATTTGACGATTTCCTGCCCGGCGGTACCGCAGCCCTGGCTTTGGCCAAGTGGCTGTCGCTGCTCACCGGCGGCACGCTTGAATACGAGGTGCGGCTGGTGCTGCGTGCCGAGGACGTCCAAGGCAGCGCACTGGGAAATGGAGCGCGCTTGGGTTGGGACAGCTATATGTGTACACGCGGGCAATCCGGCGCGCGCGACGACACCACCTATGGCATTCATACATTGCAATGACGAGGCACCGGTGACGATGACGTTGCCGGTAATTGAACGGTTTCAGCAGGGAGTGCGTGGTTCCGAATGAGCATCAACCTCAAAACACTTATCAGCAAGTTGGACGACACCTGCCGTCAGGCAACCCAGCGCGCAGCCAATCTGTGCATGGCGCGTGGCAACTACGAGGTGGATCTGGAGCACCTGTTCCTGGCGCTGCTGGAGCAGCCCAAGAGCGACTTCGTGCTGATTGCCCAGCGCAGTGGCATATCGCCCGAATCACTTGAGCGCGATCTCAGCGACGAGATCGGCCAGTTCAAGACCGGCAACACACGCACGCCCGTGTTCTCCCAGCATCTGCCGGCCCTGTTCGAGCACGCCTGGCTGATTGCTTCGCTGGATTCGGAGACCACCCGCATCCGCAGCGGTCACCTGCTGTTGGCACTGCTGACCGAGCCTGATCTTGCGCAGCTGGCCTACCGCGGCTCCAAATTGTTCGTGCGCTTCAAGCGTGAAGAGCTGAAGCACGATTTTGCCAAGCTGACCGAGGGCTCGCAGGAAGCGCAGACCGTGCGCTTCGCCGATGCTTCGGCAACGGGCGAAGGTGCTGGCGAAGATGCGGATGCAGTGCCGGGCGAGGCAAAGGGCGGTCTGTCCAAGACCCCCGCGCTGGACCAGTTCACCACCAACCTTACCCAGCGTGCGCGTGACGGCAAGATCGACCCGGTGATTGGCCGTGATGCCGAGATCCGTCAGGTTATCGACATCCTGATGCGCCGCCGCCAGAACAACCCCATCCTCACCGGTGAGGCCGGCGTCGGTAAGACCGCCGTCGTCGAAGGCCTGGCCCGTCGCATTGCAGAGAAGGATGTGCCCGACGTGCTGCAAGGCGTTGAACTGCACACCTTGGATATGGGTTTGTTGCAGGCCGGTGCCAGCGTCAAGGGCGAGTTTGAGAACCGCCTGAAGAACGTGATCGACGAGGTCAAGAAGAGCCCGCACCCGATCATCCTGTTCATCGACGAAGCCCACACCATGATTGGTGCCGGCGGCTCTGCTGGCCAGAACGACGCCGCCAACCTGCTCAAGCCAGCCCTGGCACGAGGCGAGTTGCGCACCATCGCCGCCACCACCTGGAGCGAGTACAAGAAGTACTTTGAAAAGGACGCCGCCTTGGCGCGTCGTTTCCAGGTAGTGAAGGTGGAGGAGCCCAGCGAAGTACTGGCCGCCGCCATGCTGCGCGGCATGGTCAGCCTGATGGAGGCGCACTTCGGCATCCGCGTGCTGGATGAAGCCGTGACCGAAGCCGTGCGCCTGTCGCACCGCTATATCAGCGGCCGCCAGCTGCCGGACAAGGCCGTCAGCGTGCTCGATACCGCCTGCGCCAAGGTCGCACTTGGGCAAAGCGCGACGCCCGCTATCATCGAAGACACCCGCAAGCACCTGGATCGGCTCGAGGCCGAGCTGGCCGCATTGCAGCGCGAGACTGCCGGCGGCAGTACCTTGCATGAGGAACGTCTTGCCGAACTGAAGGCGCAGCAGATTGAAGCGCAGGCTGTGCTTGCCAGCAATGAGCAGCGTTTGAGTGTCGAGCGCGAACTGGCCGGGCGGGTTGCAGCGCTGCGCCAGCAGCTTGAACAAGGCCTGGCGGGCGAGGGTGATGCGGATTCCTCCGCAGACGAGCAGGCCGACGTCGCTGTCGCAAAAACAACTGGCAAGCGCAGCAAGTCAACGCGCGAGCTGTCGCCACAACATGCAGAGCTGGCGAAGTTGCAGGCGGAGCTGCGTGACCTGCAGGGCGAGACCCCGATGGTTCCGCTGCAGGTGGATGGCACCGTCGTCGCTGAAATCGTGTCGGCATGGACCGGCGTGCCGCTTGGCCGCATGGTCAAGGATGAGATCCGCACCATCCGCTCACTTGGCAGCCTGCTGGAAGAGCGGGTCATCGGCCAGGACCACGCGCTCGACGCCATCGCCCAGCGCGTGCGTACCGCGACCGCGAAATTGGAAGACCCGAACAAGCCGCGCGGCGTGTTCATGTTTGTCGGGCCCTCCGGTGTGGGCAAGACCGAGACCGCGCTGGCCTTGGCCGACATTCTCTATGGCGGTGAGCGCAAGCTGATCACCATCAATATGAGTGAGTACCAGGAAGCGCACAGCGTGTCCGGCCTGAAGGGTTCCCCGCCGGGCTACGTTGGCTACGGCGAAGGCGGCGTGCTGACCGAAGCTGTTCGTCGCAACCCGTACAGCGTGGTGCTGCTCGACGAAGTGGAGAAGGCGCATCCGGACGTACTGGAAATGTTCTTCCAGGTGTTCGACAAGGGCGTGATGGATGATGCCGAAGGCCGCGAGATCGACTTCCGCAATACCTTGATCATCCTCACCTCCAACATCGGCTCCTCGCAGATCATGCAGTCCTGCCTGAACAAGCCGGTGGAAGAAATTCCCGCCGCAGACGCACTTGCCGAAGCCCTGCGACCGATCCTGATGCGCAGCTTCAAGCCGGCCTTCCTTGGTCGCTTGAAAGTGGTGCCGTATTACCCGATCAGTGATGACGTGCTGGTGCGCATCATCAGCCTCAAGCTGGGTCGAATTCGTGACCGCGTCAGTGCAAACCACAAGGCCAGCTTCAGCTGGGACGAAGGGCTGGTTGAAGCTGTACTGGCGCGCTGCACCGAGGTGGACTCGGGCGCACGCAATGTCGATCACATTCTCAACGGCACCTTGTTGCCGGAGATTGCGGAGAACGTGTTGACTGCCATGGCCGAAGGCACCCGAATCAACAGCATCAAAGTAAGCGCCGGCAAGAAGGGCGATTTCAAGTACAAAGTTTCTTGATTACGGAAGAAGGAGAACAGCATGGAATTTTTCGGATTTGACCGCCAGGCAGCACTGAGCCACTGCGACAGCCTCGAGCTGGGCCTGGGGCGCGACCTCGACCGCGTGCGCGCATGGAATCGCTTGCGCCCGGAACACATCGTCGAACTGCTCGAAACTGCCGTACCGGCAGCGCGTCAGGATGCACGCATTGTGGCTGGCCAGATCAGCCGTGGCTCCTGGCGCATCCACATGGATAGCGCGCCGGTCGGCAAGCCGCAGTTGGTGAGCAACATGCGAGAGGTGCTTATTTCTGCAGGTGGGCGCGACTATCGCCTGCAGGTCAGCGAAGGCGTTCGTCTGCGCCTTGAGGAAATCGCGCAGGTCGCTTGATGCAACGGTAACAACGCCATTCCGGTGCTGGCGGGTGCCGGAATGGATGGCAACAAACAGATGCATCCAGCAGTTTTCAGTCCGGGCCGTAGCGCGCACTACAGCCCATGAAGGCAGATCAACACCATGGATTTGGTAAACAACGCATTGGCAGCCCTGGCCGAGCCCGCACAGACACAGCGCTTCCTGCGGCTGCATACCGCGCTGGGCATCGATGTGCTGGTTGCGGAAACCCTGGATGGCGTCGAGCAGATCGACGGCATCGGCTTTCAATGGACGATCACCGCGCTATCCGTTGATGCTGGCCTGCAATTGCAGCCGCTGATCGGCAAGCCTGCCTTGCTCCAGCTGCAGCAGGCCGATGGCAATCACCGGCCATTGCACGGACGCATCACCGCCGTCGAACGGATTGGCAGCAATGGCGGACTCGCCCGTTATCGCCTGCGCCTGCAGCCATGGTTGGCGTTTCTGTCGCAGCGCGTCGACAGCTATGTATTCCACGACAAGACCGTGGTCGAGATCATCGAAGACATCTTTGCCGACTACGGTAGCTTGGCGCCCGAGTGGCGCTGGGTGCTTACCGATGCTGGCCAGTACGCCAAGCGCAGCCTGACCACCCAGTACCAGGAGAGCGATCTAGCGTTCGTACAGCGCCTGCTGGCCGAAGAAGGCATCTTCTATTGGTTCGAGCATGAAGGCGACCCGGATGCAGCGGCTTTCGGCAAGCACACCCTGGTATTGGCCGATCACGCGCATGACGTTACCGATCTCGGCAGCGTTCGCTTCCATCGCAGCAATGAAAGCGAACGCAGCGATGCCATCCAGCAGTGGCAGGAAGCCCGCAGCTGGTGCACGCCGAAGGTGGAGCGGGCAACCTGGGATTACCGCAGCCTTGAGCGTCGCCAGGCAAGCGCCGAAGCAGAGCAGGGTGCCGACCTCGGTGTGGTTGACCAGGACACCAGCGGGCCTTATGGCTGGCAGGACAATGCGCGCGGGCAACGTCGCGCGCAACAGCATCTGGATGCACTGCGCGTGCGCTCGCACCTGATTGAAGGCGGCGGCCAGTGGCGTGCACTTGCGCCGGGCGCCAAGCTCGCCCTGTCACAGCACCCGCAGGTGGCAGAGGACGCCGCATTCCTCTGTATCTCGGTACGACACCAGGCCCGCAATAACCTGGATGCTGACGTATTCGATGCACTCGAGCAGACGCTTGGCCCGATCAACCAGCGCGCACTGGAGCTGCCAACGGCATTGGCCGGCATCCGTAATGGTGCAGGCCGTAATGACATCAACACAGGTTTCTACGACAACCAGTTCGCGGTGATTCCGGCCGAGGTCATCTACCGCCCGCAGACTGAAGACGGGCATGGCGTACACCTGCACCCGCGCCCCAGCGTGATCGGCACCTTGAGTGCGGTTGTGGTCAGTGATGGCGATCCCTTGCTGTCTGACCGCGACCACCGCATCAAAGTGCAGTTCCCGTGGCAGCGAGGCGGCAATGCCAGCAACGGCTTGGCGCACCCGGCCGGCGACGACAACGCGCCCGCCAGCGGTAACGCCTGGACCTGGGTGCGCGTCATGACCCCGTGGGCCGGCGACAACTGGGGTGGCGTAGTGCTGCCGCGGCGCGGCCAGGAAGTGTTGGTCGCGTTCCTGGAAGGCGATATCGATCGCCCGGTGATTGTTGGCGCGCTCTATAACGGCCGCGGCCAACAGGACGCACAGCACAACAAGTTGAACAGCGGTGGCGCGAACGCCACTGGCAATGCCGCCGCATGGTTCGAAGGCAACGATCACTCCGCCGTGTATACCGGCTTCAAGAGCCAGGCACTGGCAGAAAGCCAAAGCGGCACAGGCGGCTATCAGCAGCTACGCTTCGACGACACGCCGGGGCAGGGCCGCGCCCAGCTGTCGACAACGCAGCACGACACCACCTTGACCCTCGGCCACCTGAAAGGTGGCGAAGACAACGTGCGCGAAGGCGAGCGCGGTTTCGGCGTCGAGCTTTCAACCCAAGCACACGGCAGCCTGCGCGCCGGTCGCGGCCTGCTGCTGACAACGGAGGAAGGCACGCCGCAGATGGCAGCACCACAAGCCATCGCACAGCTGCAGCAAGGCCACGACCTGCTCAAGAGCCTGGCCGACTCCGCAACTGATCAAACCGCGCAGCTGCCCAAAGATCCCGCCGAACTGCCCATCGATCAAACCCTGACCGAACTGCAGGAACAGCTGAAAGCAACGCATAGCGGCAGCAGCGCAGGCAGCATCAATGGCGGCGACGGCGAAGCACCCGGCTGGAGCGCGCCCGTATTGCTCGGCAGCGGCGTAGCCGGCGTGATGAGCCTGACCCCGGCCGATCAAGCATGGGTAAGCGGTACCCACACCTTGCTGAGCAGCGGTGTCGCATTGAACTGGATGACGCAGGGCTCGCTGAGCCTGGCAGTCGCACAAGGTCTGGTGCTCTACACCGTGGGCAGCGAGGGCAGGAAAGACAGCCCCAATCAGGAGCGCGGCATTGCCCTGCACGCAGCACAAGGCAAGGTAAGCGCACGCGCGCACAAGAACCAGGCCACGATCGCTGCGAAGACCAATGTCCGCATTGCCAGCACCGACGCCAATATTGAAATGGCGGCGCCGAGCAAGCATCTGCTGGCCACTGCGGCTGGTGCCTACATTCGGATTGAAGGTGACAACATCGAGCTGGGGGCGCCTGGAAAGATTGAGTTCAAGGCTAGCCAGAGGGATTGGGTGGGGCCCCAGGCGGTGGATGCTGCGGTCGAGTCAAAGCAGGCACCTTTCAGTGGGTGCCTCGAAAAGTTCAAGGATGCAACCAGAGGAGGGGCTGGACGTGTCGCTCTCTAGGTCCCTCTCTGACGATGAAGGTTTGAAGTGGGACGCGTTAACATCCCTTCGTGAGCGATTGTTCAAGGCTAAGCATAGCTATTTATTTGTTGATCCAACGTCGGGTGTGCCTTGGGATAGGTCGTACACGAAGGTTGGCGATAGTTATAGCGAGGTTCTTGTGGCACCTCGGAAACTGAATTTGCCGAAGGATGCTTGTCCGTTCTTGGTCCCATTGAACAACGAAGTTGGTGGAATCTTTGATTGGACTTTCGAAATAGCTTGGTCACAGCTATCGGACCCTCAGGCTCCTTACCCGGTGTGTGCCTGGATTGGTAGTGATCTTGAGGTGGGAGATTTGCAGTCCCGAATGTCAAAGCAAATGTTGCAGTCGGTTGGAGTCAGGACTTGGCTTTTCAGGTTCTATGACCCAAGAGTCTCCCAGCACTTGGTATCCTTTGTAAGTAAAGATTTCTGCATCTCAGGTCCTACCTCTTGGTCTTTTCTGGATGCGTCAGGGAGGCTTCAGAAGCTGCCCGTCAGCGAGACGGAGAGCATTCGCTATCCTGAAGAGTCCTCTTTGGAACGTCTTGATTGGCTAAAGACAATAAACGCTGTGATCAATACGTGGCCATCGCTTACCGATGATATCGTCGAGATCGAGAGGATCTACGATGCCGCCCGTGTTGCTGCAGCAGTTGGATTGCAGCCGCATCAGCAAGCGGATTGTGTGGCCTTCATTCTGCATCGATGCTTGGTTCATGAGCGTATCGAGTTACATCCGATTGTTTCAGTCTGGCTGAATGATGCACGCGAGATGAAGCGGCCGTACGCAGATGCAGCCGCGCACGCTGATGCAGATGTATGGAAGGGAATATCGGCTGGCGACTGGCAGCTTGGGTTGAAAGAACGACAAGGACTTCGTTATGGCTGATGGTGCACAGATTGCCAATGCGGCGCGCAATACAAACTCCAATGCTGGTGCTTTCGGTGACTGCCAACGTTGTGATAAGCGCGGTTTTCCTATTTTGCCGCTGAGGTTCTCCTACGCATATTGGGATGGTCGTTCGGATCACGGCACAAGAGCGGATTTGTCAAAAACAAGCTTTGACAAAATGGCCGGTGAACTTCTGCTTAGGCCACTCAGTGGTGGCTATCTACATGTGCTTGACGAGCGTGATGGAGGTACATGGAGAGTTTTTTTTGTCGGTCGTGAGGGCTCACTTTGGGAATTTCCAGCTAAGACAAGCCCAAGGATCGAGGAGTACCAATGTGGTCGTGGCGATCATCTAACGCGATCTTCGATGTTCAGTGTGGACCGCCCAGAGAATGCCAAGAAAATATGGCTTTCTTACGCAAGCACTCTATATACACCGAATAAGCTTGACGAATTTCGATCGCTTATATTGAAAGGGCAGGCGCCCAGAGATGAGTGCGAAAGAACGGTTACACTTATGGGCGTGCGCTTTCAGATGCATGACGTCCCAGCGCTACTGGCTATGGCGAAAGATGAGAGTGCGACAGATAAGGCGCTGGGAATTAAGCTTGATGGCTCCAATCTAAAGTCGAAAGTTCCTGAGTTTTCGGGAAAAATCGAGCCATTCGAGTACAGCGTTACACCTCCGGTGAAATTGAAGGACAGCCCCGTTGCGCTCGGAAAACGAGTCAAGGGCGCCTGTTCTGGTGGGCTGGGCGGGGTGGCGGTTTACTTGGATGATCCTATTGGGATTGCTCAAGAGATTCGCCATCTCGAGAAAATAACTAAGCTGAGAATTGATGCGATTGACGCCAAATATGCAAGGGAACGCAAGGTCAAGGCGCTCGTCGATGAGCTTGGGAAGAGCTGGGTTAAAAGCAAAGATGCTCGCGGTAAGCTGGAAGAAGGTAGTGACTGGGAGCTTAATTACAAGGACAAGTTGGACGCATCCCGCATCGCGGATTTCGAAAGAAATTATAAGAGTGAAATGGGCACGCTGCGCGGAAAACACTTGATACTGGTTGATGATGTTCAGAGGTGGTGCAAATCCACCAACTTTGAGGCGGCTACAGAATGTGACTTTGACAGCAATGATGTTCGCAGCACTGTAGATATGGTGAGTCAGCTGAGTACTATTCTTTGTGGCCTTGACGCTACAGAGCAGGGGGCGAATCTCGCACAGGAGTTGATGGCTAAGGATGTATCCAGAAATCTATGGTATCGCGCGCTCTTGGCTGGGCAGAAGGATCTTTTGTCTTTTTTGTCCGAGAATCAGGGTTCCGACGTCTTGGGCAGTTTTAAGTCTGCGTACGGCGTTGTTGATGAATGGATAAATGCTCACGAAAAGATGGCTGCTGCCCTGAATCTCTCAAACCGCGATTCGCTGGCTTTCGCGCCAGGGGCTGCTGGGTATCTCAAGGGCGTGGATCCGCTGTTCAGGGCAACACTTCCCCTTAGCGAAGCAATAATGCAGTTGACGCTCTCTCTGCAAGCTCTGGTTGGTAAAGCTGCCGGAAAAGCGTTTGGCGAGCTTAGAGTATTCGTTTTATTGGGAGCGGTTTGGCACCGTACTACCGCATTGCCATTCTACGAAGAAAAGACGTTGGCATCGCTCGTTCGAGAGAACAACGAGGTGGCCTGGGGAACATCAATTGAAAATCGAAATCAGATATTCATTGATACAGAGGGGCGGCGCGTTGCCAAGGTGAAACTGGGGGATTACGCCAGCGAGCTTGGGGAGGCCGGGCGAAAGAAGATCCCACTGCTGCGTATTCGATTTGGAAATCCCCCGGACGTCGCAATGATGTCTGCTGAAGGGGCGCGAGAAGCAAGCAGGCAGCAACGCCGCCAAGAAGCGCGGCGTGATCGGAAGGCAGAAGCCAAGCGACTGAAGAACGGTCCTGGGCCACAGAGAAGTACGCTGGCAGTTGCTATGGAGCAAGGCCTTGAAGAGATGAGTGCTGAATTCGAAGCGTTCAGGCAGGCGGAAGCGGAGAACGCAAGGATTGCCGCGGCATCTGCGAGGAATCGTGCTCGCCTGGGTTCGCTGGGCGCTGCAGACGCTGTAGTTGTTCCGGCAGCTCTCCGGTCGTTGCAGCGCGCGCCATCCGGAAACTGGTTAAGCGGTGCAATGAAGGTTGCGAGGAATGGTGGCGCAAATGGTGCCTTCTCTGCTTGGATAGGTGCTATCCAGATGACGGCACTCGTCGCGTCCTATAAGGATCTGGAAAAGAAGCCAGATGCTGAGACTTGGGCGAAAGTGATGAGCTCGACTCTCGGAGTTGCAGGGGCCTTCATTGAGGTGATCGCGGCGGGCTATTTGCTGTCCGGTGCGTCTGCAGACAAGAGGTTGATTTTGGCGCTAACTCCGGCGCGAATTGCGGGAATTGGCGGGCTAGTTGGTGGGGTGTCCGGTGTGGTTGGTGGAATCGTCACGATGGTAGAAGGCTACAACCGTTCCGAGGCTGGAGATGTTGACTCCGGGCGTGCCACTTTCATTGGAGGCGCATTCCTGACTGTGAGCGGAGTGGCTGCCGTGGGAGGGGGCGCGGCAGCATTATCCAGCGCTGGACTTGTTCTGGGATTGGGGCCTTTTGCTTGGGGTGCGCTGGCGTTGGGCCTTGCGGTTTTAGGTGTCGCTTCCATTTTCATCGGTGAGAGCTGGCGAGATAATCCGCTGCAAACTTGGCTGCGTTCGAGTTGTCTCGGAACTAATCCGGCATTCGGTAGTTCGAGCGATGAGTTATTGGCATTTGAACGGTTGTTTGAGATACCGATGGAGCTGCGCATGCAATGGCGGAAAGGTAAATTTGGCTTCGGTACAATTGTTGTCGAGGTGGACATTCCGGATTTGTCTGATGGGCTGGGGGGGCTTGTTTACGGGCTCTCTTTCCGTATGAAGGACGGAGCTGTTTACACCGTTTCGGAGAATAGAAAAATATCAGACAGGTCTGGAGCTGGAATGAATGATCCAAGTCAGATGTCTGCTGGGAAGTTTGTAAATACTACCGGCTTAAGTGCGCCGACTACATCTCCGACATATACCATTACGCAAAAAGGTGGGGTGAGATGGATGGTTGGGTATTCTCGTGATATGTTGTCTGTAGTTGCCATTAATATTAAGTATATGCCAGAGATTGACGGTCGGCCTGATTTTATTGTTCCAGCTCCAGATGGACTGAGGAAGATGATTACTGCGGCGGATTCTGTATGATTTCGGAGGAACGCAAACTGGCTCGGCCAGCGGAGCGGGTTGAAATCGGCGGAAAAGGATGGATGTCTGTTAAGGGGCGGAGCGCGATGTATCCGCTGCCATTAAAGGGGCGGTACGGTAGGTCTTTTGATCTCGTCCTAGAGATTAATGAAGATTTTGCGATATTGAATCCTGCAGGGACAGCAAGTGGTGCGGCTAATGGATTTCATATTCTCCTGGTGGTCTTGCTTTCGATAACGATGTTGTTCTTTGGTAATTGGATCTTCTTGGCGATTATTGGAGAGGGGAGCGGAGACTGGTTTATAACGACGGTTTGCGTGCTGGGGTTTCTCCTCTTTGGTGCTGGAAATGTTGCAGTCATCAAATCGTTGAGGCGGCAGGTGGTTGGCTTTCCGCTATTAGCGCTTCGTAAAGAGCGTAAGGTTGTTCAGTTGCAGGGCAGTGCTCGTGTTGAGGCCGATTGGGAACGTCTTAGACCCTACATTGAACCTGTGACGAGCGTAAGTTCTGTGGGCGCATCAACGTCCTGTAATGTTCATTTAATTGAGCCTACTGAAGACGGACGCAGTGCCCGCCGGCAAATTTTGTTGCAGAACGCACTGGGTTTATACGATTGCTTGGCCACATATGAGTTCTTTGCGAGCTATATGGAGGGTGACTGGGAAAACTTGCCCGATATACACCTGATTCCAGGTGTCCGCCCTAAGTTCTGGGACGCATACCGCTACGGTTTCTTTAACGGCTGGATTGGTGTCCCGCGTTGGGATGAACGCTCTGAAGCGTCCCGTCGTTGGATGTGGGTGCTTACTCCCCTCTGGACGGCAATTTTCTGGCCTTTGGTAATGTTAACAATTGCAGGTACGCGCACCGGTCGTGTTCTGCGATTTGATAAAAGCGAGATTAGGAAAGCGCGCGGTGGCACTGCGGAGCCAATGCCGGCATCGCTTCAGGACAAGATCAAAGCACCATCGCGATTGCAACCTGCGGAGAAGTTTCTCTATTGGGTTTCAATGATGTCTGGCGGAGTGTTGTGGGGTGCAATAGCGCTGAAGTTGGTTATGTTGATATTTGGGGCCGATAGTGCAGTTGTGGCGATCAACTAGAACTGTTTTGATGATGTTGGGGCATAGCAGTTTCGCAACTTTGGAGCCGATGTCGCCTTCCCGTAAACTTGAGCCAGGCATTCTTGAGCGTTTCCGGGCAAGCTAGCGCCAAAGAGACCCCTGATGAGCGAGAGCAAATTCTCCTAGAACGAACTGCTCGCCGGGCCCGTCCAGCGAATCGGCTCGCCAAGAGTCAATTATGATTCTGATGGGAAATCGGTGGGCTGCAGAGGTTGATAATGGCATTGAAGGAAACAACAGTTGCAGTTTGGGGTAGGGTGGAGGCTGAGTTGGCGTTCAGTTCAGAGCTTTATCGAGAGAACGCACATGCGAGACGCGCTCCCTACCGTGTTATTCCTTCGATCCATTCGGAGTCGATTGGTGTTGACCCTGTTGCATTTGATGCCATATTGCGGGTACATCCTGATGGCTTAGAAGTTGGTACCGTTCGTGGCGAATACGCTAAGAGTGTTGGCTGGTCGAAATTCTCCGCTTATTTTATGTGGTCAGTTGGGGTCGTTTTTTTTGTTCTGTTATTGATGGCGCTGGTGGAGGTCGAGATCCCTATAACAGTTGATCTGCTGTTCACGCTGGCTTTTTTTGGGTTTCCGTCATATTTTCTTTTCTGCTTCGGGACCTATTTTTGGCGCCTAGCGACAAAGAACTCGCTGGATGATCCAGTGCTCTTTAACAAAAAAACAAAGTTGGTTTATATTCTTCCGTATCTAAATGGAGGCTTTTTTAGATTCTGGAAGAACGGCTCTCACGGCACACCTATAGCATACAGATGGGATGATCAGATTCGAGCGCGTATCTACAACTATATCTACTTCCGAGGCGCGAATCTTGCATCGGAGGGTTTTGAACTCGGCCTGCTTGCTATTCGTCAAGGCGCCGCGAACGAAGTGGAGCAGCTGATCCAACTGGGTGTTCAATCCAATGGTTTCGACAGCACGCAGTTAGCGTTATGGGAGCACATCCGGCAGTACATGGAAGAAGACGGCCCACCGCTGCAGCCAGGCGACAAAATGCGCGCAACGGATCTATCTCGAGTACCAGAATTTCCAGCAGAAATCGTCGCTGAGGCTGGCGGCCAAGCGCTGGACCAAAGCGCGATTGACCAGTTGATCCGGTTGAAGCATCGCCCATGAGTACAGCAAGGAGTACGAACTTTGGCTGCCGATCCATAGCAATAGTGAGGGCTTTCGGATCATAAAAATCCTGATCTGGCGATTCGCTGGATCCCCACACCACTTCCGTTCGCAAGGACCAGCAGTAAGCCTGGCCCCTCTGCTGGCCAGATTTTTCCGATGATGATGCACGGGCTACTCTTGAAGTAAAGGACGAGGATTGATGGTTTCCGGAGAGGTTGGCTCGAATTTGATCCTGGGGCGCTGCGTCGAGGATTTGGTAGGAAGTTGTGCTGGGTATATAAGAAATTCGAAATTGCCGACCGAGTTGGTTAACAGAATCGACGACGTTGTTTTGGAGATATCAAGGTCTTCGATAATTATGCGGGGCGGCTCTTTATTGTTCGCAATCTTAGGTCTTTTTGGTTTCTTCGCTTGTTTTTCGTTGCTTATAAAAATTGCTTTCCCGTTGGATAGCGAAGTTATTGCTGTTGTTTTTGTTTTACCAGTTTTATTGATGGGTGCATCTTGGATTGTTTTTCTGTTATTCAAAACGGATCTTGGTACTTCGAGTGATCGGCCAGTTCGTTTTAATAGAGCTCTTAAGAAAATCTATGTTTATGAGCATTCCTATAGCTTGAATCCATTTAGGGAGTGGCCTGTGACTGTAAAGATTTTCGACTGGAGTGATGTTGATGCCAAGATATATTGTTATAAGGGATTCACTGGCAAGGTCTATATGCAGAGGTTTTCCCTTTGGTTAATAGATCGAGGGCGCTCTGATGTGGGTGGATGTTTTCAGTTGATGGGTAATTGGCCAACCACCAAAGAGATGCATGATGCTTGGGATTATTGTGTTGAATACATGGAGTCCGGCGTGTCGGGTGTTCCTGCCTGCGAGCCTAGAGATCAAGACGTAACATTTCGGCGCAGCTTGTTCCACTATATGCGTATGTTTGACCCAACCAAAGATGGAGAGAAAGTGCGGAGTCGAATGACGGCAGGTGATTGGTCTTTTAATTTGCCGTTTCTGCTGTTGACATTCTGGCTATTTTTGCCGATGGGGGCTGCGCATTATTTTGCGATGCGATTCTCGCCTGCTGTCATCTGGCCGGAAGCCGTAGATAAGGAATCACTTGGAAACTAGCAATCCTTCCGGCGCAAGTTCTGGTTGCGCGCTGCATTTCGATCAGCAGGGCGGGGATGTGGGTGGAGGATAAAGATGAACACTGAAGCGGCGTCATCGGTACGAGTTCTGGTTGGCACCATGCGCAACCTTGAAGTTGAAGTAACAACGGTTGACGCGTTCCAGGGGGAGGAGTTGCAAAAGCGCAATGCGCTTGCCGGAACTCTGGCAGCCGCTGTCGGATTGAGCGGGCTAGCTGCTGGGATGGTGGCTATGTCTATGGAAGAGATGCGCGAGGAGGCTTTTGCGCTGACTTTTCAGTTGGGCGATGAGGCAGTGCGTGCGATTTTATGGGCGAACCCGTTTCAGGAAGGGGATGAGGTTGAAGTGGTGGCGGAAGAGGCCGATGGTTACATGCGGGCATTCGCCGTGCTTCGTCCACGTGACCGGATCATCGCTCTTTTTCCTCACGTTGTGTCCGGTCGATCGGCGCATGTTAAGACAACAATCAGGGGCTTGCTGTGGATGTCATTGGTTGTAGCGATTGTCACCGTTGTAATGTTGACGTTCTTTTGGGCTATAGGTGGCGGAGGTGAGGTCGCCATGTTGATGGTTACTATTGGTTTTGTGATACTAGGAGGTACAGCTATTTTTTCACTAATCGGTTGGAGTGTTTCCAGGAAGTATCTTCCGTTTGTGAAGATGGCGGAGATTGTTTTCACTTCGGTTGGTTGGAAGAACCCTGAGGAAATAAATTTGCGCAAGAAGACTATGATTTCTATTCGGCCGGATGATCCGCCAGCGCTCGGTCCTTTCTATTTTCGCTATTAATCGGTATCAGAAGCAGTATTGTTAATTGGAGATTCTGTAATCGATTGCGGTCTTCCTATAGCTGGTCGAGGTTCGTAAATTTCAATACTGTATTCGTAGTTATGCAAGCGACGGATGGGTATCTGCGTGCATATGGAGTGAGTTGATATGTTGACAGGTTGGTATCCAAAATTTGAGACTGAGAGAGGGATACTCAATGTCGAAAGGAAAGAGCATCTTGCTCAGGGGGTAAGCGATGATTTCCATCCAGATGACTCCGCATCACTGATATCCATTAACTCGACATATGCGGACTTCGTGGATCGAACATTTTCAATGAAAGGTTTCATCCCGACATTCGCCGCAGGTGCTCTTAGCCTTTTCATTGCCGTTGTTGCTATTTGTGCTGTGTTTTTGGTCTTTCCGGTGAATCCAACATTGACCGAGTTCACGGTTGTGGTTCTATTTCTATTGCTGGCGAGCGGGTTGGTATATTTTTTTTGGAGCCTGGTGCTTCGACACGACTTATTTGCATGCCGTTATTATCCGATTAGATTCAATAGGCTGACGAAGAGGGTTCATATTTTTAGGAATAACGGCGCGAATGGCGAGGTTGTTGTTTCCTGGGGAAGTGAACGTCTCTTCTTCTTTGTGGGTTGGGGCAATCAAAACAAGGAGTTGTGCGACCTTCGTTGCCATATTTTAGATAAAAATAGGACGATCGTAGATACGTTTACTGTAGGGACTTTCACTGATGATCCTTCGCGAGTTCGTGGTCGTTGGGAATTTATTAATAGGTACATGGACGGCGGGCCCGATTATGCTGTTGCTCACGAGTCGGATAAGATCATTACGCTGTCCATGAAGAACAGCTTTAGGAACTCATATCGCTGGACCTGCTTCTTGCTTGGCAGGTCGTTGTTTCCCTTAAGACACTTCCTGTTTCCTTGGTATGGGGTATTGGCGCTAACTCGTTGGTTGGTTATTGCAACATGTGCGACGCCCCATTTTTCGCCCGCGACCGTTGCGGAGAGTAGATTTGATCCAAATGACGAGGGGCGTTGGGAAGAGCCTGAATACATCGACCAGTTTGGTGAGCGCCCGGACGTAGTGGCGAGAATGAGGCAGCTTCATCGTGAGCGGAAGCGCGGAAGGGGCGGTACAGGCTCCTTGTAGTTCGATGCCTGCTTCGCTTAAGAAAAAGCCCGCCTAGGCGGGCTCGTTGAGAAGCAGTGCAGAGCCTCCCGATGGCTGAGTCAGCGTCGTTCGGGAATTGCTGACTTCCCGTCGATGCCCAGGCGCAGCACACACGCCATCACATAGCAGGACAAGCCGGATCCCTTCCACGCACCCCTGCACAGATCTTCGCGCGACATTCCAGCCCCTTGGTGGTGTTCGCACCAGGGCATGCGCGCAGTTGGGTCTGGATGGTCGATTCGGTTGAAGCAGTCTTCCGTGTTGCCACCTGCTCGAACGCGACGCGTTCGTCATCGGCACGCTTCTTGTCGTCTGCTTCGATCTTCGCGATCAGATCGTCCATGGTCTGAGGCTGTGGCGCTGCAGCAGCTTTCTTCTTCTTGCTTTCTTCTTCCTTGATGATGCCCAGCAGCGTGCCGAGCAGGTTTTCATCCTGCGTCCTGCTGCCAGCAGCAGTGCGTGCAGCTGCTGGTGCGCGCTGCGCACGCGTTTCTCTTGCAGGGGTTGCAACCGTTGCACTTGAACTTGTACTTGCTGTCGCAGGCAACGCCTGCGCCGGCGAGGCTGCATTGCGGCTGTTGGCGTCCGTGGTGTCCGGTGCATCAACAATCATCGCGGCGCCATTGCTGCCTGCAGCTGCGGGTGCGTCGGGGTGTCCGGTGACAGAAGTTGCAGACGAATCTGGAACTGCGTCAGGGTTCAACGAGTACTCGGCATCGTCCTGCGTGGTGCTGCCTGAGAGCCACCACAGTGTTGCGCTTGTGAATGCAAACAGCAGTGCGCAACCCGCACCAACCCACAACCAGACGCGCCGGCTTTGGGGGGAGTGGTCTTTGGTGGCGCGCGATGATGCGGCAACCTGTCGACCTTCCATGTCTGCGAGAATGCGGCCCGTGTTCGGTGCCGGGCCGTTGTTCTGCGCTCCCCCTGAGAGCAGACTCGGCCGATTTATTCCGCCATTATTCAAGTGCTTCCAGCCCTTGGTTTGAGTCGGCTAGTGCCGAAACGAATACGCGCATTTGTAGAGTAAGCCTCTCGATGCGTCAACCTGCATTGTCGTCATGGAGGACCGGTGACTGTAATTGTCGTTGTAGCCATTGTGCTGTTGCTGCTTGTTGCGTTGCTTTGCTGGGGCCTGTTGTTCCCTGAGTCGTTGGGACCGGTGTTGGCGCGTCTGCGGGAGCGTTGGGTTGCAGTGCGACAAAGGGCGGGACGTGCAGGCGATCACGCTGGCGCAGGTGCTGCGCGTGTGCGCAGCGGGGTTCGTGAAGAGGTTGTGAATGTACGTGGCACGCTGCGTCGTCACTGGCCCGTGCTGGCCATCGCAATAGGCTTGCTGTGTATTCCTCCGGTGATAATTCTGATGTCACGACAGACAGTGGTGCTGTCTGATTTCCGCGGTGATGATCTTGCCGAGTCCGGCTCCATGGTTGCGCAGTTGCTACGTGGCGAGCGTCTGACGCCGCCGCCTGCGCCGCCGCCGGAAGTGTTCACGACCACAGAAATTCGCCGCCTGCGACCAGAGATAGTCACTGCTGATCGCAAATGGAACCAGATTGATCCGGATCTGCAGCAACGCGTTCTGGCTATCTACGAAGTGATGCGCCGCCAGTATGGTTACGAGATGGTGTTGATCGAAGGCTACCGCAGCCCCGAGCGGCAGGCGGAGTTGATGGCGGGCGGCAAGGCGACGCGCGCCGGTGCCTGGCAGAGCTGTCACCAATATGGCCTGGGTGTGGACAGTGCGCCAATTCGTGACGGACGTCTGCAATGGGACATGGAAGATCCGTGGACCAGGCGCGGTTATTTTTTGTACGGCGAGCTTGCTGAACAGGCAGGTCTGGATTGGGGCGGCAACTGGCGCAGCATCAAGGACTACGTGCACGTAGAAGCCACGGCGCGATGCAAGGTGGCACGCAACGCAAAGCGTGATGAACTGCGACGCCAAGGCTTATAAGCGCGAACAAGTGCTGGTATCGTACGCCGGTGATGACTCGGGTCGCCGTTGGACAGGGGCGATGGAAAGACCGGGTCACGGCGAATCAAGGAGTGTGATGCATGGCACGACCGTTTATCGTTGTCGGCGACAAGTTAAGTCATGGCGGTAGCGTGGTGTCTGGCACTGGCCAGACAGACGTGAACGGCAAACCAGTTTCCCGCATCGGGGACCGTGCCATCTGCGCGGTGCACGGGGCAACGTCAATCATCAGTGGTGACGCTACCGTCGTAATCGACGGGCAGCCTGTAGCACGTGACGGAGATCGCACTGCATGTGGGGCCACGTTGATGGCCACACAGAGCAGCACTGGGTTGGGCTGAGCGCAACACGCGGTACAGGAGCAGCGCATGGAGCACAGCGACTGATGGCAGGATGGTTGAAGAACGCGGTGAGCGTAATGATGGTTTTTGTCGCCACCTGGGCGGCGGCCATCATGTACTGGCGTAGCAGTGGCACCACCCCCAATGGCATGCAGATGCTGGCCTACCTCGGCGTATTGCCGGTGGGGTTGAGCGGTGCGGGCTACATGCTGCGCGGCATGCTTTCACGTGACGTTGACAAGGCGGTTGCAGCAAGCGCGAATGCCGAAGAGGCCGCACCTGCTGCAGCAGTCGAGTCCAACAACACGCATGTTTGCTCGGTGGCAATCACCGCAGGAAGCGTTCACCTGCCTGCGAGCAAAGACGCGAACGCGGTGTTGGCTGCCGCCTCGGCGTTGCCGCGGCCGCAGTTGGACACTCGCTTTCGCGACGCGAACAATCTTCCGATTCGTGTCAGTGCCGTCGCTGGCCTTGACGAGTGGACGGTGTTGTCCGAACGCGAAGGGACGATTGATACCGCTACCCATGAGCGGCGCGCGATGGCGTTGCTGCAGCCCGTTCTCGAACAGTTGCTGGATGCGGCTTATGGCGCGATGCCGGCAATCGTTGGTGGTGAAGAAGTTGTGATTGCTGGCCTGCGTCGGCGCGAAGAAGACCGGGTTGAGAATATTCTCAGCATCGAGCTGGTTGTTTCGCCGACCTGGTCGGATGGTCTGCGTCACTGGGCGCAGGCATGGCTGCAAGAACAAGCACTGCAGGCAGGCTTGGATGCGCGACTATTCGATGTGCGCATCAGCGTGTTCGAGCGGTCCGGCGATGTGTGGCCACATCTGCAGCGCGTCGTGGATGCCTTGAGTTCGGGCACGCCACGCTGGCACTTGATCGCTTCCTGCTATTCCGCGATAGATGCGGCAGTCATCAACACCTGGCTGGCGCGCGGCCTGCTGGCAACCGCGCAACACGCCGACGGCCATGTGCCGGGTGAGGGAGCCGCTGGTGTGCTGCTCGCAAGCAGCCAGCTCGCAGGCGAGGACGCTGCTCGGTTCTGGCGGCCGCAGTTCGAGCGCCTGGAGCCGGTTCACGGCGCGCGTCCTGCAGAGCTCCGTCGTCAGCTTGCCACTGCGGCAACTCAGTGGTTGCATCCCTTGCTTGCTGATGCGGAACGGGTGCAGTTCGTGCTGCATGATTCTGATCGGCGCCCCGAATCCCTGGTCGATACAGCAGCGGTCACGGCTGCGATCAATCCTGATCTTGATTTCAGCTCACAGAGCCTTGCCCTGACGGTGTGCTCAGGTGAGCTCGGCCCGGTGTTGCCGTTCGCCCAATTGGCCTTGGCTCATGCGCAGTTGCAGCGTCAGTCCGAGGCGGTTGTGTTGCTTGGCGTTGCCGACGCGCAGCAACGTTTGTTTGGTCTCGTAGAGCCGCTTCCTTCCCCGACGCTGGCGGTTGCAATGCCGGCAGTCTCCTGAACCCTGGATTCCTTGCATGAGTTTGAGCAATTTCAGCTACTACCTGCGCGACTATCGCTTGTGGATGGTGATTGGTCTTATCGGCGCCGCCGGTCTGGCCAAATACGGTGAGGCCGAGGCCAGGCAGATCGGGATTTGGGCGGCGATCGTGCTTGCAGCGCTGTTGGTCATTGCGCTGATCGTCTGGATCATCAAGCGGATCATGGCGCGGCGCGCGGCGCGGCGTGTGGAGGCGATGGTGCAGGGCGAGGCCGACAAGGCCGTGGCCAACGCGCAACCGTCGCAGCGTGCTGATACCGAAGCCTTGCGCAAGCGCATGCTGGATGCGGTGAAGCAGATCAAGTCCTCGCGGATGGGCATGCTCAAAGGCAAAGCTGCGCTGTATGAGTTGCCTTGGTACGTGATCATCGGCAACCCGGCAGCGGGCAAGAGCACGGCGATCCTCAATTCCGGGCTGCAGTTCCCGTTCGAAGACAACCGCAGCAACGTCATCCAGGGCATCGGCGGTACCCGCAACTGCGATTGGTACTTCACCACCAACGGCATCGTGCTGGATACGGCCGGCCGTTATTCGGTGAGTACCGAAGACCGCATGGAGTGGCTGACGTTCCTCGGGCTGCTGAAGAAGAACCGTCCGCGCGCGCCTATAAATGGCGTCATCATCGCGGTCAGCATCGCCGAGTTGTCTGGCAGCAAGCCCGAGTTCGCGATGGAGCTGGCCAAGAACCTGCGCCAGCGTGTGCAGGAAGTCACCGAGCAGCTGGAAGTGTTCGCGCCGGTGTATGTGTTGTTCACCAAGGCCGACCTGATTGCCGGTTTCAGTGAATTCTTTGGCAATCTGGATCCGGGCGAACGCGAGAACGTCTGGGGCGCCACGCTGCCGGCGGATGTGCAGCAGCAGGGTGATGCACTGACGGCCTTCGACAAGCATTTTGACGAGCTGGCCGACGGCATCAAGGAAATGAGCCTGACCCACATGGCGATGCAGCGCGGGCGCGAAGTATCGCCGGGCCTGTTGTCCTTGCCGCTGGAGTTTGTTGGCATCAAACCCGCGCTGCGCACCTTCATCGCCACGCTGTTTGAAGACAACCCCTATCAGTTCAAGCCGGTGTTCCGTGGCTTCTACTTCAGCAGTGCGCTGCAGGAAGGTCGCTCGGTCCACCATGCGTCCGAGCGCGTGGGCAGGCAGTTTGGCCTGCAACGCGGTTCGAACGTGGACGAAGCACCAAGTGGGCAGACCGCCTTCTTCCTGAAGGACCTGTTCCGCAAGGTCATCTTTGCCGACCGCGATCTGGTGCGGCAGTACGCAAGCCCGCACCAGAACCGCCTGCGCTACGGCGTGTTCTTGGGGGCAGTAGGTGTGCTCGCGCTTGGGCTTGGCCTGTGGACCTGGTCCTACACCACCAATGCGCAGCTGGTGGCCAATGCTACCAAGGATCTGGATCAGGCCGTGCGCGTGCAGAAGGACCGCATGGATCTGAAGTCCCGCGTCGATGCGCTGCTGCTGTTGCAGGAC
The DNA here is from genome assembly GCF_056760195.1 of Stenotrophomonas sp. STEN020. Taxonomy (NCBI): domain Bacteria; kingdom Pseudomonadati; phylum Pseudomonadota; class Gammaproteobacteria; order Lysobacterales; family Lysobacteraceae; genus Stenotrophomonas; species Stenotrophomonas sp. STEN020. Next base: position 216,882 of record NZ_JBRREI010000001.1, read on the forward strand.
CGCATGGAACAGCTGGACCGCTACAAGAAGGAAGGCGGCATCACCACCAGCCTCGGCCTGTACCAGGGCGACGCGATCCGCGACAAGCTGCTGCGCGAGTACAACCACGGCATGCAGCAGGTAATGCTGGCGCCCACCGTTTCCAACCTCGAGAACTATCTTGGGCAGGTGGTTGCCGAACGCGACAAGCTCGGCCAGTCCAACGCTGGGGCTGCGGAGAGCGAGACGCTGTACCAGAACGCATCGCCGACCAGCACCAACGACGCCTACAACGCGCTCAAGACCTACTTGATGCTGGGCAATCCCAAGTACGTGGAAGGCGCACATCTGTCGCAGCAACTGACGCTGTTCTGGCGCAACTGGCTGGAAGCCAACCGTGGCCAGATGAGCCGCGAGGAAATGGTGCGGGCTGCTGAGAAGCTGATGACCTTCTATGTGGCGCAGGCCGGCAAACCGGGCTGGCCGCAGGTGCAGAACAAGGTGACGCTGGTTACCGATTCGCGCCAGGCCTTGTCGCAGGTGATGAAGGGCGCGCCGGCGATGGAGCGCGTGTTCGCGCAGATCAAGGCGCGTGCTGGCGCGCGCTTTGGCACAGTGACGGTGGATGGCCTGGTGGGCGAGGAGCGCAATGCGCGCCTGATCAATGGCAGCTATGCCATCTCCGGCGCCTTCAGCCGCAAGGCCTGGGAAGACTATGTTCAGGACGCGATCAAGGAAGCGGCCAATACCCAGCTGAGCACCACCGACTGGGTGTTGGGCACGACCGAACAAAGCGACCTGTCGCTGGCCGGCAGCCCGGAACACGTGTCGCGTGAACTGGTGACGATGTACAAGCAGGAGTACGCGCGCGAGTGGGGCAAGTTCGTTGCCGGCTTGAGTGTTGCCGAGTTCAACACCTTCGACGAGGCCACGGCGCGCATCGACCGTCTTGGTGATGCCAGCAACTCGCCGCTGCGTACCTTGCTTGAGAAGATCAACGAGGAAACCATCTGGGACAACCCGCCTGCACAGGCGCGTTCCAGCAAGTCCGGCAAGGGCTTCGTGGCCTGGTTCCAGCGCACCATCCTGCGCAAGGACCCGGCGGCGGCGGCCGCTGCCGCGCCGGTGGGACCGATTGGCAAGGCGTTTGAAGGCATCGCGCGGCTCACAATGCCGCGCGGTGATCAGCCGGCGGTGATCGCGGCCTACTTTGATACGTTGGGCAAGCTGCGGGCACGCTTGAACGCCATCAAGTCGCAAGGCGACGTGGGCGTTGGCGCACGCAAGCTGATGCAGGACACCTTCAGCAATGAAGGCTCCGAGTTGAGCGTGGCCTTGGCGCTGGTCGACGAGCAGGTGTTGAACGGGTTGGACGAGAAGCAACGCGAGGCATTGCGGCCGTTGCTGCTGCGTCCGTTGACGCAGACCTTTGCAGCTCTGGTGCCGCCGACCGAGGACGAGGTCAACAAGAGCTGGAAGGCCCAGGTCTACGATCCGTTCAAGGCGCGCATTGGTCAGCAGTATCCGTTCAACCTGAACTCGGATGTGGATGCTGCGGCCAGCGATATCGCTGCCATCTTCGGTGCCAGCGGTAGCATCGCTACCTTTAACAAGGATGCGATGGGTGCGCTGGTCATCCAGCGCGGTCCCTTGCTTGAGGCGCGTCGTTGGGCAGGCATCGGTATCAACCTGTCTTCCGAACTGGTCGCCAACTATGGCAATTGGGTAAGTGGCGCGGCTGCAGGCGCTGCACAGGACACGACGATCTTCGAGTTGCTACCGTCGCCTGCAACTGGTGCCGTTGAGTACACCATCGAGATCGACGGCCAGCAGCTGCGTTACCGCAATACGCCGCCGCAGTGGACCACCATGCAATACCCGAACGCGGGCCAGATTCCTGGCGTGAAAATTTCGGCGGTTACGGGTGATGGCCGCACGGTGGAAGTGTTCAATGCACCGGGCTCGAATGGCTTCAAGCGCCTGATGTCCGAAGGCCAGTACGAACGCCTTGATGATTCCAGCCGTATCACCTGGGAAGGCAGCGGTGTTGCCGTGACTGTGGAAATGCGCGTGGTGCGACGTGCTGGCACGGGTTCTGATGGCGCCGATTGGCAGCGCGGTCTGCAGCTTCCAGAGCGGGTGGCTGGTGGTGCACCAGTTGCCGCTGCTGCTCCGGTTGCACCGGAAGGGCAGTCGCCTGCGAGCGCGCCAGCCGCGCCACAGCAGGCTGCGGGAGGTGCACGATGAGCCGCGTCGTCAGTGCCGGAGTTTCGTACTTCGGAAAAGTCCCGTCGCGCGGTGACTTCGTGCGCGCCGCCGACAACCACCAGTTGCTTGGCTGGCTTGATCGCTGGGCCGGCGAATCGTTGGAACTGCTGAGCCAAAGTCCAGATTGGAAGCAACGGTACGATGAGGCGCCAGAGATCAATTACGCCTTCCTCGGTTCGCGTAGCAAGATGCTTGTGTGTGGCCACTTCCTGGCCAGCCGTGATGCCTCTGAACGCCGCTTCCCGCTGCTGTCAGCATTGCGGCTGGAGGCACCTGAGCCACTGCCGTTCATCGGCCGCAGCCCCTTGGCGTTGTCCAACGCGTGGTCGGGGCTGGCCCGCCTGGCGCGGCAGGCCAACGAGGATGCCGACGCGACGCAGGCGCTGAGCCAGTTGGCTGATGCGCGTTTCAGCATCAGCACCGACCCTGCCGACTACAACGCCAGCTTCCAGGACTTCCTCGAAGGCACCACCATCGCCAGCTTCGAACAACGCCTGCGTGAGGCGGGGCATGGCGAGGTTTCGTTGCGGCAGATGCTGCCGGCATTGGGCCTGCTGTTGCAGCCCGTGTTGAGCGGTGGCGAGGTGAATATCGACAAGGCATTGGTGCTGCCGCTGGTGCGCGACCCGGCCTACCGGCCGCTGGTGGCCGCGTTCTGGCTGGACCTGGTGTCCAGCTTCGTCAGCCGCGGTGACTTCGAGCTGGCGGTGCTGATCCGCAACGATGCCAAGCCGAACATGGTGATCGGCTTCAATGGCGCGGATCGCATGGTGCTGCGCGCGGCCTTGGATCCGTCCGAAGCCGGCGACTATCTGATTCACCTGCAGCACTCGGAGTGGGTGGATGACTACCTGCACGGCGACTACAACTTGAACCGCTTCGGCAGCTTCCTCGAACGCGATGACCTTGCATTGGTCACTGCGCGTCGGCTGTTCGGCGAGACCTTCCTGGGAACCTGACGATGCATTTGTTCAAAGTTAGCTTTATCGCCGCGTTGTTGTGTGTGGCCATGCCGGCCTTGGCGCAGACCGCTGCGCCTGCAGCCGGGGCATCGCCTGCAGCTGCCGAGCGACCGGTGGTGATCGAAGGCGTGGTGCCGGATCAGGCTACCAAGGCCAAGTTGCTCAATAATCTGCGCGCGGTTTACGGCGCAGAGCGTGTGGTTGATCGCATCCAGGTCGAGAGTATCGCCACGCCGCCCAATTGGGGCGACTATGTTGCCGGCATGATCAATTCCGGGCTCAAGCGGGTTTCTCCCGGCAAGCTCGAGGTCAACGGCCAATCTGTGCGGGTCACGGGCGAGGTGGCCAATGAAGCGCTGCGCCAGCAGGTGGCCAGTGATCTCAGCCTGGCCAGCAACACCAGCTATACGGTCAGCAATGCCCTGAAGGTAGGCTCACAGCAAGGCGTTCTGGATCAGACGTTGGCCAACCGCATCATCGAGTTCCAGAGCGGCAGCGCCAGGTTGACGCCGTTCGGCATGAGCATCCTCGACGAGATGGTCGCGAAGATGGCGCAGATGCCGGATAGCCGCTTCCTGATCATTGGTCATACCGACAACGTTGGCCAACGCGAATCCAATTTGTCCTTGAGCCATGCGCGTGCTGCGGCGGTGAAGAGCTACATGATGTCCAAGGGCATCCCGAGCACGCATATGGATGTGCTGGGCAAGGGTCCGGACGAGCCGGTGGCGGACAACACCAGCAATGACGGCCGCGCACGCAACCGTCGTATCGAGTTCAAGATCCAGTAGCTGCGCTTTGTCAGTTCTGCAAGGAAACGACGGGCTTAAAGCCCGTCGTTTTCGTTTTTGACATCGAGCATTTCTTCCATCTGCTCGAGTGTTGTGTGGTCCTTGATGACGCGCTTCAGCCACACATGCAGCGGCATCTCGCCCCAGCTTGCGGCCTTCTCGGCCAGATAGGCGACAGGGCTGTGCGGCTCGGTGCGGCGGAAGAATTCGGCCACCTGACGCAGCTGTGCCAGGGCCTCCTTGCGACTGGTCGGGGCACCTGCCGGGCCGCGGGGCGCGATGCTGCTCGCTGTCGGCTCGGCACCGGCTGCGGGCACGTTGAACGTTTCGCCAACATCATCAGCGGGGTCGTCCACTTCGCCATCAAGCAGCATGCCGGCTTCGCGGGCAAAGCGCCGGACCGTGCGCTGCAGGTGGTCCAGCTGTTCGCGTACCGCGCTGAAGCTGGGGCCATCCATGCCCAGGCGGCTGTCCACGGCGGCCTGCAGCTCATCCAACGCTTGGCTGCAGTCGGGCAGGGCGGCAACCAGTTGCCGATAGACATCGTGCGAAGTGCTGCGTCGCGCTGCTTCAAGAACGTCGAGGCTTGGCCGGCCATCGGAATGGTCGCCGTTGCTGGCATGCGCATGCTCGAAATCGGCCAGACTGAAGCGGCCCTGTGGCGCGACGGCGATGGGGATTGCACGCAGCCACTGCGAGGTGTTGGTCAGCAGCCAGCTCAGGTTGCCGATGCGTTCTTCGTAGTCGCCGTCCTGCGCTACGGGATGCACGTCATCCCAATAGCGATCGCACAGCCCGGCGGTGACCCGGAAGCCAGCAGCCAAACCGGGGAAGCCTTCCTGCTGCGTTGCTGCTTCGCATAACCAGCCGGCCAGTCGCAGGTCCTTGGTACGGGTCTGCAGCAACTGGTTGCAGTCGCGCAGCACGCTGCCCCAGTCGGCATATTTGATGTCGGTCTGCCACGCCCCCTGGTCCAGGGTGGGGTCGTCAGCGCGACGGTTTTCGATGATCCGATCGAATTCGGCCGAAAACGACAGGTCTTCACCGGTCGCCGCGTGTCCGTCAATCGGGGCCAGCAGGGCATCCTGATCCAGCATGGCAAATCTCATTGTGGGTTACCGGCCGATTCTAGCGCGGCGATGGGCAAGAGAATGTAGAGGCCGGTTGCAGGTCGGGCACGGTTGGCACCGGTTGCGTTCGTTTAGCAATTGCCCGGAATCAATCCCGGTCTGTGGCTACAGGAATAGTCTGAACATCTCTGGCAATTGCTGGAGACATCCGCATTTTTCGTGCGGCACTCGCCGACAGCACTGATCTTCAATCGCGAACAGGCACGTCGATATGGCTGCTGCCATACCAGCGTATCTCCAGCGGGGTGCCGGCATCGGCCTGTGTCTCGTCGCTCGGGTCTTTGCCGCTGCCGAGGTTGAGCTGCAGGTCCGGTTGTTTGATTACCCCCAAAGTGACCACCAGACGGCTGCCTGCTGCGATTCTGCGGCCGATCAGGCGGGTATCAGCGACGCGTACGCGATGACGTTGTGACGGTGCGAGAAGCTGACGTTGGCTCGGGTCCTGCGCATGACTGAGTCGCTGCAGCCAGTAGGCGAGATCGAGATAGTTGCCGTCGGCGGTGAGCTCGTAGACGGCAAGGGCCACGTCGGCATCGTGCTTGTTGAGGCTGAAATCGAGCATGCCGCTGAACGCGCCTGCCAGTTCGGTTTCATGCGCCATCGGCGCGCTGCGGAAGACCAGTCCTGCATGCGGGTCAAGTGCCTGGTTGACGACGTTGTGTGGCGCTTGCCATGCCGCATCGTTGCGGTCGCGGAAATCGATGCGTTGCAGGCTGCTGCGTGCCGGGGCAGCGGTCGCGGCCAGCTGTTGAATGCCATCGCCTCCTGGTACCAGGTAGAGGCGCTGTTGCCGCGTAGGCATCGCATCCAGCGTTGCGGCGTGCCGCCAGCGGTTGCTGCCCATCACCTGCCAGTTGACCCGGTCGCTGAGCAACGCCGGTTTGGCGGCGCCTTTCAACACGTGGTCGAACCATGCCAGCCGCAACGCTTGCAGGTCGATGCGCGCCACCGGATCCGGACGATAGCCCTGCACCTGTTCCGGCACACCGGTCTGCATGGTGAAGTGCTCATAGGGGCCAATGAGCAGTGTGTGATCGGCATCCGGGCGCTGTTTGAGGTGCTCGCGGAAGTAGTGCAGGGCACCAATCTGCGCGCCGTCGAAATAGCCGGTTGTCGCCAGCACCGGGATGCCGATATCAGCGAACTCGCGCCCTTGGGGAATCAATGCCTGCCAGTAAGCGTCGTAGGTGGGGTGCTGCAACCAGCGCTCGAAAAGAGGGTTTGGAGTGCCGTCCAGTTTCGGCAGCTCGCGATACGCTTGGCCGCTGCCGTACCAGCGGCTGTTGAGTGTGCTCCAGCGTTCGCTGTCACCATAAGTGGCGTCGTCCAGCGCGGTGTTGTTGGTTGTGTAGAACGGCCACGGATAGATGAAATTGAGGAAGATTCCGCCTTCCATCGGCACGTCAATGCCGGGTGCGGTGGTTGCCGAGGTGGCGATGGCCTTGAGCGCGGGTGCCTGCTGTTTCAGCGCGGCCCATTGGGTAAAACCGCTGTAGCTGCCGCCATACATGCCGACCTGGCCATTGCTCCACGGTTGGGCGGCAGCCCAGGCAATTACTACGGCTGCATCGCTGCCATCGTGTTCGAAAGGACGGATTGGATCAGGACTGCGCCCCTTGCCGCGGCTGTAAGCAACAACACTGCCGTAGCCGTGCGCAGCCATGGTTTTTGCATCCATCCACGCCCACTCGTCATTGGCGTAGATGGTGAAGGTGAGCAATACCGGTAGTTTGCCTGCCTTGGCCGGATGCACGGAGATGGCAGAGATGCGCGCGCCGTCGCTGGTGGTGACCATGACATCGCGATCGATGCGGTAGCGGCGCGCATCGTCTTGTGCAATCGCCTGCGCCACCAAGGGAAGAAACTCAGCGTAGGCGCTGTGAACCTGCCAGGCGCGAAGCAGCGCGATGGCTTGCTCCTCGCTCAACGCATTGAGATTGCCGGCGCCATCGATCTGCCTGTCTCTATCGGCGCGTAAACGTTGCAGGTTGCTGCCAAAGGAATATTCGGCCCTGAGCGCGCTGACATCGTCCAGTTGCGAAAAGTGCGCCGCGAAGCTGCGAGTCCAGGCGTCGGCAAAGCTGATGCGTTCATCGCGCTGCAGTTGTTTGGCCGAGGCGTACACCTCGTATTGCAGGTACAGCGGTGGTTGCTGTGACGGATCCTTGCGCAGTGCACGCAGTTGGTGGATGCTCTCTATCGCCTGCGCGTACTCGCCTGCTACAAGTTGCAGGCGGAAGCGGTTGTCGAGGAGACGCTGCGGGTCAGCGTTCTGGTGACTGGCCAGAGTGGCCCGGGCCAATTCAGGCATGGCCGCATTGATCGCGTGATCATGCTGCCGGGCAGGCGCAACGACCGATAAGTTCTGTGCGGACGTAGTTTCCGCACAAAGCAACAGCAGAACGACAAACAAGCCGCGCATGGTAAGACCATTGCTGTGACGATGGCTTTTAATATCACATCGTTCGAACGGAGGTAACAAGCGGGCTGGCGAGAGCGGGCAGGGGCGCATTCAAGGATGGCGGCGAGATCGGCTGCCATGCAGTGCAAAACGTGGGAGCAATGCCATGTTGGATCGTTTGGTAGAACATAATCGCGATGGAATCATTCTGTTTGCGCGCATCGCGATGACGGTGGTTTTTGCGTACTCTGGCTTCGGAAAGCTGAGCGATTTCCAGGCTACGGTGGGGTATATGGATTCGCTGCACGCGCCTATGCCACAACTGGCTGCGCTGATTGCGGTGGCGATGGAGTTGGTTGTCGGGATCGCGCTGATGCTTGGGCTGTGGGTGCGCCCGTTGAGCCTGTTGCTCGCGTTGTTTGCGCTGGCTGCGAGTGTTCTTGGCCACCCGTTCTGGACGATGGAGGGTGCGGACAGAGCCATGAACCTGATCCAGTTCCTGAAAAACCTGTCCATCGCGGGCGGGTTGTTGTTGCTGGTGGTCACCGGTGGCGGACGCTATGGTTTGAGCGGACGCCGCGGCTGAGTGCTTCTGCAGGCCGGGACCAGAAGCCATGCAATGTTGAATACACAGCGGGCAGACCAATGGCCTGCCCGCTGTAGTCGCAACCTGGGGCGCTGGATCAGCGGAGGATGCCCGGCAGATCCAAGCCCTTCTCCTTGGCACAGTCGATGGCGATGTCATAGCCGGCATCGGCATGGCGCATCACACCGGTACCGGGGTCGTTCCACAGCACGCGGGCGATGCGCTGGTCGGCGGCTTCGCTGCCGTCGCAGACGATGACCACGCCGGAATGCTGCGAGTAACCCATGCCAACGCCGCCGCCGTGGTGGAGGCTGACCCAGGTGGCGCCGCCGGCGACATTGAGCATGGCGTTCAGCAGTGGCCAGTCTGAGACCGCATCAGAGCCGTCTTTCATCGATTCGGTTTCGCGGTTGGGCGAGGCGACGCTGCCGCTGTCCAGATGATCGCGGCCGATCACCACCGGCGCGCTGAGTTCACCATTGCGTACCATTTCGTTGAAGGCCAGGCCAAGCTTGTGGCGAATGCCCAGGCCGACCCAGCAGATGCGCGCTGGCAGGCCCTGGAAGGCGATGCGTTCACGTGCCATGTCCAACCAGCGGTGCAGGTTGGGATCATCGGCGATGATCTCCTTGACCTTGGCATCGGTCTTGTAGATGTCTTCCGGGTCACCGCTCAGTGCCACCCAACGGAACGGGCCGATGCCGCGGCAGAACAACGGACGCACATACGCCGGCACGAAACCGGGGAAGTCGAAGGCGTTCTTCAAGCCTTCGTCGAAGGCCATCTGGCGGATGTTGTTGCCGTAGTCGACGGTCGGAATGCCAGCGGCATGGAAGGCGAGCATCGCTTCAACGTGCACACGCATCGCGGCCTTGGCAGCATCGCGCACCTTCTCTCGATTGGCCTGCTGTTCGGCAAGCCATTGCTCCACGCTCCAGCCGATCGGCAGGTAGCCGTGTACCGGGTCGTGGGCGCTGGTCTGGTCGGTGACGCAGTCCGGGCGCACGCCACGGCGTACCAGTTCCGGCAGGATCTCGGCAGCATTGCCGAGCAGGGCGATCGACTTGGCTTCACCGCTCGCCGTGTACTTGGCGATGCGTGCCAATGCGTCGTCGATGTCGGTGGCCTGCTCGTCGACGTAACGCGTACGCAGGCGGAAGTCGATGCTGCTCTGGCGGCATTCGATGGTCAGGCTGCTGGCGCCGGCCAGCGATGCGGCCAGCGGTTGCGCCCCGCCCATGCCGCCCAAACCCGCTGTGAGTATCCATTTGCCCTTCAGGCTGCCGCCGTAATGCTGGCGGCCCATTTCCACGAAGGTTTCGTAAGTGCCCTGGACGATGCCCTGGCTGCCGATATAGATCCAGCTACCGGCGGTCATCTGCCCGTACATCATCAAGCCCTTCTTATCGAGCTCGTTGAAGTGCTCCCAGTTGGCCCAATGCGGCACCAGGTTGGAGTTGGCGATCAGCACGCGCGGTGCATCCGGGTGGGTGGGGAACACACCGACCGGCTTACCTGACTGCACCAGCAGGGTCTGGTTATCGTCCAGACGCTGCAGGGTTTCCAGAATCTTGTCGTAGCTTTCCCAGTCGCGCGCGGCGCGGCCGATGCCGCCGTAGACCACCAGCGAGGTCGGGTCTTCGGCGACCTCGGCATCGAGGTTGTTCTGCAACATGCGGAACGGCGCTTCGGTCTGCCATGACTTGCAGTTGAGCGTGTTGCCGCGTGGCGCGCGCGGGTTGCGGGTGGGGTCGTGACGGGTCATGCATTTCTCCTGGTAGCAAATTCCAGACAAGCGCCAAGCACTTGCTGCAAGGTGTTGCGGACGGGGGTTGCGTGTTCGGGGTCGTAGGGCGTGGGCCAGCTGTGCTCGTCCACGTCTTCGGGTGCGGGTTCGTGCATATAGCCGCGGCAGCCCAGTTCCATCTGCAGGGTGTGCACGCCGTTGGCAGTGTTGCTGTAGTGGCGGGTGATCCAGCCACCCTTGAAGCGGCCGTTGCGCACATGGCTCATGCCGCTCATCGCGCACAGGTTCTCGACCACGTCGGTGAGTGCGTTGTCGCAGGAGGTGTCTGGCGCACCGCTGGGGCCGGCGCTGCCGATGTTGAACTGCGGCAGTTCGCCATCGAACAGATGCGGAATCAGGGAGCGGATCGAGTGCGCGTCGTAGACGACCACGGTTTCGTGCTGCGCGCGCAGGCGTGCGATCTCGCCGGCCAGCGCAGCGTGGTAAGGATCGAACCAGGTTTCGCGACGGTACTGGATTTCCGCTTCGTCGGGCTCGTGCCCGGCGCGGTACAGCGGCTGGTTGTCGAAAGTGGTGAGCGGGCACAGGCCGGTGGTGTTCTGCCCTGGGTACAGAGAGACACCGGATGGATCGCGATTGACGTCGATCAGCGAGCGCGAGATTGCGGTGCGTACCGTCGTCGCCCCCATCGCTTTGGCAAAGGCATAGAGCTCGTGCACCCACCAGTCGGCGTCACGGCGTGCCAGCCACGGTGATACGAAGTGGCCGACGTGCGATGCCGGCAATTCGGTGCCGGTATGCGGGAAGCTGACGATCAGCGGAGCGTGACCGTGGTGGATCTGCAGCCAGTCATGGGAGTTCGTCATGGGGATTCCTGATGTAAGGCGGAGCGGCGATTTTTGCTTTGCGCGTTGCATGGCAGATTGCGGTGCCCCCAGCCTTCACCTCTCCCGCTTGTGGGAGAGGGTGCCCGGAGGGCAGGTGAGGGCGCTCTTCGCGGTGAATGCAAAAAGCTCCCCTCATCCGGCGCTTCGCGCCACCTTCTCCCGCAGGCGGGAGAAGGGACTGCATCGCGGCTTGCGGCGCGTTGTACCTGGCCTGACGCATCGCAGGGCTGCTTGCCTTCGCCTCTCCCGCGCGCGGGAGAGGATGCCCGAAGGGCAGGTGATGGCGCTCTTCGCGAGAACGCCCCAACGCTGGCCAGCAGCTCTGCATACGCTTCGATCAGGCCTTGTCCGCCACATCAACACCCGGCAGCTGCACACCCAAGCCAGCCGTCAGCGCACCAGCACGCACCAACGCAGTCGCAGCAACCATGTCCGGATGGAAGTAACGGTCGTCTACCAGCGTAGGTACCTGCGCACGCAAGGTCGAACGCACCTGCTCCAGCGGTGAACTAGAGCGAAGCGGCGCGTGGAAATCACAACCTTGGCCGGCAGCAAGCAGTTCAATACCGATCACGTTGGCAGCATTCTCAGCCATGGCGATCAAACGACGCGCGCCATGCGCCGCCATCGATACATGGTCTTCCTGGTTGGCCGAGGTCGGGATCGAATCGACGCTGGCCGGATAGGCACGCTGCTTGTTCTCAGAAACCAATGCTGCCGCGGTGACCTGCGGAATCATGAAGCCGGAATTCAGGCCCGGCTTCGGCGTCAGGAAGGCCGGCAGGCCGGACAACGCAGGATCAACCAGCATCGCGGTACGGCGCTCACTGATCGAGCCGATTTCACAGATCGCCATAGCCAGCATGTCCGCTGCGAATGCCACCGGCTCGGCGTGGAAGTTGCCGCCGCTCAGCGCTTCGCCGGTATCGGTGAACACCAGTGGGTTGTCGGAAACGCCATTGGCCTCGATTTCCAGCGTGGTGGCTGCTTGACGCATCACATCCAGCGCCGCACCCATTACCTGCGGCTGACAGCGCAGGCAGTACGGGTCCTGCACGCGCACGTCGTTGTCGCGATGCGATTCGCGGATCGCCGAGCCCTGCATCAACTCGCGCAGTACCGCGGCGGTGGCGATCTGCCCGCGCTGGCCGCGAATGCTGTGGATGCGCGGATCGAACGGCGTATCCGAGCCCTTGGCGGCTTCCACCGACAACGCACCGGTAACCAGTGCGGCCTGGAAAACCACTTCGATTTCGAACAGACCGGCCAGTGCATAAGCGGTCGAGTACTGGGTGCCATTAAGCAGCGCAAGGCCTTCTTTCGCGCCCAACACCAGCGGCTGTAGACCGGCCTGCTCGAAGGCGGCTTCGGCCGACATGCGAACACCGCCGACAAAGGCTTCGCCAACGCCAATCATCACGCTGGCCAGATGCGACAGCGGCGCCAGATCGCCGGACGCGCCAACCGAGCCCTGACAGGGCACCACCGGCACCACATCCTTCTGCAGCATCGCTTCCAGTAGTGCCAGCGTCTGCGGACGAATGCCCGAGGCGCCTTGGGCCAGACTCGTGAGCTTGAGCGCCATCATCAGCCGCACCACGTTGGCCGGCATCGGCTCGCCTACACCGGCCGCATGCGACAGCACGATATTGCGCTGCAGGGTTTCCAGATCCTCACGTTCGATGCGGACACTGGCCAGCTTGCCGAAGCCGGTATTGATGCCATACACCGGCTCGCCCTTGGCGACGATGGCGTCCACCACCTGCGCGCTGCGCAGGACCGCGGCTTGGGCCGATTCGTCCAGGCGCACGTTGGCGCCGCGATAGATCAGCCGCCATTGCGCCAACGGAACGTGGCCGGGGAGGAGGGTCAAGGTAGTGCTCATGCGTGCTCCAGCAGTGCGAGGTTCAGAGTGCGAGGTTGAAGAGACAAAAGGTCAAACGGTTTGTCCGCGCCAGACGCGGGCATGCAAAGGGTTGAAACCGATCCGGTAGACCAGATCGGCGGGGGCATCGATGTCCCAGATGGCAAGGTCGCAATCCATGCCGGCAGCCAGCTTGCCAACACGGTTGGCACGGCCCAGTGCGCGCGCGGCTTCGCGGGTGAACCCGGCGATGCACTCGGCTACGGTCATGCGGAACAAGGTCGCGCCCATGTTCATCGTCAGCAGCGGACTGGTCAGCGGCGAGGTGCCGGGGTTGCTGTCGGTGGCCAAGGCCATCGGTACACCTGCATCGCGCAGGCTCTGGATGGGCGGCAACACAGTCTCACGGGTGAAGTAGTAAGCGCCTGGCAGCAGCACAGCGACTGTGCCAGCCGCGCGCATCGCAGCAATGCCAGCTTCGTCCAGGTGTTCGATATGGTCGGCGGACAGCGCGCCATTGTGTGCAGCCAGTTCGGCGCCGTGCTGGTTGGACAGCTGCTCGGCGTGGATCTTGATTGCCAGGCCATGTTGTTTGGCGGCGTCGAAAACCTGTTGTGCCTGGGCCGGCGAGAACGCGATGTTCTCGCAGAAGATATCGACCGCTTCGGCCAGATTTTCGGCCGCGATTGCCGGGATCATCACTGCGCAGACTTCGTTGATGTAGGCCTGTGCCTCGTGGCCCGGCGGCACAGCATGCGCGCCGAGGAAGGTCGGCACGATCTCTACCTTGCGCAGTGTCCCCAGTGCGCGTGCCACCCGCAGCTGCTTGCGTTCGTCGGCCAGGGTCAGGCCATAGCCGGATTTGATCTCGATGGTGGTGATGCCTTCGGCCAGCATCGCATCCAGGCGGGGCAGGCTGGCCTCGATCAAGGCCGCGTCATCGGCATTGCGGGTCGCGCTGACTGTTGAAACGATGCCGCCACCGGCCTTGGCAATCTGTGCGTAGGTCACACCCTGCAGTCGCTGCTCGAACTCGCCTGCGCGGTTGCCGGCATAGACCAGATGGGTGTGGCAGTCGATCAGGCCCGGGCTGATCCAGCGGCCGTTGCAGTCGATGCGGGTATCGGCTTCAAATGCAGGTGCATCTGCTGCTGGGCCCACATGCAGGATGCGGCCGTCGCTGACGGCGATCACGCCGTCGCGGATGGTCCCCAGTCCGCCCGAGGCGTCGTCCAGGGTCATCAGGTTGGCGTTATGCCATAGCGTGTCGCAGCGCATTGTCCCTCTCCGTGCCTATTTGTATATACAATAACGGCGACAATCGGAGAGTGTCCAGTGACAACGATCAAGCCAGCCTCAACTGTTCGTTTCCACGCCGCCCAGGCCTTGTTGCCGCAGGGCTGGGCGCAGGATGTGCGCATCGACAGCGTCGCCGGCCGCATCACCGCAGTGGTTGCCGGCGAAGCCTGGGACGGCCAGTCGCAGCGTCTGGACGTGGTGGTGCCGGGCCTGGGCAATCTGCACAGCCATGCCTTCCAACGGGCAATGGCCGGGCTTACCGAAGTCGGTGGCCGATCGGGGGACAGTTTCTGGAGCTGGCGTGAGCTGATGTATCGCTTCCTGGACCGGCTGGATCCGGATACCTTCCAGGCCATCGCCGCGCAGGCCTATATGGAAATGCTGGAAAGTGGTTTCACCCGCGTCGGCGAGTTCCACTATCTGCATCACACCGAGAACGGCAGCCGTTACGCAGACCATGCCGAAATGTCGGTACGGGTTGCGGCGGCGGCGGATGAAACCGGTCTGGGTCTGACCCTGCTGCCGGTGTTCTACGCACACAGCGACTTTGGCGGAGCCGCGCCGACCCCGGCGCAGCGGCGCTTCCTGCACGACATCGATGGCTTTGCTGACTTGCTGGAGGGCTGCAAACGAGCATTGGCAGATACGCCTGATGCTGTGCTGGGTCTTGCTCCCCACAGCCTGCGCGCTAGTACGCCGGAGGAATTGCAGGCGCTGGTTGCGTTGGCACCGGGCCCAATCCATATCCATATTGCCGAGCAGACCCGCGAAGTGGATGCCTGTCTGGCCTGGAGCGGTCAGCGACCGGTCGAATGGTTGTACGCCAATGCCGCCGTCGATGCGCGTTGGTGCCTGGTCCATGCCACCCACGTCAACGACAAAGAAGTGCAGTTGATGGCGGACAGTGGCGCGGTGGTCGGCCTGTGCCCGATCACCGAGGCCAATCTGGGCGATGGCCTGTTCCCGATGCGCGAGTTCGTACGGGTCGGTGGTCGCTTCGGGGTCGGTTCTGATTCCAATGTATTGATCGATGCAGCTGAGGAGTTGCGACTGCTCGAGTATGGCCAGCGCCTGCAGTTGCGCGGGCGCAATGTGCTCTCACCTGGCGACCTGTCCAGCGGCCGCTGGCTCTATCAGCAGGCAGGCGAGGGTGGTGCACAGGCACTGGGCCTGCAGACCGGCTTGAGTGTGGGCGCTGCCGCTGATCTGCTGGAACTGGATGCCCAGCATCCAGCGCTTCTCAACCGCAGTAGCGATGCCTTGCTTGACAGCTGGCTGTTCGCCGCACGTAATGGCGCCCTTCGCAGTGTCTGGCGTAACGGTCGGACCTTGGTCCGCGATGGTCGCCACGTGAACCGTGATGCGATCAGCGCGCGTTACCGTGCCGCGCTTGCGCGGATACTGGGCTAAGGTCGGCTATCGGCCAGACGCCGTCTCTTTCAGGAAACCCGAGTGAAGGGCAAGAAAGCTCCCACCCTCAATCACCGCATCCGCAGTGACATCGAAGGCCGCATCCTCAGCGGCGAATGGGAGCCTGGCTTCCGTATTCCGTTTGAACACGAGTTGATGGAGCAGTACGGCTGCTCGCGGATGACGGTGAACAAGGTGCTGACCGCGCTGGCCGAGAGCGGCATGATCGAGCGCCGTCGTCGCGCCGGTTCGTTCGTCGCCCGGCAGCCACCGCATCTGGAACAGGTGGCGCTGGAGATCCCCGACATCGAGGTGGCGGTCACTGATCGCGGCCACGAATACGGCTTCCAGCTGTTGGAGCGCGCACATCGCAAGGCCAAGGATGCCGTGGCCGAAGAGCTGCTGCTGGTAGGCGAGGGCAAGCTGCTGGCGATGCGCTGCCTGCACCTGGCCGACGGCAAGCCGCTGGCGTTGGAGCGCCGCCTGATCAATCCCGAAGCGGTGCCGGAAACCCTGAAGGTGGATTTCTCCATCCATGCGCCGGGCAGCTGGCTGCTGCAGAACGTGTCATGGACACGCGGCCAGCACCGCATCAGTGCGGTGGCCGCAACTGCCGATGAAGCTGCATTGTTGAAGGTGCCGGTGGGTACGGCCTGTCTGGTCATCGACCGGCAGACCTGGCGCGGCGAGCTGCCCATTACCTGGGTGCGGCAGATGTTCCTCGGCGATGCCTACGACCTGATTGCCCGCTTCGCGCCGGGCGCACGCTGATTCAATCCGCCTGATTCAACCCATCTGACTCATGGTCCAGCCAAGCCGATGCTCTGGCTGGACGCTGCTGATCGTCAGATCGTGCTGCACTGCCGCCAGCGCACCGGCTCATCCACGCCCGGGCGCGGGTTGAGCTGTACCCGGGTGGTGCGCAGCGCGGGGTAGCGCTGCAGCTGCTGGCAGATCAGCGGCCATACTTGGGCATCATCGCCATTGCGCTCCACCGACAAGGTGGAACGGGTCAGCCAGATGCCGCTGACCACGCCAGAGGTACCGGCCAAGGCTTTTGAAACGGATTGCTGGTAGCGCAGCAAGGTAGCAGCATCCGGATCCTGGACCAGATCGTCCGGGTGAGGTGTGCTCTTGGTTGCGACGGCGGTTGCGGGCTTGGCCTTGCCAGGTTCAGTGG
Organism: Stenotrophomonas sp. STEN020; assembly: GCF_056760195.1. Classification (NCBI taxonomy): domain Bacteria; kingdom Pseudomonadati; phylum Pseudomonadota; class Gammaproteobacteria; order Lysobacterales; family Lysobacteraceae; genus Stenotrophomonas; species Stenotrophomonas sp. STEN020. The sequence continues at coordinate 233,386 of NZ_JBRREI010000001.1, forward strand.
CAGGCTCGGCTGCAGCTGGAGCTGCCGATTCGGCAGCTGGTTCGGCGACAAACTGCGGTGCCGTAGCGATCGGTGCAGTTGCCGGGGAGTCTCCTTGCATGGTCATGTAGCCCATGCCAGCCAGCAGGCCCAAGGTGACTGCTGCCAAACCAGCAATGCCGGTGTGCCGCACGGCTTCGCGACGGGCGATGCCGGTAACGGTCTCGCGCGTTTCGGCGGGCATATAGGGCTTGAGCAGTTCCCATAACTGGCGCGCATCGATGACCTCGATCGAATGCTTCTCCGCTTCGGCCAGGCCATCGCGTTCGACATGACCTTCGGTGATCAGCAGGCCGCCGGCGGCGCCGGTAAGACTGATCGCCGACGCCAGCTCATGGATTGCGCTGGCATCGAACCGGTAGGCGCGGCCGTGCTTGCACGACACCAACCAGCGCTGGCCGTCGCGTTGCAGCAGGAAGTCGCTGCTGGTGCCGCGGTCGTTGTCTTCGGCATCGGTCAGCGGGTGCAGGTCGCGCTGCTCGGCCATGGCCTGATGCACGATGCGGGAAAACTCGCGCCAGCGCATTCCAGCGCATTCCAGCCAGTGCGGCCAGGCCATGCTGGCGCTCGGTTTGACGGCGGGCGACCAACCACAGGTATGCAGAAGCCAGACCCCACAGGAGCAACGCAAGCAACAGGGCCAGAATCCACGAAAACATCGACATACCTGAAAGCCTAGAGATGGGGCCCAGTCTATCTTCCCTGACGACCGTAAGAGCAGGCTGACTTCGCCTTTTTGAGTTGCGCCTGCTAATTAATCCGCAGGTGTGGTGGTCGGCCAGTAATGGCTGTCCGGTAGCGCCCGCGCGCCAAAGATGGCCTGACCGACCCGAACCACGCTGGCGCCTTCCTCGATGGCGATCTCGAAGTCCCCGGACAGCTCATCCAGCCCGATGTGGGCAGGTGCGTGCTGGCGCAGCTGATCGCGCAGCTCACGCAGACGAACGAAGCAGGCCCGGACCTGCGCCGGCTCGGCGGAGAACAGGGCCAGTGTCATCAGGCCGCGGACCCGCAACGCGCCGGAGCGCGGCAGGGCCTGCAGGAAACCGGCGACCGCTTCGGGTGCAAGCCCGTACTTGCTGGCCTCGTTGGAGCTGTTTACCTGCACGAATACGTCCAGCGAGCGGCCTTCGGCCTGCAGGCGGCGCTCCAGGGTTTCGGCCAGACGCAGGCTGTCCAAGGCCTGGAATTCGTCGGCGAAGCGCGCCACCAGCTTGGCTTTGTTGGTCTGCAGGTGGCCGATGACCGACCAGCGCAGGTCGCCCAGGTCCTGCATGGCCTCCCATTTGTGATGGGCTTCCTGCACCTTGTTCTCGCCCAGCAGGCGGCAGCCAGCCTGATAGGCCAGGCGGATATGGGCTTCGTCAATGGTTTTGCTGACCGGAAGCAGGCGCACGCTGGCCGGGTCGCGGCCGACGCGCTGGCAAGCTGCAGCGATGCGTTCGTTGACCAGCGCCAGATTGTGGCGGAAGTCATCCACGGTCTCGGCGCGCGGGTACTGGCCGTGCAGGGCGTGGCGGGTCTGGGTGCCGGAATCAGCGTCCGGGTGCGGGGTTTGCATGCGTGCCTTCAGCGATTGCTTCCGCCGCCTGATGCTGCGTAAGCGGCGCGGTTAACAGCGGATTATCGCTCGCTGGCAGGTTCGAAACCCGGGATCTGGCGGCCTGGACAAATCGCAGGCATGAAAAACCCGCCATCCGATGCCGTGAGGGGAGGGAGACTTACGGCGCGGTACTGCTGGCGGGTGATTGATTCTTGCTCAACCAATGCTGCTTTGCAACATCATTGATCTTCAGCGTGCTGCCCGTCGTGCACGGCGCGGCTCTCGGCCCGGGTAAGGCGGCGGTTGAGGGCGTCCAGCCGGTCGTTCAGGGCCTCGATGTCCGAGCGCGAGGGGATGTCCATGCGTCGCAGCACGTTGTGGACTTGGTCTTCCAACGACTTTTCGACCTTGTCCCAGGTACCGGCGGCGCGCTCGCGGGCCTGGCCCAGGGTGTTCTCCACGGTATCGCGCAGGCTTTCGCCTTTGCGCGACTGCTCGCGGGAACGGGCTTCGCTGTCCTGGCCTTCCTTGACCAGGGTCTCGAACAGTTTGCTGCCCTCGGCCTGCGCGCGCGACAGCGCGCCCTGGCCGGCCAGCCAGACCTGCTGCGCCGACTCGGTCACCTTTCTGGTCAAGCGCTCAGCTTGACCTTGCGCGCCAGCGCTGTCGTCCTCGTCTTCCGGGCGTTGCTCGTACGTGGTCATGACGATGCTCCTATGCGGGGTTGAAGAGTCCAGCTACACCGTAACGGTTTGGCGGCTTGGGTTGTGTGACGGGACCAGCTCAGCCGAGCTTGTCAGTCAGCACGCGTTGAATTTCAGATTCCACCATGCCCTTCATTGCCGACAGCAGGAAGCCCAGTTCGGCCTTGACCCGCACAGCGCCCGGCAACAGCTCGATGGCACCGTCCACGCCGGAGCGGTTGAAGTGCAGCACCGGGCCGTCCCAGCGGGTCACCACGTCAAAGCGTTCCTGCAGCTTCTCGGCGACTTCGGCAATTGCGGTGCGCGCCTTGTCATCGGACAGGGAATGGGGGTGCTGGATATCAATGTTGGACATGGCGTGTGGCCTGAACTGCTGTTTGTAAGAAAGATGCGCCATTGTGCGGACCTGCGCGGCGTAGTCCAAGCCTCGCGTACATCTTCTGCATTACCGGATGACCTGCTAGTCTGCTGCCGGTGCGCACTCTGCAAGTTCATTTCAGTAATCGTCAGCAGCCGGATCAGTCATTGATGCCGGGTGTCCAGCGCATTGTGCGCCACGCCTCGGGTCAAGTCCGCTTGGGCGACGGCAGCGTCGGCCCGTTGCTGTTGGCGCAGTTCTGTACCGATCAGCGCGGGGTCTGGCTGCAGGTTGCCAATGGTGGCCGCGGGATCCACGTCAATGGCCGCCCGGTGCGGCGCATGGCGCTGCTGCGGGCAGGTGATTCGGTCTATGCAGACGGCGCGGAAATGCTGCTGCGTGGCGACTGCGAGCAGGTGCTGCATCCCCCCGAAGCCCCGAATGATGGCAGCGAAGATCTGCGGGTGCTGCTGCGCGGAGTAGGTGGGCGGCATCATGGACGCAGTTTCACCCTGGACAAGCCGCGCGTCATCGGCAGTGATCCGGCCAGCGACATACTTATCGACGACCCAGCCTTCGCCGAACGTCATGCCCGCTTTGAGCGGCACGGCGACAAAGTGCTGCTGCGCGACCTGGGCTCGGCCGATGGCAGCCTGGTCAATGGCGTAATTACCCGGCATTGCTGGCTGCAGGCCGGTGACCAGGTGGTGTTCGAAGGCAATCATCGCTTTGTGCTGGAAATTCCGCTGGGCCCGGTTTCTGCGGGGGCGGCATTCGCGGTCGAGGATGATGACGAGCCAGTAGCGCTCAAGCCATCGACATTGGCACCGGCAAAGCCCAAGCTGCCGCGGCGTTGGCCCTGGCTGCTGCTCAGCGCCCTGCTGCTGGGTGCGGCAATCAGCGCCTTGTTGCTGTTCGGGGCACGCTGAGCAGCGGCTTCAGCAGCAATGCACCCTATGCCCGGGCGGGGCGAAACGACAGGCTGGAATGGGTGCAGATGCAACCTTTTCCGGATGGCCCAAGGCTGTTGCGCTGCGGCATACTAGGCGTTCTGCTCAACAGGTGTGACATGACGCGCGCATTCAATTTCAGTGCCGGCCCTGCGACATTGCCGGAATCGGTCCTGCGCCAGGCGCAGGCGGAGATGTTGGAATGGAATGGCGTAGGCGCGTCCATTGTCGAGATCAGTCATCGCAGTGCCGACTTCATGGCCGTGGCCGCCGAGGCCGAGGCTGATCTGCGTCGTCTGATCGGCATTCCCAACGATTACGCGGTGCTTTTCCTGGGTGGCGGTGCCACCACCCAGCAGGCACTGCTGCCGCTGAACTTCGCCAGCCCCGGCCAGCGCGTGGACTATGTGGTCAGTGGCCACTGGGGCAAGACCGCGGTCAAACAGGCCCAGCCCTATGTCAATGTGAACATCGCCGCCAGCGGTGAGGCCAGTGGCTATCGGGATATCCCGGCGCGCTCACAATGGCAGCTGTCGGACGACGCGGCCTATGTGCATATCACCGCCAACGAAACCATTCACGGCATCGAATTCCGCGATGTGCCGGATGTGGGCGGCGTGCCGTTGATCGCTGACTTCAGTTCGTCGATTGCCTCCGAGCCGATTGATGTGTCGCGCTATGGCGTGATCTATGCAGGCGCACAGAAGAACCTGGGCCCGGTAGGCATTGCCGTGGTCATCATTCGCCGCGACCTGCTGGAGCGTGCCGGCCAGCCGCGTGCCGATATCTTCGATTACCGTTCGCATGTCGCGCGCGATTCGATGCTGAACACGCCGCCGACCTGGAACTGGTACCTGGCCGGTCTGATGTTCAAGTGGATGCTGGCCCAAGGCGGCGTGGAAGCCTTTGCCAAGCTCAGCCTTGCCAAGTCGTCGGCGGTCTATGACGCCATTGATGGTTCCGGTGGTTTCTATCGCAACGAAGTGGCTGCGGTGGCGCGTTCGCGCATGAACATTCCGTTCTTCCTGCCCAGCGAAGAGCTCAATGCGCGCTTTGTCAGCGAGTCCAAGGCTGCCGGTTTGCTGGCGCTGAAGGGCCATAAGGCTGTCGGTGGCATTCGTGCCTCGCTGTACAACGCCATGCCGCTGGAAGGCGCGCAGGCGCTGGCAGCATTCATGCGTGACTTCCAGCAGCGCAACGGTTGAACCACTCCCGCCGTGCGCACTGCGCCGGCCTGTAACAGGTAGACGATTCCATGGCGACCAAGCCAAGCAAGACCGCCAGCAAGACCAAGCCGGCCGCCGCCGCCAAACCTGCCGCCAGCAAAAAGCCGGCCAAGAAGGTTGCAGCCAAGAAAGCCGCCGTCAGCAAGAAAGCCGCTGCCGGAACGTTGACCGTCGCCAAGCCGGTGCTGTCGGATGTGCGCGCCAAGATCGACCAGATCGATCGCAGCATCCAGGCCTTGATTGCCGAGCGGGCGAACTTCGCCCATCAGGTCGGCAAGGCCAAGGGCAAGCTGGCGGCAGCCGTTGACTACTACCGCCCGGAGCGTGAGGCACAGGTGCTGCGGATGGTGGTGGACCGCAACGAAGGGCCGCTCAGTGACGAAGTGCTGGTGCATGTGTACCGCGAAATCATGTCGGCCTGTCTGGCCCAGCAGGAGCCGCTGAAGATCGGTTACCTCGGTCCGGAAGGCTCGTTCACCCAGCAGGCCGCGCACAAGCACTTCGGTCGTTCGGCGCTTGGCTTGCCGCTGGCCAACATCGAAGAGATCTTCCAGGAAGTGGAAAACGGCAACGCCGATTTCGGCGTGGTGCCGGTGGAGAATTCCGGGCAGGGCACCATCCAGATCACCCTGGACATGTTCCTGACCTCCAACCTCAAGATCTGTGGCGAAGTCGAGCTGCGCGTGCAGCAGTACCTGCTTTCGCGCACTGGCCGCATCGAAGACATCGAGCGTATCTACGCGCACCCGCAGGCCTTCATGCAGACCTCGGCGTGGTTGCGGGCAAACCTGCCCAAGACTGAAAAGGTGCCGGTTTCCAGCAACTCAGAAGGCGCCCGCCGCGCACGCAATGCCGAAGATGCGGCGGCCATCGGCGGCGAGAGTGCAGGGCACGTGTATGGCTTGAAGAAGGTGGTAACCAAGCCGATCCAGAACGACGCCGACAACACCACGCGCTTCCTGGTGATCGGCCGCCAGCTGTTCCCGTCATCGGGCCATGACCGCACCTCGGTGCTGGTCTTCATCCACGACAAGCCGGGCGCACTTTTCGACGTACTCAGCCCGTTCGCGCGCCACGGCATCAGCATGAATCGCATTGAATCGCGGCCATCGCATCAGGCCAAGTGGGAGTACGGCTTCTTCATCGACCTGGCTGGTCATATCGAAGACGAGTCGATGCAGGCCGCACTGGCCGAGCTAGAGGCGCATTCGGCGCAGATCAAGGTGCTCGGCTCCTATCCGGTCGCCGTGCCCTGAGTTTCGAGCCCCTCTCCCTGCGGGAGAGGGGTTGGGGTGAGGGCCGGGTTGCCGACATTCTTCAATTCGCTGCAGCCCTGTGCTCCCGCACCCTCATCCGCCCTTCGGGCACCTTCTCCCGGAGGGAGAAGGGTTTGCTGACGCGCCGCTGGCGCACTGAATACTAGAGAGACCGCATGAGTTCCCAGCCCTACTGGATTGCACGCAAAGGTTCCGCCCTGCAGGGCACGCTCGCCATTCCCGGCGACAAGTCGGTATCGCATCGTTCGGTGATGTTCGCCGCGCTGGCCGATGGCGTATCGCATATCGATGGTTTTCTTGAAGGCGAAGACACCCGCGCTACCGCTCACATCTTCGAACAGATGGGCGTTCGCTTTGAGACCCCTTCTGCGTCGCAGCGGATCGTCCATGGCGTAGGCGTGGATGGTTTGAAGGCACCGCAAGGCGAGCTGGACTGCGGCAACGCCGGTACCGGCATGCGCCTGCTGGCCGGCCTGTTGGCCGCACAGCCGTTCGACACCACGCTGGTTGGTGATGCGTCGCTGTCCAAGCGGCCGATGCGTCGGGTGACCGGGCCGCTGGCACAGATGGGCGCGCGCATCGACACCCAGGACGATGGCACGCCGCCGCTGCACATCCACGGCGGGCAGTCGCTGCAGGGCATCGATTACGAACTGCCGGTGGCCAGTGCGCAGGTCAAGTCGGCGGTGCTGCTGGCTGGCCTGTATGCGCAGGGCGAAACCTCGGTGGTCGAACCGCATCCAACCCGCGACTACACCGAGCGCATGCTGCGCGCGTTTGGCGTGGAGATCGAGTTTGAGCCTGGCAAGGCGCGTCTGCGTGGCGGTCAGCGTCTGCGCGCGACTGACATTTCGGTGCCAGCAGACTTTTCGTCCTCGGCGTTCTTCATTGTTGCCGCCAGCATCATTCCCGGCTCGGAAGTGCGTTTACGCTCAGTGGGCTTGAATCCGCGCCGTACCGGCCTGCTGGCGGCACTGCGTTTGATGGGCGCGGACATCACCGAGGAGAACCACGCCGAGCACGGTGGCGAGCAGGTCGCTGACCTGGTTGTGCGCTATGCGCAGCTCAGGGGCGTGGAGATTCCTGAAGCGCTGGTGCCGGACATGATCGACGAGTTCCCGGCCTTGTTCGTGGCTGCCGCCGCTGCTGAAGGGCAGACCGTCGTACGCGGCGCGGCCGAGCTGCGGGTGAAGGAGTCTGATCGTCTTGCGGCGATGGCGACCGGCCTGCGTGATCTGGGCCTGCGCGTTGACGAAACCGACGATGGTGCGACCATCTTCGGCGGTCCGCTGGGCAGCGGCACCATCGAAAGCCATGGCGATCACCGCATCTCGATGGCCTTCGCCATTGCCGGTCAGCTCAGCACCGGAGAAGTGCGTATCAATGATGTCGCCAACGTGGCGACCTCGTTCCCGGGCTTCGACAGCCTGGCCGGTGGTGCCGGCTTCGGACTCAGCGCCCGGTCCTGAATTCCACTGGTACCTGCACCACGCTGTTGATGGCGCGACCATCCCGCATCGCGGGCTGGAAGCGCCAGTGCTGCAGTGCTGCGATGGCGGCCTGATCCAGCGCTGGATCAACGCCGCCCTCATGCCCGACCACGCTCGCATGGCTGACACTGCCGTTGGCGTCCACCTGCAGGCGCACGATTACATCGCCTTCGACGCCGGCATTCAGCGCTGCGGCGGGGTAGTCAGGCGTCGGATTGCTGGTCAGCGGCTCTGCGTCGCGATTGCCGGCAACGCTGACCACCGAGGTGGTATCGGCCGTGGTTATGGACACCGGGCCGGCGGCCACTGGTGTCTGCAGGGTGCGGTAGCCCAACAGGCTGAAGACGCTTACAACCGCCAGCGCCAACAGGCCCCACAGCCAAGCCGCAGCAACGCCATGCGGGCGGGCCGGTATTGGATGATGGCTTGTGTTGTGCTGCGGGATGCTGGACATCGACATGTTGGCTCTGCGTAACGTCTACGCAGCAAGTCTGGTCCTGCACTCCCAAACGGCGAATGACTTTTGGCATGAACCGGCACCCTTGGGGAGCCGGGGTTCAGTTTAAGGCGACGGTTTGAAGTCGAACGGGATTTCCAGGTTGCCCTGCATCGGCTGGCCGTTACTTTGCGCCGGCTGGAAACGCCAGTTGCGCACCGCCTCCTGGGCGGCACGATCCAGATCACGGGAGCCGCTGCGCTGGACCAGGCGCACGTCCAGCGGCGCGCCACTGGCATCGACATCCACATGCACGATCACTGTGCCGCTTTCACCACGGCGCAGCGCTGCAGCAGGGTATTCCGGGGCGGGGCTCTGGCCGGGCAACGGCACCGGCTGGTCGCTGGGGGTGCTGGCAGGTGCCGGCGCTGCGGGTGCGGTATCGACCGGTGCCGTCTCGGCAATGGGTTGCGGTGGCGGGGCTGGCGCGGTTTCCACCAGCTCCGGGGTATCTTCCACGGCTTCCGGGCGCGCATCGGGCATGTCGCTGGCACCGGCGCCGGCGGGCAGTGGCGCCGGCAATGGCGCCAGTACGGCGCTGTTGGCCTGCGGCTGGGCCGGATCGGCGCGGTAAAACTCGTTCTGGCGGCGGGCATTGAGCCAGACCACCAGGAACAGCAATACACCGACGCCAAAGGCGATACCGGCAATCTTCAAACTGCTGCGGGGCAGGTGGAAAGTGAAATTCTGGTCGGAGCGGGAGCTTGGGGCAGACATGGTCTTGACCGTGTGGATCAGGCCGATTCTTGCACAGGAAAGGTGAATCACGCGGCAGACAGGCGCAGTTCGCGCGATAATCTATGGCTCACACCCGTACACAGTGCCCAGCCATGCTTGATCCAGCCCTTCTTCGCCAGCAGCCCGCCGAACTTGCCGAACGCCTGCGCAGTACGCGCGGCTACGTGCTGGATGTGGCCGCCTTCGAATCGCTGGAGGCTGATCGCAAGCGCATCCAGGTGCGCACCCAGGAGCTGCAGAGCCTGCGCAACAGCCGTTCCAAGTCGATCGGCCATGCCAAGGCCAAGGGCGAGGATGTGTCGGCGATCATGGCCGAAGTTGCCGCCTTCGCCGATGAACTGAAGAGCTCCGAGGCCCAGCTCGATGTGCTGCGCGAGCAGATCGAAACCCTGTCGATGGGTATCCCGAACCTGCCCGCCGCCGATGTCCCGGCCGGCAAGGACGAGAGCGAGAACGTCGAGCAGCTGCGTTGGGGCACCCCGCGCGAGTTCGACTTCCCGGTGCTCGACCACGTCGAACTGGGCGCCCGCAACAATGGCCTGGACGCGGAAACCGCGGCCAAGCTGTCCGGCGCGCGCTTCACCGTGCTGCGCGGCTCGATCGCGCGTCTGCACCGTGCGTTGGGCCAGTTCATGCTCAACCTGCACAGCAACGAACATGGCTACGAAGAAACCAACGTGCCGGTGCTGGTGAATGCCGACTCGCTGCGCGGCACCGGCCAGCTGCCCAAGTTCGAGGAAGACCTGTTCAAGACCGCGCTGGGCGAATCCACGCGCTATCTGATCCCGACCTCGGAAGTGCCGCTGACCAATATCGTCCGCGACGAGATCATCGACGCCGAGCGTTTGCCGGTGCGCATGACCGCGCATTCGATGTGCTTCCGTTCCGAAGCCGGCAGCGGCGGCCGTGACGTGCGCGGCATGATCCGCCAGCACCAGTTCGAGAAGGTGGAGCTGGTCAGCATCTGCGCCGCCGAAGACAGCGATGCCGAGCATCAGCGCATGACCGGCTGCGCCGAAGCGGTGCTGCAGAAGCTGGGCCTGCCGTACCGCAAGGTGCTGCTGTGCACCGGCGACATGGGCTTCTCGGCGATCAAGACCTACGATCTGGAAGTCTGGCTGCCCTCGCAGCAGACCTATCGCGAAATCTCCTCCTGCTCGAACTGTGGTGATTTCCAGGCGCGGCGCATGCAGGCCCGCTGGCGCAACCCCAACGGCAAGCCGGAGCTGGTACACACCCTCAACGGCTCTGGTGTGGCGGTAGGCCGGGCGATGATCGCGGTGATGGAGAACTACCAGAACGCCGACGGCTCGATCACCATCCCTGAAGTGCTGCGTCCGTACATGGGCGGCGCCGAAAGCATCGCCTGAGCAACGAATTGCCGATCTCTCAATGTAGTGCCGAGCCATGCTCGGCAGGGGCCTGCCGGGTAGCGTTTCAGGCGCGACCGCTGATCCTGCGGGAGCAGCGTCAGCCGCGAAGCACGGTTGGCTGAATTCGTACAAATGCCTGCGATCGCAATGATCGCGGGCTTCGCGGCTGACGCCGCTTCCACAATAGCAGGTTGCTGATGCCTCTGTAGTGCCGAGCCATGCTCGGCAGAGGCCTGCCCGATAGCGCATCGGCACCCGTGCCCACACGGTCTCTGATCCTTGTGGGAGCGGTGTAAACCGCAAAGCCGGGTTCGCCGAACTTGCACAACGGCCCGCAATCGCAACGATCGTGGGCATCGCGGCTGATGCCGCTCCCACAACAGCAGGTTGCTGATGCCTCTGGTAGTGCCGAGCTATGCTCGGCAGAGGCCCGCCCGATAGCGCTTCAAGCGCTCACGCCCCAATGCCGCAAAGCTGCACTGCCTTGTGGGAGCGGTGCAAACCGCGAAGCTGGAACGTTGAAGGTGCGAGGAAATCCTTGGCCACAGGGCTTGCCAGCTTCGCGGCTGACGCCGTTCCTCGGCGCTGTGGCCTAAAAACTGAATGGGCGTCTGCAGCGCTTGGCAATCAGCACGCTGAACCTTCAATCAGGACTGTTTGTGGCCTGATTTGTAAATACAGGACAAAGGTGATTAAATTTACCGGTTCGTTCCAATGATGGGCTCAATCCATGCAGGACCTCAACGACCTCTATTACTTCGCCATGGTGGTCGACCATGGCGGCTTTGCTGCCGCCGAGCGAGCGCTGGGCATCCCGAAATCACGTCTCAGCCGACGCATCAGCCAGCTTGAGACCGATCTCGGTGTACGCCTGCTGCAGCGCTCGACGCGCCGCTTTGCGGTCACCGATGTGGGCACAAGCGTGCATCGGCATGCGCAGACCATGCTGGCCGAAGCGCAGGCTGCTCGCGAAGTGGTGGATCGGTTAAGCGCCGAACCACGTGGGCTGGTGCGTGCCAGCGTGCCGGTGTCGCTGGCGCAGATGCAGCTGCCCAAGCTGCTGCCCAAGTTCCTCGAGCAGTACCCGAAAGTGCGGCTGCAACTGAACATCAGCAATCGCCGCGTCGACATCATCAATGAAGGCTATGACGTTGCCCTGCGCGTGCGATCGCGCCTGGACGACGATGGCAGCCTGGTGATGCGCAGCTTCGGCCAGGTGCAGGAGCTGCTGGTTGCCAGCCCCGCCTATCTGGACCGGGCAGGGCGGCCGGCCTCGCCGGAAGACCTGGGCAATCATGTCACCTTGAGCATCAGCGAAGACGAAGCGCGGCAGCGCTGGGAGCTGCATGGACCGGGTGGTGAAGTGCGCCGGGTTGAATTGCAGCCGCGCGTAGCTGGCTTCGATTTCCCGCTGCTGCAGGCCATGGTCAAGGATGGTTTCGGCATCACCATGCTGCCGGAAACCGTCTGTGCCGAAGCCGTGCGCAACGGCGAGCTGGAAGTGGTGTTGCCGGATTGGTCGCTGCCGCAGGGCATCTGCCACGCGGTGTTTGCCTCGCGGCGCGGGCTGTTGCCGGCGGTGCGGGTATTCATCGATTTCCTGGCCGAACACCTGCCGACCGAGCTGGAGGCCTCGCGTCTGCACTGTGGCGGCGCCTGCGAGCGGGCCAAGGAGAAGATCCGCGCCTCGATGGCTGGTTCGCTGGCAATCGAAGCGGGTTGAACAAAAAAGCCCGCAGGCATGCGAGAATGCGCGCCCCGGAGTGTTATCCGGGGTAGCAGTACCTTACGGGCAGATGGCCGAGCGGTTTAAGGCACCGGTCTTGAAAACCGGCGAAGGGTTAAACCTTCCGTGGGTTCGAATCCCACTTTGCCCGCCAGATATTCGGAAGAGCCGCTGACATCAGCGGCTTTTTTGTGCGCGTAGACATATTGCCTGCGCAGTTGTTCGCAGCGGTATGACACCGGTATCGGGCAATCAGGACAGTTCCGCTGGTAAACTGAATACAGCTTGGGGGAGCTGCGCGCCCGGGCATGCATGGGCTCGTCGCGGCACCACCTTCAAGCGTCCGCGTTGGGATCCATGGATTTACGAAAACTTATTTTGGTGCTCACGTTGATCGGAGCACTGGTGCCGTTCGCCAATACGTTCTACGCCGGCTACACCGTGCAGCGTCAGCAGCTGGTCGACACCACGCTGGACGGCAACTACGCCTACGCCAACAAGCTGGCCAAGAGCACCGAAGACTTCCTGCAGGCATCCCAGTTGCAGCTGGCCTACACCGCGCAGCTGCTCGCCATGAAAATGGACGACGTCCCTAAGTTGGAGGAGGAAGCTGCGCGCCTGCGGATGATGAGCAAGAGCTTCAACTCCATCACCATCTTCGACGCCAGCGGCAAGGTGCTGGCGACCTCGCCTGAAGCCATTGGCCTGCAGGGGCGGGTGCTCAACAGCGAGGCGGTGAAGACCGCATTGCGTGAGAAGCGGCCGTTGATCAGTGCGCCGTACCAGTCGGCGACAGGTAACTTCATCGTCTTCATCAATCACCCGATCGTGTCCGCGTCCGGCAGCTATCTTGGTGCGGTTGGTGGGGCGATCTACCTGCAGAAGGAGAACATCCTCGATCGTCTGCTCGGCCAGCATTTCTATGTCGATGGGTCCTACCTGTTCGTGGTCGACAGGCAGAAGCGCATCATCTATCACCCCAATCCGGACCGGATCGGTGATTTTGTGGACAAGAATGTCGTGGTCGATCGCGTCGCGGCTGGCGAGGCGGGCAAAGGGCATGCGGTCAACTCACAAGGCGTGAAAATGCTGGCTGGCTACGCACCGGTAGCCTCGACCGGCTGGGGAATCGTCGCCCAACGCCCCGAGGAGGTCACGCTCGCACCGTTGACCCAGCTGATGCAGAGCACCCTGTACAAGGCGCTGCCGGCGACGATCCTGACCTTGATCCTGGTGCTGTGGAGCGCACGGCTGATTTCGCGCCCGCTGCGTTTGTTGGCCGATGGCGCGCGCAATATGGAAGATCCGGCCTCGGCCAAGGACATTCGTGAGGTCAAGTCCTGGTACTTCGAGTCACGCGAGCTCAAGAAGGCCCTGCTGATCGGTGTTGACGCGATCCACAAGAGCTTCAGCAAGCTGCGTGAGGACACCACCACCGATCCGCTGACCAAGTTGGGCAACCGCCGTCGCTTGGATGAAGCGCTTGCGAATTTCGAGAGTCAGGGCAATACGTTCTCGGTCATCTCGATCGATATCGATCACTTCAAGAGGGTCAACGACAGCTATGGGCACGCCGTCGGTGACCTGGTCCTGCAGCAGCTCGCCCAGCGCATGCGTGAGGCCTGTCGCGCCTATGACGTGCCGTTGCGCGTCGGTGGCGAGGAGTTCCTGATTCTGTTGCCTTCCACCACTTCTACAACGGCAACGCAGGTAGCCGAGCGTCTGCGCGTGGCGGTGGAGGAAATGAAGATTGCCAAGGTTGGCGCGATCACGATTTCGCTGGGTGTGGCCAATTGGCCGCAGAGCAGTTTCGAGATCGAGGCCGTGCTGAAAGCGGCGGACGAAATGCTGTATGCGTCCAAGCGCGGCGGCAGGAACCGGGTTTCGGTGCAGCAGCGCGAGAGCGCCACGACCTCGTAGCCCCCAGATTGCCTGTCCCGGGGATGCAGCGAGGCCGGGCGTTGGCTTCAATGCGGTTCATTCAAGCACTCGAGCCGTCCAGAGCCAACGCCGGGCGGCTTTGTGTCTGGGAGCGGCGTAAGCCGCGAAACACGCTGTTCATCAGACGACGCAGTTGCTTGGGGCTGGGTAACGTCAGCTTCGCGGCTTGCGCCGCTCCCACAGGCCAATACCTGCCGCTCGGGGCGTGAAGCAGCAGGCTGTAGTCATCTGCGTTACCCTTGCGCCGCTTCCATCCCTGTAGTTCCTGCATGTCCCAGATTGATCCAGCCCTCAGCGACGAACATTGGATGCGCCAAGCGTTGGCGCTCGCCGATCGCGCGCAGCGCGAGTTCGATGAAATCCCGGTTGGCGCGGTCTTGGTAGGCGCCGATGGCGCGCTGCTGGGCGAAGGCTGGAACCTCAATATCGCCAACCATGACCCCAGTGCGCATGCCGAAATCGTGGCCATGCGCCAGGCCGGCAAAGCGCTGGGCAATCACCGGCTGATTGGCAGCACCCTGTACGTGACACTGGAGCCCTGTGCGATGTGCGCGATGGCGCTGGTGCACGCGCGCATCGCGCGGGTGGTATTTGCCGCCACCGATCCCAAGACCGGTGCCTGCGGCAGCGTGTTCGATCTGCTAACCGATCCACGTCACAACCATCGCGTGCAGGTACAGGGCGGGGTGCTGGCGCAGGAGGCCAGCCTGCGTCTGACCAATTACTTCCGGGCCAAGCGCGGGCGACCGCTGCTGACCCCTGACGACCTTTGACGCAGCTCCTACCTTGAGCAGGGGTATCATGTGCGCTTCGATATTCCGGCCGTGCGGCGCTTGATCGCCGGCCCCAAGCATGAGGCAGCACATGGCGGACAACAGCGCGGGCAATGATCGGTTGATCTGGATTGACCTGGAGATGACCGGTCTGGATACGGACAACGACTCCATCATCGAGATCGCAACCGTCGTCACCGACGGTCAACTCAATGTGTTGGCCGAAGGCCCTGAGTTCGCCATCAACCATTCCTTGGCCACGCTGGAAGCGATGGACGAATGGAACCGCAACCAGCACCAGCGTTCGGGCCTGTGGCAGCGGGTGCTGGACAGTACCATCACGGTTGGCCAGGCCGAAGCCAGGACCATTGCCTTCCTGCAGGACTGGATCAAGGCTGGCGCCTCGCCGATGTGCGGCAATTCCATCTGCCAGGACCGACGCTTCCTGCACCGGCAGATGCCGCGGCTGGAGAAGTACTTCCACTACCGCAACCTCGATGTGTCCACCATCAAGGAACTGGCCAAGCGCTGGTCGCCGGCCGTTGCCGCCGGGGTGAGCAAGACCTCCAGCCACACCGCGCTCAGCGACGTGCACGATTCCATTGCCGAGCTGCGCCATTATCGGCAGTTCATGGGTGTGCTGGCGGGCTTGCCGGAAGCCGGTTGAACACGATGAACGAGATCGCCCTTCGTCTGCACGACAACGCGCAGGATCTGGCCGATCTGGAGCGTGCGGTGGGCTTGCTGGAATCGCCCACGCTCACCGCCAAAATGGCCAACCTGATTGGTGGGCCATTGGAATTCGCGGTACGCAAGCTGCCCACGGCGGTGTCTTCGCGCATCCAGGGCGTCACCGAGGCAGCCTTGTACAAGGCCGCGCAGACGGCGCTGTGGACGATGGACAACAAGCAACCCGGCAAGCCTGCATCACCACGCCTGCACAAGCTGGCGGCGGCGGCTTCCGGTGCGCTGGGCGGGGCGGGTGGTCTGCCGGCACTGGCCATCGAGTTGCCGTTGTCGACCACCATCATCATGCGCGCAGTAGCCGACGTCGCCCGCAGCGAAGGTTTCGATCTGAATGAGATGGCAACCCGGCAGGCCTGTCTTGAAGTGTTCGCACTGGGTGGCAATTCCGGCCAGGACGACGCCAGTGAGACTGGCTATTACCTGGCGCGTGGCTTCACCACCGAAGTAATGCGGCACCTGTCAGCGGAACTGGCCGGCAGCGCCGTCAGCGGCAGTCACGGTGTGCTGCTCGGGCTGGGCCCGAAGGAAGCCGGTAAGTGGTTGGCGAGGATCGTGGAGAAGATTGCTGCCCGCTTCGGCGTTGTGGTGTCGGAGAAGTTTGTCGCGCAGGCAGTGCCGGTGATCGGTGCGGTGGCCGGTGCCACCTTGAACACCATGTTCACTGCTTACTACCAGGACATGGCACGCGGCCATTTCATCATCAAGCGGCTGGAGTCGAAGTACGGCTTCGATACGGTGAGGCTGGCCTATGGCGGGCTTACAGGGCGTCTGCGCCTTTGATGCTGCGCATCCCGCGTTGATGGTTCGGCGAGGCGTTGCCTTCACCTGTTACGAAGCCCATGCTGGCTAGCCTGTGTCCTTCTTACCGAGCGAGGTGGTCATGAGCCAGTACAAGGTCGCGGTTTTTGTGGGCAGTCTGCGCAAGGAGTCGATCAACCGGCGGCTGGCGCTGGCGCTGGAAAAGCTGGCCGGTGATCGGGTCAAGTTTGACTACATCCAGATCGGTGACATCCCGCTGTACAACCAGGATCACGATAGCCAGTTCCCGGCGCAGGGTACGCGCATGAAGAACCAGGTGCGCGCCGCCGATGCAGTGCTGTTTGTCACCCCTGAATACAATCGTTCGATTCCCGGCGTGCTGAAGAATGCCATCGACACGGCCTCGCGTCCTTACGGCGACAACGCTTTTGCCGGTAAACCCGCAGCGGTGGTGGGGGCCTCCATCGGTGCCATCGGCAGTGCCTTGGCCCAGCAGCACCTGCGCAATGTACTGGTGTTCGTTGACCTGGCGGTTATGCCGCAGCCAGAGGCCTTCCTGCACTTCAAGGAGGGCCTTATCGAGGCTGATGGCAGCATCAGCAACGATGGCACACGCCAGTTCCTGCAGGGTTTTGTCGACAAGTTCCTGGTCTGGATCGAGCGCCAGCACAAAGCCTGAAGCCGCCAGTGGCGGGACGGCGCGGGCGCTGCTCATGCGATAATCCGAACCCGGCGCTGCAACGGCGCCGGGTGCTCGTTTCTGTATGCCAGCCCACTCCTGAATCCATCGGGGCTTGGGTTGTAGACAGGTTATCCACAGACTTGTACGTATCCCGGTGGGCATTGCCCACCTACCATGGCCGCACGGCCTTATTGCAGGAATAACGCTTTTCATGTCCGCCCGTACTGGTTTCCGTTCCGACCGCGACCGCGGTGACCGCAATGACCGCTCCGATCGCAGCGATCAGCGCATCGACGCCTTGCGCGTACCCCCACATTCGGTGGAAGCCGAGCAGGCAGTGCTGGGTGGCCTGATGCTGGCGCCCGAGGCCTATGACCGGGTCAACGAGGCGTTGACCGACAAGGACTTCTACCGACGCGACCACCAGCTGATCTACCGCGCGATCCGCGAGCTGTCCGAGCGTGATCGCCCGTTCGATGCGGTGACCTTGGGCGAATGGTTCGAGTCGCAGGGCAAGCTGGACATGGTCGGCGATGGCGCCTACCTGATTGAACTGGCCAGCACCACGCCGTCGGCCGCCAATATCAGCGCTTATGCCGAGATCGTGCGCGACAAGGCGGTGCTGCGGCAGTTGATCCAGGTCGGCACCGACATTGTCAACGATGGTTTCCAGCCGGAAGGGCGTGACAGCTCGGAGCTGTTGCAGACCGCGGAAAAGTCCGTGTTCGCCATTGCCGAGCAGGGCGCGCGCGGGCGTACCGACTTCGTCGCCATGCCGGGCGCATTGAAAGACGCCTTCGAAGAGCTGCGCAACCGTTTCGAGAACGGCGGCAACATCACCGGTCTGCCGACCGGCTACAACGATTTCGATGCGATGACCGCCGGGCTGCAGCCGACCGATCTGATCATTCTGGCCGCACGTCCGGCCATGGGTAAAACCACCTTCGCCTTGAATATCGCCGAGTACGCGGCGATCAAGTCGAAGAAGGGCGTGGCGGTATTCTCGATGGAAATGTCCGCATCGCAGCTGGCGATGCGTCTGATTTCCTCCAACGGCCGCATCAATGCGCAGCGGCTGCGTACCGGTCAGCTTGAGGACGAGGACTGGAGCCGCGTCACCGGCGCCATCCGCATGCTGAAGGAAACCAAGATCTTCATCGACGATACGCCTGGCGTGTCGCCGGAGATCCTGCGTTCCAAATGCCGCCGACTAAAGCGCGAGCACGATCTGGGCCTGATCGTGATCGACTACCTGCAGCTGATGAGCGTGCCGGGCAACAGTGAAAACCGTGCTACCGAAATTTCGGAGATCTCGCGTTCGCTCAAGGGCCTGGCCAAGGAGCTGCATGTGCCGGTGATCGCGTTGTCACAGCTCAACCGCTCCCTGGAAACCCGTACCGACAAGCGCCCGGTGATGGCTGACCTTCGCGAATCCGGCGCTATCGAGCAGGATGCGGACATGATCGTCTTCATCTACCGCGACGATTACTACAACAAGGAAAATTCGCCGGACAAGGGCTTGGCCGAGATCATCATCGGCAAACACCGTGGTGGCCCCACAGGTTCGTGCAAATTGAAGTTCTTCGGCGAGTACACCCGCTTTGACAACCTGAGCCACGATTCGGTCGGTTCATTCGAATAAGCGGGAGCTGCTGCATGTCCACCGCCATTGTCTGGTTCCGCCGCGATCTGCGGCTGCGTGACAACCCGGCGTTGCAGGCCGCGATTGAAGCCGGTCATGAGATCGTGCCGGTTTACATCCATGCGCCGCAGGAAGAGGGCGCATGGGTACCGGGAGCGGCCTCCGACGCCTGGCTGCATCATTCGCTGCAGCAGCTCGACGCGCAGCTGCGCGCCATTGGCTCGGCGTTGCTGCTGCGCAGTGGCGACAGCATGGCGCAACTGCAGGCACTGATCGCTGAAAGCGGGGCCGAGGCGGTCTATTGGAACCGCAAGTACGAACCTGCCACGCAGCCGCGCGATGCGGCGATCAAGCGAGGCTTGCGCGAGCAGGGTTTGCAGGTGGAAAGCCATAACGGCTATCTGCTGTTCGAACCGTGGGAGCTGGCCACGCTGCAAGGTGGTCCGTACAAGGTATTCACGCCGTTCTGGCGCAACGCATTGACCCGTTGGCGGCTGCCTGGGCTTTCAGAAGCGCCGCGCAAGTTGAGCTCGCCGAAGATGTCGGGCCTGTCCTTGCAGGCACTCGCGCTGAAACCGCGTCTGGGTTGGGATGCCGGCTTCTGGGAACACTGGCAGCCCGGCGAAGCCGGGGCACAGGAAGCGCTGGAAGTATTCGCCGAAGGCGCACTCAATGGCTACCGCGAACAGCGCGATCTGCCGGATCGCACTGGTACTTCGTTGCTGTCGCCGCACCTGCATTTTGGTGAGATCACGCCATGGCGTGTAGCCCATACGCTGGAAGGCATGCGCAGTGCCGGCCGCGATGCGGACATTGATGGCTATATCCGCCAGTTGGGTTGGCGCGAGTTCTCCTGGCATCTGCTGCATCACTTCCCGCAGACCAGCGACGTCAACCTCAATCCGCGCTTCGAACGTTTCGCCTGGGAGCCGGCGCAGCCGGAGATGCTGGCGGCGTGGCAGCAAGGCCGTACCGGCATTCCCATAGTTGACGCGGGCATGCGCGAGCTGTGGGCGACCGGTTACATGCACAATCGGGTGCGCATGCTGGTGGGCAGTTTTCTGTGCAAGCACATGCGCATGCACTGGAAGGAAGGTGCACGCTGGTTCTGGGACACCCTGGTGGATGCTGACCTTGCCAACAACAGCATGGGTTGGCAGTGGATCGCCGGCACCGGTGCGGATGCGGCACCGTATTTTCGCGTGTTCAACCCGGTGACGCAGGCGCAGAAGTTCGATCCCAGCGCGCGCTACATCAGTCGCTGGGTGCCCGAACTGGCCGCATTGCCGCTGAAGGCGCGATTCGCGCCCTGGCAGTTCCCGCAGCTGCTTGCCGAGCATGCGCCGAGCTACCCGACGCAGCCCTTGGTGGACCTGGCGCAAGGGCGCGATGCGGCGCTGGCCGCCTACCAGCGTTGTCGCTGACACTGGCTTAACGTGCAAGACAGTTAGATGAATGGACACCTGTGACGAAGGTTGAGGATCACGCAGGTAGTGCGTCGCGATGTTTATGCTTGCCCGGCAAATCCACGCTGGCCAGTCCGGCCTATCAGGAGACTCAGATGACCACCCTTACTGTTGTTCGTAATCTTTCCATTGGCTTGGTGGCGGCAGCCGTCCTCTCGGCCTGTGCTACCGGTGGCTCGTATGTGCAGCAGGACCAGTACGGCAATCAGACCCAGCAGCAGAACAAGACCGGTAAGGGCGCGCTGATCGGCTCGGCCATCGGTGTTGCTGCCGGCCTGCTCAGCGGCGGCAACGCCACAGAGCGTCGTCAGCGCGCAATGGTCGGTGCCGGTATCGGCGCACTCGGCGGTGCTGCAGTTGGCAACTACCAGGACCGTCAGGAGCGCGCACTGCGTGAGCGCACCGCCAATACCGGTATCGACGTGCAGCGCGACGGTGACAACATCACCCTGAGCCTGCCCGACGGCATTACCTTCGATTTCAACAAGACCACGCTGAAGCCGCAGTTCTACGGCGCGCTCAATGGCGTTGCCAGCACCTTGAGCGAGTACAACCAGACCATGATCGAAGTGGTTGGTCACACCGACAGCATTGGTAGCGATGCGGTGAACAATCGTATTTCCAAGGAACGTGCGGATGCAGTGGCTGCGTACCTGACCGCACAGGGCGTGCAGCGTGAGCGCATTGAAACCCTGGGTGCAGGCAAGGCCTATCCGATCGCCGACAACAGCACTGATGCCGGCCGCGCACAGAACCGCCGCGTCGAGATCCGCGTGATCCCGCTGCGTTCCTGATCGAAGCACTTGCTTGATGATGTAAAGGAAGGGCCGCGCAAGCGGCCCTTTTTACTCCCTCCCTTGCGCCGCAGGTGCAGGGGAGGGCTGGGGAGCGGTAGTTTTGGCTGTTGCTACTGCTTTGGCTGTTGCTACTGCTTTGGCTGTTGCTACTGCTTTGGCTGTTGCTGCTGCTTTAGCTTTAGCTTTGGCTTTGGCTTTGGCTGTTGCTTTGGTTTTGGTTGCTGTCGCAGCTGTTGCTTTCGCTCCCTTCTCCCGCTTGCGGGAGAAGGTGGTGCGCAGCACCGGATGAGGGGGCTCTGGCTTTGGCTCGCGGCAAAAGCGCTGCATGCACTGCGGAAGCAAAAACGAAAGCGAAAGCGAAAGCTACCCCTCCCCAACCCTCCCCTACGCCTGCGGCGTAAGGGAGGGAGCAAAAGCCAAAGCCAAAGCCAAAGCCAAAGCTACTCCGAAACCACCACGCTGTTGCGCCCTTTGCCCTTGGCCCTATATAGCGCGGCATCAGCACGCGCAAACCAGTCCTGCCAACGCTGCTCGCCGGCATACATCGCCGCACCTACCGAGATGGTAATGCGACCGCCGGGTCCACGCAGTGATTCATAGACCGCCTTGCGCAGGCGCTCGGTAAACCGGACCAGCGCTTCATGGCTGCCGGTATCGGCAAGAATCACGAACTCCTCGCCGCCAAAACGAAATACCTGATCGTTTGCACGCAGTTCAAAACGCAGGATCGCAGCCAGGTCGGACAGGGCGGTATCACCGGCACCATGACCATAGTGGTCGTTGACCTCCTTGAAGTTGTCGATGTCTATCACCACCAGGCCTTGCCGGTAGCGCTCACCGCGGACGCCATCGATGTGCGCCTGCAATGATTTTTCCAAAGCGCGCCGGTTGGGGACGCCGGTCAGTGCATCCAGTGATGCCAGCATCTCAAGACGCGTGCGGTCGCCTTGCAGGCGGCGCGAGAAGTGGTAGCCAAAGCCGAACACCAGCACGATCACGGTCAGTGCCTGCAGGTGTGCAGGGTGGCCGAGCAGTACGTTTGGCATCAGCAGCAGGCCGGCAACCAGCAACAGATTGAGCGGGGTGGCGATCTGGTTGCGGACGATGAAGAAATTGGACATCAAGGTCAGGTAGGCCCACGGCAATGCGTCGCTACCAAGTTGCCAGGCGGAGAGCAGGCTGCCGCCCACCGTGCCCAAGCACAGCAACACGCCGCCCAGCTCCAGGCGGGGCTTGCGCTGATGGATCCATACGCTGGCCAGCAAGGCCATTGCTGACAACAGGCAGCTGGCTGCGGCGGCAAGGCGCTGCCCGTCAAACCACAGCCAGATCGAGAAGAACAGCAA
The DNA here is from genome assembly GCF_056760195.1 of Stenotrophomonas sp. STEN020. Taxonomy (NCBI): domain Bacteria; kingdom Pseudomonadati; phylum Pseudomonadota; class Gammaproteobacteria; order Lysobacterales; family Lysobacteraceae; genus Stenotrophomonas; species Stenotrophomonas sp. STEN020. The sequence continues at coordinate 255,459 of NZ_JBRREI010000001.1, forward strand.
GGCCAGCGTGGTGACCGGAGCAATGGTGCGCAGCGGCACGCTGCGCAATGCCTGGGGCAGGGACGGATGCGATTTTATGGAGGTTTTAGGGTCCATATGCTGCAAAAGATAGCAGCGGCGTTGTCTTTTTCGTATTCACCTGAATAGCGGTGCTCAGCCTCTGGCGAGCTTTGTGTAGATGGAGTACAAATGTACTCCATGACTGACCTCAGCCCGCGCCGTGCCGCCATCCTTCGCTACATCCGTGACCAGGTGAATGGGCACGGACAAGCCCCCTCGTTGGCCGAGATTGCCGCCGCCTGTGGGCTGGCATCACGCGGGGCGGCACGCAAACACGTACTGGCCTTGAGCGAGGCGGGCCTGATCGAGGTGGCTGCCGGGCAGGCACGTGGGATTCGCCCGCTGGGACTGGCGCCGCGTACGGAGTTGCTGCAGGTGCCCATCCTTGGCCGGGTCGCGGCGGGCACGCCGATCGGCGCCGATGCTGAGCTGGTCGATACCCTCGCGTTGGATGAACGCCTGTTTGCCGCGCGTCCGGATTACCTGTTGCGGGTGCAAGGCGATTCAATGATCGACGACGGTATTTTCGATGGCGATCTGGTCGGGGTCAGGCGCAGCAGCGATGCGCGCAACGGGCAGACGGTGGTGGCGCGGCTGGATGGCGAGCTGACCATCAAGCGGCTCTCACGCAGCGGAACCCAGCTACGTCTGTTGCCACGCAACCCGGCTTATGCGCCGATTGAAGTGCAACACGATCAGGACTTCGCCATCGAGGGCGTGTTCTGTGGCCTGGTGCGGCGCGGCTGATGGGGGCGGTTGTTGCCCTCGATAGTCTGCTGCACGAACGCCGGGTCTGGCGTGGTCGGCCTGCGCCGTTGCCGCCCAGCCGCCAATCCACGGGCTATGCGCAACTGGATGACGTTCTGCCTACCGGTGGTTGGCCGGAGTCCGCGCTAAGCGAAATCCTGTTGCCGGCTGAAGGCGTTGGTGAGCTGCGTCTGCTATGGCCGTCATTGGCACGATTGACCCAGGCCGGTGAGCGCGTGGTGCTGGTGGCGCCGCCGCATATTCCGTATGCACCGGCTTGGCAGGCGGCGGGTGTCGATCTGCGCCAGTTGCAGGTGGTGCAGGCCACGGATCAACGTGATGCGCTGTGGGCCACTGAACAGTGCCTGCGTTCTGGCAGTTGCGGTGCTGTGCTGTGCTGGCCGCAGATGGCCGAGGACAAGGCCTTGCGACGGCTGCAGGTGGCTGCCGAATCGGGGCAGACGCTGGGTTTTGCCAGCCGCCCGTTGCAGGCGGCGAAGAATCCTTCGCCAGCTGCCTTGCGCATCGCCATCGATGCGCAGCCGGCGCAGCTGCGGGTATTGAAGTGTCGCGGTGGCATGGTGCCAACGCGCCCATTGCCCTTTGCCCGGGGACAGTAAGCGATGCGCTGGGCCTGCATTCTATTGCCGCATCTGGCCATGGACGGCGTGTTGCGCGCCTGTGCCGAGCCGGAAGCGGCGCGGGTATTGATCAGTGGGCCCAGCCAACGGAGGGTGCTGCATGCGGTCAATCCTGCAGCGGCGGCTTTGGGCTTGAAGGCGGGGCAATCGCTGGTGACCGCGCAGGCGCTGGCCACCGGTTTTGAGATACACCCGTATGAGCCCGATGCGCAGCTGCATTGGCACCAGTTTCTGGCGGCCTGGGCCTATCAGTTCAGCTCGCAGGTAAGCCTGCAGTATGCGCAGGCACTGATCATTGAAATCGAGCACAGCTTGGCGCTGTTCGGGCCGTGGCCGAAGTTCGAGGCACGTCTGCGGCAGGAATTGGACGCGCTGGGCTTCCGTCACCGCATCGCATTGGCGCCCAATCCGGTGGCTGCACGCGCACTGGCCAATGCGCGCGATGGTTTGAGTGTGGATGAGGCCGGTTTGGCCGCATTGCTCGGACAACTGCCGGTGGCGCGGGCAGGCTTTGGTGCCAGCGCCTCGGCGGCATTCGCGCGCATGGGCATCCGCACCGTCAAACAATTGCAGGGACTGCCACGGGCAAGCATCAATCGGCGCTTTGCGCCCGATGTGCTGCGACAGCTGGATGCCTTGCTTGGCGAGCGGGCCTTTGTATTGCAGCCGTATCAGCCGCCGGATGTGTTCGAGCTGCGCATCGAGCTGGGTTACGAAGTAGAGTCCTCGCAGGCCTTGCTGTTCCCGTTGCGGCGTTTGACCTCGGATCTTGCCGCGTTTCTTGCTGGCCGCGATGGCAGTGTGCAGCGTTTTACGCTGCTGCTGGAGCACGAGGACCGGCCGGCTACCACCTTGGAAATCGGCCTGCTTGCGGCCGAGCGTGATGCCAGTTTGTTGTTCGAGATCGCCCGCAGTCGTCTGGAGCAGGCCAAGATTCCGGCACCGGTACGCCAGTTTGGTCTGCGCGCCGATCAGTTGCCGGCGTTTGTGCCGGAGCATCGCGAGCTGTTTGATACCCGCCCGCAGCAGAGCATGCCGTGGGAACAGCTGCGCGAACGTCTGCGCGCGCGCCTGGGCGATCAATCGGTGCACGGCCTGCGCGTGCATGCCGACCATAGACCCGAATATGCCTGGCGCGGTGAGGTTGCCCCCGCTGCTGCTTCAACTGGTGCCGCCGATAGCCTGCAGTCGCCGGTACGCCCTGGTTGGCTGCTGCGCACGCCGCAGCCTTGGCCGGGAGCAAGCCCGGAACTGCTGTCGGCACCCGAGCGGATCGAGAGTGGCTGGTGGGATGGTGATGATGTACGCCGTGATTACTACCGGGTCAGCACTCGCTTCGGCCAGCAGGCCTGGGCCTGGCGTGAGGTCGGCGGCGAGGGTGGCTTCATGCTGCAGGGCTGGTTCGCATGAATGCCGCTTATGCCGAACTGCATTGCCTGTCCGCTTTCAGTTTCCAGCGCGGCGCATCGACTGCGGATGAATTGTTCGCGCGGGCAAAAGCGCATGGCTACCAGGCACTGGCGATCACCGACGAATGCACGCTGGCCGGTATCGTGCGCGCTTGGCGTGCGTCCAAGGAAATCGGGTTGCAGCTGATTGTCGGCAGCGAAATCCAGCTGGAGAACGGGCCAAAGCTGGTGCTGCTGGTGGAAAACGCCGCGGGCTATCAAACCCTGTGTTGGCTGATAACGCAGGCACGGCGGCGTGCGGAGAAGGGCGAATACCGGCTGCTGGCCGAAGATCTGGCGGCGGTTGACCGCAGCGGCTTGTTGGCGCTGTGGTTGCCGGCGACACAGCTGGAACCTGCCGAGGGCATGCAGTTGCGGGAATGGTTTCCGCAGCGCTGCTGGATTGCGGTGGAGTTGCATCACGGTGCCGATGATGACGCGCGTCTGCAGCAGCTGCAGGTGCTGGGCGCACAGCTGCAGCTGCCATTGGTGGCCGCTGGCGATGTACATATGCACGCGCGTGGTCGCCGGGCATTGCAGGATGTGATGACGGCCATCCGCCACCGCGTCACCGTTGCCGAGGCCGGGCAGCGATTGTTCGCCAATGGTGAGCGGCACCTGCGTCCGCTACAGGCCTTGCAGGCGATCTATCCAGCCGAGTTATTACAGCAGACGCTGTACATTGCCAAACGCTGTGCTGGGTTCGACCTGAAAGAAGCCGTCAACTATCTATATCCCAGCGAGGTAGTACCCGCCGGTTACACCGCGCAGTGCTGGTTGGCGGAGCTGGTGACGCGTGGTGCAGGCAAGCGTTGGCCGGATGGAACCCCGCTGCAGGCGCAGGCCTTGATCGAAAAGGAACTGGGCCTGATCGCCAAGAAAAAGTACGCCTCGTACTTCCTCACCGTGCATGACCTGGTGGCCTATGCGCGCAGCATCGGCATTCTTTGCCAGGGACGCGGATCTGCCGCCAATTCGGTGGTGTGCTTCGTGCTGGGTATCACCGAGCTGGACCCTTCGCATAGCCATCTTTTGTTTGAGCGTTTCATCTCGGATGACCGCGATGAGCCGCCGGATATCGACGTGGATTTCGAGCATGAGCGGCGCGAGGAAGTCATCCAGTACGTGTTTTCACGCTATGGCCGTGAGCGCGCTGCCTTGGCGGCGGTCGCCACGCAATACGGCGGGCGCGGTGCATTGCGTGATGTGGCGCGCGTGCTCGGCATGCCCGGTGATGTGATCACACAGCTGACCTCCAGCATTGGCCAGTGGTCGGACAGCGTGCCCGAAGAGGAACGTCTGCGTGAGCACGGTTTTGATCCGGACAGCCCGCTGCTGCGGCGCATCCTGATACTGGCCAACGAGCTGATCGATTTCCCGCATTACCTGTCCCAACATCCGGGTGGCTTCGTCATTTCCGAGCGTGCCCTGCACAGCATGGTGCCGGTTGAGAATGCGGCGATGGAAGCGCGCACGGTAATCCAATGGGACAAGGATGATCTGGAAGCGTTGGGGCTGATGAAGGTCGATGTATTGGCTTTGGGCATGCTCACCGCGGTGCGTCGCTGCTTCGATCTGATCCAGCGTTATCGCGGGTTGCATTTCACCTTGGCGACGATTCCGCAGGAAGACAAGCCTACCTACGCGATGATCAGCCGCGCCGATACCGTTGGTGTGTTCCAGATCGAATCGCGCGCGCAGATGGCGATGCTGCCGCGTTTACGGCCGCAGACTTTCTACGATCTGGTGGTGGAAGTGGCCATCGTTCGCCCTGGTCCCATCCAGGGCGACATGGTGCATCCCTATCTGCGCCGCCGTACCGGTGAGGAGTTGATCAACTACCCCTCTGAAGCCTTGAAGGAAGTGCTTAAGCGCACCCTGGGGGTGCCGCTGTTCCAGGAACAGGTGATGCAGATCGCGATGGTGGCGGCTGGCTACAACGCTAGCGAAGCCGATGGTCTGCGTCGTTCGATGGCGGCCTGGAAGCGCCACGGTGGGCTGGAGCCGCATCGGCTGAAACTTACTGAAGGCATGCTTGAACGCGGCTATCCGCTTGAGTTCGCCGAGCGCATTTTCGAGCAGATCAAGGGCTTCGGCAGCTATGGTTTTCCGGAAAGCCATGCGGCGAGTTTTGCGCTGATCGCCTATGCCAGCAGCTGGTTGAAATGCCACCATCCAGCCGAGTTCACCTGCGCGTTGCTCAACAGCCAACCGATGGGTTTCTACAGTCCGGATCAGTTGCTGCAGGATGTGCGCCGGCACGGCGTGGCGACGCGACCGCTGGATGTGCGCTACAGCGGCTGGGACTGTTCGTTGGAGCGGGAGCAAGACGGTGAGCGGCTGGCGATCCGTTTGGGCTTTTGCCTGGTGCGTGGCTTCAACGCAGAGGACGCGCTGCGGATCGAGCAGGCGAGGGCACAGGCCTCGTTCACCGATATTGCGGACCTGTGCCGACGGGCTGATCTGGATGCACGCGCACGTGCCTTGCTGGCCGATGCTGGCGCTTTGCGTGGCATGGCGGGTAACCGGCATCGGGCGCGTTGGGCTATCGCCGGTGTTGAAGATCAGCGGCCGCTGTTTGACGATCAGCCGGCGACGGCTGAAGCCGATGTCGCCTTGCCGATGCCCACCGCTGGTGAGGATCTGAATGCCGATTACGCCTTGCTCGGGACTACCTTGGAGCTGCACCCGCTGGCGCGACTGCGGCGACAGCTCAGTGCGCGTCGCTGCCGCAGTTCCAAGGATCTGGAAAGCATGCGCAGTACCGGCAATGTGCTGGTGGCCGGGCTGGTGCGCGGGCGGCAGCGGCCAGCAACCGCCAGCGGCGTCACCTTCATCACCTTGGAAGATGAGTTCGGCCAGATCAACGTTGTGGTCTGGCGGCAGCTGGCCGAGCGCCAGCGGCAGGTGTTTCTGGAATCGCGGCTGCTGCAGGTCAGCGGTCGGCTGGAAGCCGAGAACGGCGTGCGTCATCTGATCGCACGCCGTCTGGATGATCTGTCGCCGCTATTGGGCAGCCTGGACGTGCGCAGTCGCGACTTCCATTGATGGCCAGCGGAAAGTCGCGTCGCGAAGGCGTGCCGGAATACTGGCGCGCAACTACACTGCGTTGAAGCTGGCCGCCAAGGTGCCAACCACCAATACCCAGCCGTCCACCAGCACGAACAGCAGTATCTTGAACGGTGCCGAGACCAGCATCGGCGACAGCATCATCATGCCCATCGACATCAGCACGCTGGACACGACCAGATCGATGATGACGAACGGGATGAAGATCAGGAAGCCGATTTCGAACGCAGTCTTCAGCTCGCTGGTGACGAAGGAGGCAACCAATACCGGGAACGGGATCGCATCCGGGCTGGCGTAGGGACCTTGCCCAGCCAGGCCGGCAAAGGTCATCAGGTCGGTCTCGCGGACCTGCGCCAGCATGAAGGCACGCAGCGGGGCGGTGGTCAGTTGCCAGGCAGTCTGGAAGTCGATCTTGCCGTCGAGGTAGGGTGCCATGCCGGTGGACCACGACTTGTCCCACACCGGCATCATGATCATTGCGGTCAGGAACAGAGCCAGACCAAGCAGGACCTGGTTGGACGGGGTCTGGCCGGTGCCAAGTGCTTGGCGCAGCAGGCCGAGCACGATGATGATGCGGGTGAAAGCCGTGAGCACCAGCAGCATCGACGGCAGCAAGGTGATTGCCGTCATCAACAACAAGGTCTGCAACGGCAGGCTGACCGGCGCGCCGCCGATCTTGCCGACATTGACGTCCGGCAGCGCTGGTACCTGCGGGCCGGGTGCGGCCCAGGCGAACAGTGGCAATGCCAGCATCGCCAGTACGATCAGCAGCTGCCAGAGCGTACGTGAGTTGAAACCGCGAGAGTTGAAACCTTGGCCCGACATGTTCAGGAGTCCTTGCGCAGCTTCTGTGCCAGCAGCTGGGCGAAATTCGGTAGTTGTTTGAGGTTGGGCATGGCCGGCGCAGGCGTCTGCGGCAAAGGCTCGGGCAACTGGTGCAAGGTGCTGATGCCGCCAGCAGTAATGCCCAGCAGCAACTGCTGGCCGTTGACGTCGACCACCACCACGCGCTCCTTGGCGCCGACGTTGATGCTGGCGACCACCTTCAGGCCTTCGGCCGGGCGGAACGCGCCGCCGGGCATACGCTTGAGCAGCCAGCCCAGGCCAATGATCAGGCCCAGCACCAGCAGCAAGGTGAAGAACGCGCCGAACAGGCCGGGCGCACTGGCTGCATGCTGGCCGACCGGCGTCGCCGCCTTGGCAGCCGGTGCGGCATAGGCGAGCAATGCGATCAACGCAGTCTCCGGATGCGCTCGCTGGGGCTGACCACGTCGGTCAGGCGCACACCGAAGCGATCATTGATGACGACGACTTCACCGTGGGCGATCAAGGTGCCGTTGACGAACACGTCCAACGATTCACCGGCACCGCGCTCCAACTCCACCACTGAGCCCTGGTTGAGCTGCAGCAGGTTGCGGATCGGCAGGCGAGCGCGGCCTACTTCCAGCGACAAGGTCACCGGTACGTCGAGGATGACGTCCAGATCCAGATCGGTGCTTACGCCGTTGTCGGCCTGCAGGTTGGTGAACTGTGCCGGCGTTGCGGCGTTTTCAGTCTCGGGGGAGTGATTGTCATTCATGGGTGTTTTCCTGAATCACGGGGACGCTCGGGCGCTTTCCCGGAGGATGGGTAGCAGTGATCTTGATGGCGTTGCGTTCGTTGGATACGCCAAACTCGCCGGTGAAAACCGGGATGCCTTCCACACACAACGGCACCTGCTTGGGCATATCGATCGGCAGCACATCGCCGATCTTCAGCTTGGTCAGCTCGCGCAGGCTCATGCGACGCTTGGCCAGCACGCTGGACAGTTCGACTTCAGCGGTGTCCAGTTGCTCGCGCAGCATCACCGCCCAGCTTTCGTCGCGGTCGTTGCGGTCGCTCTGGATGCCGGCGTCGAGCAGTTCGCGGATGGGCTCCAGCATCGAGTACGGCAAGGTGATGTGGATGTCGCCACCACCGCTGTCGAGCTCGACGTGGAAGCGGCTGACCACAACGTACTCGCGCGGGCTGACGATGTTGGCGAAATGCGGGTTGATCTCGGAATTGATGTAGTCGAAATCAACGTTCATCACCGGACCCCAGGCCTCGCGCAGATCGGTGAACGTCTGCTTGAGCAGCAACTGGATAACGCGCATCTCGGTGGCGGTGAACTCGCGGCCTTCGATGCGCGTGGGGTAGCGCCCGTCACCACCAAAGAAGTTGTCGACGATGGCGAATACCAGGGTCGGCTCGAACACGATCAGGCCAGTACCACGCAGCGGCTTGAAGCGGATCAGGTTGAGGTTGGTCGGCACATACAGCGAATGCAGGTAATCGCCGAACTTGATCAACTCGATACCACGTACCGACAACTCGGCCGAACGCCGGATCAGGTTGAACAGACCGATGCGCCACAAGCGCGCAAAGCGCTCATTGACCATTTCCAGGGTCGGCATGCGCCCACGGATGATGCGGTCCTGGCTGGCGAAATCGTAGGAGCGCGCTTCGCCAGGTGCCGCCTCCGGCTCGGCGGTATTGACCGAGCCGGAATCGACGCCATGCAGCAGGGCATCGATCTCGTCTTCGGACAGCAGGTCGTTGATGCTCATCGTGGCGCCTTACTGGGTCACAAAGCTGGTGAACAACAAGTCGTCGACACTGTTCTGGCCGGTTTCGGCCTTCATCAGCTTCTTCACTTCGGCCAGCGCCGAGGCCTGCAGCTTTTCCTTGCCCGCGCGGTCGGCGATCTGGGTCGGCTCGACCTGCGAGAACAGCATCAACAACTTGGCGCGGATGGCCGGTGCATGGGTCTGCAACGCAGTCAGCGCCAGCGGATCACGGGTCATCAGCTGCACTTCGACCTGCAGGTAGCGCGGGCCGTCAACTGGGCCGCTGAGGTTGACCACGAAGGCCGGGTCCAGCGCGAAGTACTGGGCCGGAGCCGGCGTCTTGGGCTTGGCGTCTTTGCTGGCTTCGGCATGGGCCTTGCCCTGGGTGAAGTACCAGACCCCGCCGCCGGCTGCGGCAGCAGCGAACACGGCGATCAGGGCGGGAACCAACAACGAGCGCTTCGGTTTGCTTGCCGCTTCCTTGGTGGGTTCAGCTTTGCGGTTTTTATCAGCGGCAACGGCCACGTGGAGCTCCTCAGGATTGCTGCCCAGTCAGATGCAAGGGCTGTGCCGGAGGAGGTGAATGGGCCGGTGGCGGGAATTTGACTCGGCTATAGGGTTTTGTGGGAGCGGTGTAAACCGCGAAGCTGACCATCTGACAACTCACCAGCTTCGCGGTTTACACCGCTCCCACAAAAGCTGAGGGGTCATATCCATATCGCATTCCAATATGGGTAGAAGCGCGGCGAGCTAACCAGCCCGGCTCTAACCGGGTTCATGATGATGTAGCGGGCGGTCGCCTTCAGATCCTGATCCTTGCGGACGGCCCTGTCGTGAAATCCCGGCGCCCAAACGGGGCGGCTCATTGATTCCGGCAAGCTGCGTGCCGTATTCGATTTGATACTGCGAACCAATGAGCTGAGACCGTTGGAGTCCCCAAGCTGTACCAGGCCATGCCAGTGGTCTGGCATCAATACCCAGGCAAGCAACCGTGCATCACGCCAGAGTAGAGGGTGATACAGGGCTTCAGCTATGCGCGAGGCCAGTTGGAAGTCCGGAAAAAGTGGCTGGCGAGCTAGCGTTGTGAAGGTGATCAGATATACGTGGCCGGGTTCGGAAATTCTGCCTTTGCGAAGAATTTTGGAGCCCGGCTTTGGGTTGATTGCTGGAAGCGCCATCAACGCAGGATGGCGCTGCGGCTTCCCAAGTGCTGTCAGCACAGTGATCGTTTGCAGATGGGCGGATGGATCGTCAGCTTCGCGGTTTACACCGCTCCCACAAAAGTAGTCGTCCTTGTGGGAGCTGCGTCAGCTGCGAAGCAGGGGGTGTTTCAGGTCATCAGCTTCGCGGTTTACACCGCTCCCACAAGTCACTTCTCTCAGGCATACGCATCCAACAACCCCCGCATACGCAGGTCGTGGCTGGTGGTGGTTGGCAGCTCGCTGCCTTCCTGCGGGCCTCCACCCGCCAAACCGCTACCAGCCTCACCCTTGTCGTTCTGCTGCTGCGACATGGATTGCTGGCCTACATCGGCGTGGCTCAACTGCAGGCCTTGTTCGCCAAGCATTTCGCGCAGGCGAGGCAGGCTGCTTTCAAGGGCGTGGCGGACGTCGGCGTGGGCGCTGCTGAAGCTGGCGTGGACGCGGTCGCCGTCCAGCTGCAGCTTTACATCGATCTCACCCATATTGTCGGGGTTGATGCGGATATGCGCGTGGCCGATCTTCTGCTCTGCAAGCCAGCCGACGCGGGCGCCGATGGCCTCGTCAAAGTCGCCGGCGTTCAGATCCGGAGTCGGGGTGGGTGCGGTGATGTTGCTGGTTGCTGTGCTGCCCCGTACCTCCTGCAAAGCCTGGTTGTGCAGCAAGGACGCAAACGTAGTTGGTGCTGGCGTATCAACGTCGAGGTTGAGATCGCTCGCATCGTCGTTTGCCGCCGCCGCGGTCATTGGCAGCGTCAACTCTGCAGCGACGTCATCGGCCTTGAGCGCGCCCTGCGGATTGGCAGCGGCGATAGCTGGAGCAACTGGCAGCCCCGGCGTTGTCGTTGTCGCCTGCGCAGGCTGATTGGCGGCGGGCATGGCTGCTGGCAATTGCGGTGGCGGCTCCGTAGCCGGCGCGACCATTGCCGACAGGCCGAAGGGCGGCCAAGGCGCATCGTCGGCCGTTGCTTGCGTGTCGGGCTTGTCGTGGTCGTTGGCGCTGTTGTCAGTAGCGGTAGTTTGCTCGGTGCCAGCCTCGGCGGCACTGTCGTCGCCACGTGCTTCGTTGCTGGGCTTGGCATCATTGCTGGATGGCTTGCTGGCGGCAGGCTTTTGCGCTGCTGGCTTGCTGTTGAGCATTGCGTCGAAGCCGTTGTCGCTGGCTTTGTCGGTGTTGCTACTGCGTGCGGGAGTGTTGTCGACGCTGCCGGCGCTGGAGAGCCCGGAAGAAAGCACGTTCACTGGCCTTCTCCTTCGCTCTCGGCTTTTTTCAAACGCGCACGGCGAGCACCGATATCGTCCATCTCGCGCTGATCACGGCGATCGGCGACCTGCTTTTCCTGGGCGCGGTAGCTGGCAGCCAGCTGTTCCAGCACCGCTTTGTCGCGGCTGGCCAGCAGCAGCCGGGCACGCTCAGCATCAACGCGTTCCTGGTTGCTGTCCACGGTCTTGCTCTGCGCTTCCACCGCGTTGTCGAGCCGGTCAAGGAAGGCGCGGCGATTGAGCAGCTGTGCGGCGCTGGTGGTGGCCAGCTGTGCGTTGGCGTACTCATCGGCGTACTGGCGCAATTCGGACAGGCGCGATTGATGCAGGTCCAAGGCTTGCTGGCGCTCGGCCAGGGCTTTGGCGACTTCATCTTCGCGGTCCTGCGCGTGGCGCAGCAGCGGGTCCAGGCGACGGCTAGGGCTCATGCGGGCGTCTCACTATCTACCAGTTGGTGCAATGCACTGAGGCTGTGGCTCAGGTCGGCGGCGTTGTGCACGTCCTGGCCAAGGAATTCCATGATCTCCGGCCAACGATCCAATGCTTCGTCGGTGAGCGGGTCGTTGCCGCGCTGATAGGCGCCGATGGCGATCAGGTCGCGGTTGGCGGTGTAGGCCGATACCAGTTGCTTGAGCTTGCGGATGCGCGCGCGCCAGACGTCGTCGGCGATGTCCTGGACTACGCGGCTGACCGAGGATTCGACGTCGATGGCCGGGTACAAGCCGCTGTCGGCGACACGTCGAGACAGCAGGATGTGGCCGTCGAGGATGGCGCGGGCGGCGTCGGCAATCGGGTCCTGCGGATCGTCGCCTTCGGTAAGCACGGTGTAGAATGCGGTGATCGAGCCACGGCCTTTGGCGCCATTACCGGCGCGCTCAACCAGTGCCGGCAGCTTGGCGAATACCGAAGGCGGATAGCCACGCGTTGTCGGCGGTTCGCCGACCGACAGGCCAATCTCACGCTGCGCCTGCGCAAAGCGGGTCAGCGAATCCATCAGCAGCAGCACGTTCAAGCCCTGGTCGCGGAACCACTCGGCGATGGCAGTGGCGCGGTAGGCGCCGTGCAGGCGCGCAAGTGGTGGCCGGTCGGCCGGGCTTGCGACAACCACCGCGCGGCGCAGGCCTTCCTCGCCCAGCGTGGATTCGACGAAGTCACGTACTTCGCGACCACGTTCACCGATCAGGCCAACCACGATCACATCGGCGGCGGTGAAGCGGGTCATCATGCCCAGCAGCGTCGATTTACCGACGCCGGAGCCGGCGAACAGACCGACGCGCTGGCCGCGGCCAATCGGCAGCAGCGAGTTGATTGCGCGGACGCCAACGTCCAGCGGCTGGGTGATGGGCTCGCGTGCCAGCGGGTTGATCGATACACCGGCCATGCTGACCACGCCTTCGGCGCGGATCGGGCCCTTGCCGTCCAGCGGAATGCCATCGGAATCGATGACACGGCCGAGCAGGCCTTCGCCCACCTCTACACCGCCACGGCGGTAGGAGGGCACAACGCGGGCGTTGGGCAGCAGGCCATGCAGTTCGGCGCTGGGCATCAGGTAGGTGCGGTCGCCGGAGAAGCCGACGACTTCGGCATCGACCCAGCCGCCGTCGATGATCTCTACCTTGCAGCTGGCGCCCATCGGTGCCTCGCAGCCAACCGCTTCAAGGGTGAGGCCGACGGCACGACGAAGAATGCCTTCGCGAACCAGACCGTGGCCGCCGCCGGCGTCCAGCGAGATGCCATCCAGGCGTGCGGCCAGACGCAGATTGCGTGCGTCAGCCCAGTCGGCGGGAGCGGGCGAGGGCGAAGCGGTCATTGCGTGGCTCCGGCACGACGCAGCACGGTTGCCAAGGCGGCACGCAGGCGCGCATCAAGGGTGCCATCAACGCGCACGGCCTCGGCGTGCACGCGCAGGTCGCCACGGCTGAGGCTGTGATCGGGCACCAGACGCTGTCCGGCCGGGAGTGTCAGCAGATTGCTGATCGCTGCGATGTCGTCAGGGTGCAGACGCACTTCCACGTCGCGGTTGGTGCCGCTGACCGTGTCCAGTGCTTCATCGATCAGATCCTTCAGCAGCGAAGGATCGGCCTCGTAAGCACGGCTGATCAGTGCACCGGCAATGCGTACCGACAGTTCGCCGAGTGCGCCAACCACTTCATTCTCCAGTCGCACCAGCGGCCGGCTGAAGTTGTCGAGGATGCCTTCGATCTGTGCGGTCAAGCGCCGCACTTCGGCCTGTCCCTGTGCATAGCCTTCGGCATGGCCCTGCTGGAAGCCTTCTTCCTGCGCGGCATCGCGGATCGCCTGGATCTGTTCCAGAGTGGGCGGTTGCAACGGCGGCGGTGCCGGCTCGGCAACGATGGTTTCCAGCGACGCCAGATCAATGTCGTCCAGCGCCGGCGCCACCGACTGACCAGTCGCTGCGTTGAGATCCGGGGCATGCCAGCGAACGGCGTTGTTCACAGCATGGCCTCCGCGGCGCCGCCGAGGGTGATGGTGCCTTCATCGCCCATGCGTTTGACGATGGCGAGGATCTCGCGCTGCGCGCCTTCCACATCGGACAGGCGCACCGGGCCACGCGCCTCCATATCCTCAAGCAGGATCTCGGCGGCGCGCTGCGACATGTTGCGGGTGATCTTGTCACGCACCTTGATGTCGGCACCGCGCAGGGCCAGGCCCAGGCGTTCGCCACTGACTTCGCGCAATACCAGCTGCATTTCGCGGTCGTCCAGATCCACCAGGTCGTCGAAGACGAACATCAGGTCCTGGATGCGGCTGCCCAGCGGCGAATCGATGCGGGCGATCTCGGTGAGGATGGCCTGATCCTGGCCACCGTCCATGAAGTTGAGGATATTGGCAGCACACTGCACGCCACCGATGTTCGACGACTTCAGGTTCTGGTTGCCTGCAAACTGGCGCTCCATGATCTCGTTGAGTTCGTTCAACGCATTCGGCGGAATGCCGTCGAGGGTGGCGATGCGCAGCAGCACGTCGACACGGGTACGCTCGGGCAGCAGTTTCAGCGCTTCGGCGGCCTGGTCGGTTTCCAGATGGGCCATGACGATGGCGATGATCTGCGGGTGCTCGTTGCGCACCAGATCGGCGACGGCACGCGGGTCCATCCACTTCAGGGCATCCAGGCCAGTGGTATTGCGGCCGAGCAGGATGCGGTCGATCAGGTTGCTGGCCTTCTCATTGCCCAGCGCCTGCACCAGCATGTTGCGGATGTAGTCGTCCGAGCCGACGCTCAAGGAGGTCTTGTTGCCCAGTTCGGCGCCGAAGTCATCCATCACCTTCTGCACCTGCTCACGGGTGACGTCGGTGAGGGTGGCCATGGCGATGCCGATCTTCTGCACTTCCTTCGGTTCCATATGACGCAGCACTTCGGCCGCGTCGGTTTCGCCGAGCGACAGCAGCAGTACGGCGGCACGTTGCACGCCGGTCATCGGCATTGCATCAGTCATTTGACACCCATCCCTTCACTACCTGGGCAACCCGCTTGGAGTCGGTCTTCACTGCTTCGCGGGCCATGCGCAGGCGTTCTTCGTAAGCGTCTACCGGCAATGCCAGTGCTGGCTTGCCATCAAGGTGCAGGCGGTCGGCGGCAAGCGCTGGCATCTCGGTGCCGTCATCCAGTACCTGGACGTCGGCGCTGAGCGGATCTTCCGGACCCGACAAGGCCTTGGGGGGGCTGGTGATCTGACGCAGGGCCGGGCGCAGCACGCCGAGCAGCAGGGCCAGTACCACGATGGCGCCAAGCACCAGACGCAGTGCGTCACGCACCTGCGGGTTCTCCCACCACTTGGGGGCTTCGACCGGCACGGATTCACGCACGAACGGTGCGTTCATTACCGACACCGTGTCGCCGCGTTCTGCATTGAAGCCGACGGCTTGCTTCACCAGTGCTTCAACCCGGGTCAGTTCAGCGGCGCTGAGCGGCTGATCGGCCAGTTTTCCGTTGCTGCCGGCGCGCGGTACGTGATCGACCAGTACGGCGACCGAGACGCGATTGACCCGGCCCGGCGGCTGGCGCGTGTGCTGCAGGGTGCGGTCCAGCTCGTAGTTGCGGGTGGCGTTCTTGGAGGTTTCGGTCGGCGTCGCCGCAGTGGCCGGTGGTGCAGCAGCGGCGCCCGGTGGGGTGTTGCTGGTCGCGCCCGGAATGCCCTGCGGGCCGGCGGTGGCGCTGGTGTTCTCGCTGATCTGCTCGCTACGGACCTTCTGCGGCTCGCCGTTGTACAGCTCGCGGGCTTCCTCGGTAACCGAGAAATCCATGTCCACGCTGACTTCCGGATTGACCCGGCCAGCGCCGGTCATCGGCTCCAGCAGCTCGCGGATGCGCTGGTTGTAGGAGCCTTCCAGACGGCGTACCTGATCGAACTGGGCGGCGTTGAGCGCGGCTTCGCTGTTGGGATCGGCGATGGTGAGCATGCGCCCGCTCTGGTCGACCACGGTCACGCGTTCCGGTGCCAGATCGGGAATGCTGGAAGCGACCATGTGCACGATGGCGTCCACTTGGTTGCGTTCCAACTGCTGGCCACCGCGCAGTTCCAGTACCACCGAGGCGCTGGCGACATCGCGCTGGCGGGTGAAGGCGCTGGGCTTGGGAATGGCCAGGTGCACGCGCGCATCACGGACCGGGCGCAGGCTGCTGATCGTGCGCACCAGCTCGGTCTCCAGCGCATGCTGGTAGCGCGCAGTTTCGACGAACTGGCTGACGCCGAATCCGGGATCGCGTTCCATCATTTCAAAGCCGAGCCGACCGCTTTCGGTCAGGCCGGAACCGGCCAGCTTCAGGCGCGCATCGTGCACGTTTTTTTCCGGCACGCTGATCGCACCGGTAGTGGCGTCCAGCTCAAACGGAATCTGCGCCGAGCGCAACAGGTCGGTGGCCTCGGCAGTCGCCTTCTGGTCCAGCCCTGTATACAGCGGCATCATCTGCGGCTTCTGCGCCCAGAAGAACACGAATAAACCGGCTGCCACCGCAACCGTGATCATCGCCATCAAGCCCAGGCGACGGGTGATCTGCAGGCTCTGCAGACGATCGAACCAGGCGCCAGCCCGTTCCGGATTCAGTGATTCTCTGGACAGCGCGAGTGCCATGCGTGCGGATCCTTACAGCGGCATGTTCATCACGTCCTGGTAGGCCTGGACGAGACGGTTACGGACTTCCACGGTGGCGCGGAACGCCAGCGAGGACTGTTGGGAGGCGACCATGACCTTGGCCAGGTCGGCATTGGCATCGCCGCGCTCGAAGGCAGCTGCCAGCTGCCCGGACTTCTGCTGGGCCTCGTTGACGCCCTGGATGGCGCCCTGCAAGGCCTGGCTGAACGAAGGAGCGGCAACAGCGTCGCCTTCGGCCAGCCCCTGGATCGCGTTGCTGCGCGGCACATCGCCGATGGGCGCGGTTTGCCCGACCTGGTTCTGCAGCGTGCGGATCTGGGAGAGAACAGAAGTGATGGAGTGGGACATCGTGCGGGGTTCCGGGCAACGTGTGGGGGAGCTGCTGGGACAGCTGCAAGTTGCGTGCCGGAACCGTGAAGGCCTTGATGTTGGTGAATACGTCGGATTTCCGTCGCGGTCGCGATACGGACGGCGCCGACTCCAGGGTCTGACTTGGTGCAAACGAAGAAGGTCGCCGGATAATCGGCGGTCGCCGTGGGAGTAGCTGATTGCGGCGATGCTTCTGGGCCGTAGCCTGCCAAACGCGGCGGGATCCAGCGGTCGTTCGGGCTCTCCGCCAACAGCTGGGGCTGTGCTTACCCGGGCTCCGGACAGTTCACTCCGGAGTATCAGCGTTACCCAGCGCCGTTCCAAAAAAAATCCGATGCCAGAGGTCTGGCATCGGATTCGGGCTTCCGCAAATGCTTGAGTGAACAGCATCACGGGTGTGCTGGGCTTGCCCGCGCTGTGAACCGCTATTAGTTGCTGGCCTCGACCGAGTCACGCTCGATACCGTATTTGCGCAGTTTCTCGACCAAGGTGGTGCGGCGCAGGCCGAGCAATTGGGCAGCATGGGCAACCACGCCCTGGGTGCGCTCCAACGCTTCGTTGATCAGGGTCAGCTCAATGCTGGCCATATGATCACGCAGGTCCATGCCTTCGCTGGGCAGCTGGTTGCCGTTCTCCGGTGCGCTGACCTTGCTGATCAGGCCGCTGGGCTGGCTGGCAGCTTGTGCTGGCGCTGCAGCCAGTTTGCCAAGCAGCATCGGTCGCTCGTCGTCGCTGCTTGCTGCTGCAGCCAGATTCGCCTGGTCACCGCGGTAGCGACTGGGCAGATCCTGCACGCGTACCGTGCCGCCGGGATGCAATACGGCCAGGCGTTCGACCAGATTGGTCAGCTCGCGCACGTTGCCAGGCCATGCGTAGCTGGCCAGCGCCTGCAGCGCTTCGGGAGCGAAACGGACTTCGCCGCGGCCGGTACGGGCAAGCTGGGTGGCGATGGTTTCCACCAGCGCCGGAAGATCGCTGGCGCGCTCACGCAGCGCAGGTACATCGATCGGGAACACGTTGAGGCGATAGAACAGATCCTCGCGGAACTTGCCATCGGCGATGCGCGATTCCAGGTCACGGTGGGTAGCGGCGATCACCCGCACATTGCAGCGGATGGTCTGGTTGCCGCCAACGCGCTCGAAGCTGCGCTCCTGCAGCACGCGCAGCAGCTTGACCTGCATTGGCAGACTCATGTCGCCGATTTCGTCCAGCAGCAGGGTGCCGCCTTCGGCCATTTCAAAACGGCCCTTGCGTGCAGTCAGCGCGCCGGTGAAGGCGCCTTTTTCGTGGCCGAACAGTTCGCTTTCCAGCAGATCCGGCGGAATCGCTCCGCAGTTGATGGCGATGAACGGACCGTCGCGGCGCGGCGAACGCTGGTGGATGGCACGCGAGACTACTTCCTTGCCGGTACCGGACTCGCCCAGCACCAGCACGGTGGTATCGAAGTTGGAGACCTGCTCGATCAGCTGGCGCAGCTCGGTAACAGCTGGGCTGTGTCCGGTCGGGCCGCTGTCACCGGCATTGTCCGCCTGGTGCTCGGCATCCAGTCGCTTCAGGCTGGCGCGGCGCAACAGCGCTTCCATCTGCGCGTGGCGCATCGGCTGTTCCAGCGGCCAGACATTGGCTTCGTGCAGGCCGTAGTGGCGCGAGAACGCCAGCGGATCGCCTTCGGCCAACAGGATCGGCGGCGGCAGCGAGGTGCCCGCCAGCCAGGTGAAAAAGCCGGCTGCACGGTCGGCATCTTCAAGCGCGCCAACCACCACTGCCATCCAGTCATTGCTGCGATGACGGCTGACGTCGATGTCCTGCGCTTCGCTGACCCAGCGCGGGTTGAAGTCCATGAACTCCAACAGGGCCAAGGTACGCTCGGCGCGCATGCCGTCGGCGTCGATCACCAGAATGCGTGATTCACTCATCTTCTTGTACCTTGAGTCCTTCCAGGATCGGCATAACTTCCTGGATATAGGACAGCTTGCTGACAAAATTGTCGGCACCGGCGCGCAGTGCATGTTCACGGTGCTCGGCATCATCGAAGTGACTGGCGATCACGATGTACGGCGGTTGGTCCTGGGTCTTGATCAGGCGCGTGGCCTGCAGGCCGCCCATTTCCGGCATCGCCAGATCCATCAGCACCACCTGCGGGCGCAGCGTTTCGGAGCGCTCGATCGCTTCCAGCCCGTTGGCGGCGCTGCCTACAACTTCCAGCCAGTCGATCTTGCGGAAATGGCGCATGGCGGCGTTGATGAAACCTTCATGGTCATCGACCAGCACTACGGTGAGCTTGTTCATGGGAATCCTTGGTCTCAGCCCACACGGGCCAGCTGGGGCTTGCTGCTCTGGCGGCGACGTTCGCGGGCCGGGGCGATGTCAAGCTGTTCGCGGTATTTTGCGACGGTCCGGCGTGCAATGTTCACTCCCTGGCGCGACAACAGGCCGGCAATGGCCTCATCGGCCAGCGGACGGGCCACCGGTTCGGCATCGATCAGGCGCTTGACCATGGCCTTGACGGCCTGCCCGGAGACACTGGCACCTTCCAGGCGCACGGCGAAGAAGTGTTTCAGTTCAAAGGTGCCGCGCGGGGTCTGCAGGTACTTGCCGGAGGTGATCCGCGAGACAGTGGATTCGTGCATGCCGATCAGGTCGGCCACTTCCTTCAAGGTCAGCGGCGCCATGCACTCGTCGCCATTCACCAGGAAGGCAGCTTGGCGCTCGATGATGACCCGTGCGGTGCGCAGCAGGGTGTCGTAGCGCATCGACAGGCCGCGGGTCAGCCAGCGCGCTTCCTGCAGCATGTCGCGCAGGGGCTGCGCGGATTCACCGCTGCTGTCGGCGACAACCCGCTCGTAACTGCTGTTGATGGCCAGGCGCGGCGTTGTTGCCGGATTCAGCGCAACCCGCCATTGGCCGTCGGCGTGCCAGGCGACCACGTCCGGAATCACGCTCAATTCCTGCTGCGGCAGCAGGGTTTCACCCGGGCGCGGCTGCAAGGACAGAACCAGACGGAAGGCTTCCTGCACGTCCTCTACTTCGGCATCCAGGGCGCGGGCCAAGGCCAGATAGTCGTGGTTGGCCAGCAGCTGCATGTCGGCGTCGAGCAAGCGGCGCGCCAGATTGCGGGCCGGGACCTGGCCGGGCAGGGCAGTGAGCTGAGCCAGCAGACATTCGCGCAGATCGACTGCCGCCATACCGGCCGGTTCGCCGTGCAGCAGGCGCTGACGCAGGGCTTCGATATCGGCGCTACTGCGATCCAGGCGGGCGCTGGCCAGCTGGGTCAACTGGGCCAGCGGGGCCTGCAGGTAGCCGGCTTCATCGCAGTGATCCAGCCAGAAACTGACCACGGCAAGGTCGGCGTCGTTCAACTCGTAGGCGAGCGCGTTGAGGATGCGCAGCTGCGGATCGGTGGACTCACCGGCCGCTACGCGGGCCATGCGGTCCTCGTCGTCGGCGTTCCAGCTGGCGCCGGGCACATCCCACAGATTGCTTTCGGGCAGTTCATCGAACGCTGCAGTTTCAGTCTGTGCGACATCGCCATCGGTCGATGCTGGTGCGTCCTCTGCCTGCTCCTGCAGTTCCAGCAGCGGATTGCTCTCCAGGGCCTGGCGGATCTCCAGCTCCAGCTGCATGCCATTGAGCTGCAGCAAGCGGATCGATTGCAGCAGAGCAGGCGTGAGATGGAGTTGCTGGCCCAGCTGGGCAGAGAGTGTGGCCTTCATGCGTTTCCCCGTTGCTGCCAGTGGATGGCTGCGTTGTGGAACGCATCTTGCGTGCTTCATGTCAGGGCGGTAATAGGTGTTGGCCCTATACCTGTCAAAATCCACCCTACGCGCCGTAGGTGATTCCCTTACGTGGCGTCGAATAATTGGCGCATTAAATCTGCGTTGCTTCTGCAAGCCATTGATTTGTATTGTTTGCGGCGCGCTGGCGACGGCTTTCCGATTTCGTGACGCAGCTTCGCTTTTACTGGCGTGCTGGTGTCAAGAAAGGTCGTTTTCATGGCGCAGCGCCAGCAGAAGCAGGTCGTTGGCGCGGCGGCAGCCCAGCGATTCCATCATTCGCGCGCGATGGGTTTCAACCGTCTTGACGCTGATACCAAGGTCAGCAGCGATTTCCTTGGTGGTCTGGCCGGTGCCCAGACGTCGCAGGATCTGCTTCTGTCGTGGTGACAACGCGTCAATGCCGGTAGTCCGCTCCTTGCCGATCAGCGGCGCCAGCATCTTTGCGGAAATCTGCGGGCTCAGGAAAACCTGGCCGGCATGGGCGGCGCGCAATGCCAGCTCCAGCTCGGCAGGGGCCGCATCCTTGACCAGAAAGCCAACGGCACCGCGGTCCAGTGCGTCGCGCACGTGCGCAGCGTCGTCGTGCATCGACATGATCACCGCACGTGCATGCGGCAGCCGCTGGCGGATATCGGTCAAGGCTTCCAGCCCGGAGCGGCCCGGCAGGGACAGGTCCAGCAGGATCAGGTCCGGGACATGAAACAGCGCCATTTCCAATGCTTGATCAGCATTGCTGGCTTCGGCCACCACCTGGATCCCGTCAAATGTCTGCAGCAGCCGGGTGAGCCCAGCGCGAACCAAGGTATGGTCGTCGACAATAAGAACGCGCACAGGAGACCGGGTCATAACAGAAGGCTGCACCTTAGCGGAGCAGCGAGGCGGGCGCCAGAGCACAAAGTGGGAATAGGCTCACCGGTTGCGGCGAATGTCAGCAATCTGCTTGCGATGCACTCGGAACAAGTGACGTTCCACCGCTGCCAGCAACGCATCATTCTGTGTATCCAGGCGCAGCCACAGTTGCGCGCCCTGTGCAGTATCGGCTTCGGCCAGGACCACGACAGGCAGTTCAATCGCGTCGGGCAGCCATTCGGCGGGTTGCAGGCTGACGACGCCCGCCGTGCCGGCCACAAGGCCGCCCAACTGCTGGCATTGCAGGCGCAGACCATGCCGAGACCAGCGCAGCTGCGTGGCTGCCACAGGCGGCGCCTCACGCTGCAGCAGGCGGCCCAGCAGTACCAGGGTCAGATCCAGGCGTGCTTCCAACCGCTGCAGCTGCAGGCTGTTGTCGTTGCGCTCGTCGCTGTCATCAACGTTGCGGGCATCCTCGACCAGGGCGATGCTGCGCAGGAGCATTTCAGCGCTGCCCGGGCGCTTGACCTTGGCGCCGGCCTCGAACACCGCTGGCAGTGACAGTTCACAACTGAGTGTGTCGTCGAACAGCTCGGTTTCTGCAGGGTGGGCGATGCCGGTGGGGTTCATGCCAGGGTTCCAGCCTGTTGATAGGCGCTGGCCGCACGGGTGGATTGACGCTCGGCGCGCAGGTGCATGGCAGCTTGATCGCGCAGGTCGCGCATCCGTTCGGTTACAGCGTGCTGCTGTTCCAGCAATGCCTGCAGGGCGGCGGCGCTTCCCGCCACCCCATTGTCCTGGATATAGGTGCGCAGGCGCTGATCATGGGCGACGACAATCTGCTCGGCGCCGTCGTGATCTTCGACCTCGATGGCGTTCTTCAGGGCATCGAGGTCGGCCTGGAGCGCATCAAGCATCTCGTTCGCGGCGTTGGCCATCAGCGTGCTCCGCTTGCGCTTGGCACGCTGCGCTGCTCGGTCGGAATGGCGTTCCAGGCACTGTCGATCTCGGTCATCAGCTGCAGCGCTTCATCCAGCGCGCTGTTGTCGCTGTTCAGATTGGCTTCCGTCAGCCGCTGCAGCACATATTCGTACAACGCTGAAAGATTTCCGGCAATTTCACCGCCGGCCTGGTGATCGAGCGAGCCATTCAGGTGCCCGACAATGGCGCAGACCTCGCCGATAGCCTTGCCTTTACGCGCTTGGTCACCACGCTCGATGCTTGCCGACGCCAGGCGCAACCGGTCCAGCGCTCCGGTCAGCAACAATGCCACCAGTTTGTGGGGGTCAGCCTCAGCGACGGCACTGCTCACGCCCACATGGCGGTACTGTTCTGCGTATTGACGGCTGGAACCGTACATTCAGTGATTCTCCTGGTGCGCACCCGCGTGGGTGGTTTGCGCGTCGCAGCGCGACGGTGACGTTTCTAACCTGTTATCGGTGAGCGTGACGCAAAACTTGAGCGTCACGCCCACCGGGCCAGCCGATCAGCTGGAAAGCTGGGAAAGCTGCTGCTGCAATGCCGCACTGCTTTGGCTGAGCTTGCCCATCAGGGTGTCCAAAGCTAGGAACTGCTTCTTGTAACGCTCGGCCACGCCGTCCATGCGTGTGTCCAGCGCCTTGCGACGCTTGTCGATGTCGGTCAGGTTGGTGTTGAGGCTCTTGGTACGCGATACGAAGGCACCTTCTTTGCCAACGGTGGTGCTGACGTAGCCATCGACGACACCGAACAGCTTGTTGGCGCCGCCGATGTCGCCGGTGATGGCCAGGCGGATCTTTTCCGGTTGGTTGGCCAGTGCCGCGCTGAACTTGGTGGTGTCCAGTACCAGGCTGCCATCTGCGTTGGGGTAGCCGCGTGTCTGCAAACCCAGGGTCTTCGGGTCCAATCCTGCGCTGGAAAGGTCCTTCAGCAAGGCCCCCATCACCGAACGCAGCTGACTGGCTGCGCCGCGCATCTGCGCGTCGCCGGTGAGCGAGGAGGGCTCCTTGTTCTCGATGTCGTACTTGGTGGAGTTGTTGATTGCGGCCAGCGCACCGTTATAAGCGGTAACAAAGTCCTGCATGACCTTGGTGGCAGCAGTCACGTCGGTGCTGATGGTTACCGTGCTGGTGCCTTCCTTCTTGAGGTTCAGCGTCAGCCCGGGTACCGCATTGGCAACGGTGTTCTCGCTGCTGACAACAGCGACGCCGTCGATGGTCAGCTTGGCGTCGGCCGCCGCGGTATGTTCGGTCATTGAGTTGACCAGCGCGGTCAGGCCTGGGTCGCTACCGGCATAGGACAGCTTGATGGCATTGGCCGTGCCGGTTTTTTCCTGCGATATCGACAGGTACTGTTCGTCGCCGGAGCTGATCAAGGTGGACTGCACGCCTTCCTTGCGGCCGGCTGCGTCGATCTTGGTGCGGATGCTGCTGAGCGTATCGTCCTGCTCGACCTCGATGTTCAGCGTCTTCTGCTTGTCGCCAGCACCCACGGTGAGCGTCAAGGTCCCGGCGGCAAAGGTCTGCGTCTTGGGGATGGCGTCGTTGGCGATCCACTTGTTGGCGGCGGCCAGTGAGTCGACCTTGACCACATGCGTGCCGTTTGCCGCGGCGGTCTTGCCGGTGACGTTGTCGATCAACGACACCGAAGCGGACAGGATCTCATCCGTACCGGATTTGGTGGCGGTGACGGTGCGCGTGTCAAATGCGGTGTTGGCTTTCAGTGCTTCCAGTGCCGTCTTCAACGTGTCAAACGCTGACTTGACCGTGCCGATGGCCGAGAGCTGCATCTTGGCTTTGGATTGCTGAAGGTTGAGCGCATTGTCGGCCGGCTTGCGGTCCGCAGCCACCAACTGGCTGACCATGCCGGAAATATCCAGCCCCGAGCCAATGCCGCCGTAACCAAAGTCTGCCATGTTGTATCTCCTGGTTTCCCGGGGCCGCCAGCTGGCCGCTTGCCGGATCGTCAACGAAAGTAGCGGCTCGCGCCGCCTGATCTTGAGGATTGGTTTGATGCAGGAGTTGTGCCAACGGCGAGGCGCGTTCTGGCACACAGGTTGCATGGGTACTGGGGCAGGGTGCGGGCAAGTTGCCGCAGGCTGCCGGTGGCCCAACGAAAAAACCCTCCCCCAATGCAGGGGAGGGATCAGGCTACTGACAATCGGAGGGAGACGAAGCCGTCCGTTACGTGCAGTTAAAAACACAACGCTGAAACAGAAAGCGCCACAGGGGCTGGCGATGCCTGGCCGTTTCGGGGAATCCCCGGGGCCGGCATGGCCTGCACCTTTGAAGCGGTTCCAGAAGCCCCTCTCCCGTTTGCGGGAGAGGGGATGAAACGAGTGCAGCAACTAGCAGATCAACGCAGCAGGCTGAGCACGTTCTGCGGCACCTGGTTGGCCTGGGCCAGCATGGCCGTACCGGCCTGCTGCAGGATCTGGGTGCGGGTCAGTTCCGCGGTTTCCTTGGCGAAATCCGTGTCCTTGATGCGGCTGCGCGAGGCCGACAGGTTCTCGGTCGAGGTCTGCAGGTTTGCCACCACCGAGGTGAAGCGGTTCTGGATGGCACCAAGGTCGGCGCGGGTGTTGTTGATCGAGCTCAGTGCCTTGTCGACAATTTCCAGCGCCTGCTGGGCGCCCTTGACGCTGTCGATGTTGACGTCCTTGAGCAACTTGCCAGTAGCACCGGTTGTTGCAGTGGGAGCAGTCGAGTTGAAGCCGGTAACACCAGCGCTGGTACCAGCAGTGACGGTCATCGCGCTGAAATTGCCGTTCTTGTCGACGCTTTCCTTTACCGACGTCAGGTTGATTTTGCCGGCCGTCGCGTCGATCTCGGCGTAAACGCCGGTCTCGCCGATCTTGGCATTGACGGCAGTAGCAACCGCTGCCACAAGTGCCTTCTGGTCTTCGGCAGCAACGCCGGTCGAGGTGATCTCGACCTTGTCGATGCTCACGGCGGCGGCAAGACCGCCACCGCCGATCTTCAGCCCATCAAAGCTGATGGTCTTGCCCTTGTCGGCAGCCACAGAACCACCAGCAGCGATGGTGATCGCGGTGACGTCAAAGCCTGCATTGCCCAGCGCGTCGGCCTTGGCATTGACCACCTTGTCGATGGCAATGGCCTGGCCAGCATTGGCACCGACCTGGAACAGCTGGCTGGAGAACGAGCCGTCCAGCAGCTTGGTGCCGTTGAACTCGGACTGCTTGGCGACGCGGTCGATTTCGCTGACCAGCTGGGTCACTTCGGCCTGCAGGGCCTTGCGGTCACTGGTGGAGTTGGTAGCGTTGGAAGCCTGCACGGCCAGTTCACGCACGCGCTGCAGGTTGTTGCCGATTTCATTCAGCGAACCTTCGGCGACTTGGGCCAGCGAGATGCCGTCATTGGCATTGCGGATGGCAACATCGGTGCCGCGGATCTGGGTGCCGAAGCGCTCGGAGATGGCCAGGCCAGCCGCGTCGTCCTTCGCACTGTTGATGCGCGAACCCGACGACAGGCGCTGGATGGTGGTAGCCAACGAACTGCCGCTGCTGCTCAGGTTGCGCTGAGCATTCAACGACATCGTATTGGTGTTGATGACTTGTGCCATGGTGATTTCCTTAGGCGATAGAGCAAAATTGTTTGACAGTGCCAGCCCCGACCAGTGCCGGTGCTAGCGATTGGCCGTCTGCTTAGCGCAGCAGGCTGAGCACGTTCTGCGGCACCTGGTTGGCCTGGGCCAGCATGGCTGTACCGGCCTGCTGCAGGATCTGCGTGCGGGTCAGCTCTGCGGTTTCCTTTGCGAAATCGGTGTCCTTGATGCGGCTACGTGACGCCGACAGGTTCTCCGTCGAGGTCTGCAGGTTGGCCACCACCGAGGTGAAGCGGTTCTGGATGGCACCAAGGTCAGCGCGCGTGCTGTTAATTGAGCCCAGCGCGTTGTCGACGATCTGCAGTGCCTGCTGAGCCCCTGCAAAGGTGCTGACATCGAGGTTTTTCGCGGTCTGCTGTGTGGCAGCGGTTGCCATGGTCACGGTGCCATTGGCGGCGAGACCTGCGTGGCTGATGGCAGTAGTGCCTTCCTTCCACGAATCAAACTTCAGATCGCCAGCAGCATCAACGGTTGCGGTCACGCCGGTGTCGCCCGTTTTCTTGTTGATAGCTGATGCCAGTGCATTACCCAGGGCCAGCTTGCCGGCAGCGGCGGCAGCGGTATCGGCTGCACCCGGGTTTGCAGCGCTGAAGGTGGCTCCGCTGGCGACCAGATCGACGTTGTCGATGGCAATGCCGTTGATCTGGATGCCAGTCATCGACACTGCGTTGTAGCCAGAAGTTGCAGGCGGACCTGCTACACCAGGAGTCGTCGCCGGTGCGGTCACCGTCATCGTGCCGCTCATGAAACTCGTCGACCCCAATGAATCACTCTTGGCGTTTACGACTTTGTCAATGGCAATGGCCTGGCCGGCATTGGCGCCAACCTGGAACAACTGACTGGAGAACGAGCCATCCAGCAACTTGGTGCCGTTGAACTCGGACTGTTTGGCGACGCGGTCGATTTCGCTGACCAGCTGGGTCACTTCAGCCTGCAGAGCCTTGCGGTCGCTGGCCGAGTTGGTCGCATTGGAGGCCTGCACGGCCAGTTCACGCACGCGCTGCAGGTTGTTGCCGATTTCGCTTAGCGAACCTTCGGCGACCTGGGCCAGCGAGATGCCGTCGTTGGCGTTGCGGATAGCGACATCGGTACCGCGGATCTGCGTACCGAAGCGCTCGGAGATGGCCAGACCGGCCGCATCATCCTTGGCGCTGTTGATGCGCGAACCCGATGACAGGCGCTGGATGGTGGTGGCCAACGAGCTGCCGCTGGTGCTCAGGTTGCGCTGGGCATTGAGCGACATCGTATTGGTGTTGATTACTTGTGCCATGGTTGTGTCCTTAGGCGGTGGTGCAGGTTGCGTAGCCAACGCCTGCGTCGATCACGACCGACGCAGGCGCTTAGAGGTCGGCTTAGCGCAGCAGGCTGAGCACGTTCTGCGGCACCTGGTTGGCCTGGGCCAGCATGGCCGTACCGGCCTGCTGCAGGATCTGGGTGCGGGTCAGTTCCGCGGTTTCCTTGGCGAAATCGGTGTCCTTGATGCGGCTGCGCGACGCCGACAGGTTCTCCGTCGAGGTCTGCAGGTTGGCCACCACCGAGGTGAAGCGGTTCTGGATGGCGCCAAGGTCGGCGCGGGTGTTGTTGATCGAGCCAAGTGCGTTGTCAACCAGCGACAGAGCCTTCTGCGCACCGGTTACGGTGGACACGTCGATGTCCTTGACGTTGGCTTTGGTGGTGGCGGCGTCCGCGGTGTGGGCGAATGCGGCCGTGCCGCCAATGGTCAGGCTGATGTCGGCAGTAGCCATTGCGACACCGTCCTTGACCTGGGTCACAACGATCTTGTTGTTGGTGTCCAGCTCAGCCAATACACCGGTTTCACCGAGTTTGGAGTTGATCGCGGTGACGGCGGCCTTGTTCTGGTCGATCACGCTGGCGCCGCTCTTCAGCTCGATCTTGTCGAGGTTGACCGTGGTTGTGCCGACCTTGATGGTGCCGGTAAGGGTGCCGTCTGCTGCCAAGGCGCCGCCGGCATCAGCCAGCTTGCCCGTACTGAAGCTCGAACCACCCAGCTTGGCGACGGTCGCGTCGACGACCTTGTCGATGGCGATGGCCTGGCCCGCATTGGCGCCGACCTGGAACAGCTGGCTGGAGAACGAGCCGTCCAGCAGCTTGGTGCCGTTGAACTCGGACTGCTTGGCGACGCGATCGATTTCGCTGACCAGCTGGGTCACTTCAGCCTGCAGGGCCTTGCGGTCGCTGGCCGAGTTGGTGGCGTTGGAGGCCTGTACGGCCAGTTCACGCACGCGCTGCAGGTTGTTGCCGATTTCGCTCAGCGAACCTTCGGCGACCTGCGCCAGCGAGATGCCGTCGTTGGCGTTACGGATGGCCACGTCGGTACCGCGGATCTGCGTACCGAAGCGCTCGGAGATGGCCAGACCGGCCGCATCGTCCTTGGCGCTGTTGATGCGCGAACCCGACGACAGGCGCTGGATGGTGGTGGCCAACGAACTGCCGCTGGTGCTCAGGTTGCGCTGAGCATTCAACGACATCGTGTTGGTGTTGATGACTTGTGCCATGAGGAGGGGTCCTTGAGCGGTTGCACGTACGGTGGGTTAGGCGGTCCTGACGTGCTTCAGGAGCGACTCATGTCAGCGCTGCAGAAGGCTGAGCACGTTCTGTGGAACCTGGTTGGCCTGGGCCAGCATGGCCGTACCGGCCTGCTGCAGGATCTGGGTGCGGGTGAGTTCGGCGGTTTCCTTGGCGAAGTCGGTATCGCGGATGCGGCTGCGCGATGCGGACAGGTTTTCCGAGGAGGTCTGCAGGTTGGCGACCACCGAGGTGAAACGGTTCTGGATGGCGCCAAGGTCGGCGCGCACGCTGTTGACCGACTCCAGTGCCTTGTCGACGATGCCCAGCGCCTTCTGCGCGCCCACATAGTCGGAAACGTTCAGGGCCGCGACGTAGGTAGAGGTGGCGGTGGCTGCCACCGAGGTGGGGGCGGCAGCGGTGGAAGCGGTGAGGCCGAGCGCGGCGCTGGCGCTGATCACCAGATCGCGGTCTGCCTGAACCGGGGTCAGCTTCAGTGCGTAGGTGTCCGGGGTGCCGGTGGTGGTGACAACCTCGGCGTAGACGCCGGCCTCACCGATCTTGGAGTTGATCTGTGCGGCGGCCGAGGAGGCCAGCTCATTGGTGGTGCCGCCAGTGATGTCGCCGATGGTGACACCGTTGATCGTCAGCCCGGCGACCGTGGTCGGGGCAGCAATCGCGGGGAGGGTGCCGCCGGTGCTGGCTGCCGCGAACTTGCTGTTGCCCAGCGAATCAGCCTTGGCATTGACCACGCTGTCGATGGCGATGGACTGGCCGGCGTTGGCACCGACCTGGAACAACTGGCTGGTGAAGCTGCCGTCCAGCAGCTTGGTGCCGTTGAAGTCGGCCTGCTTGGCGACGCGGTCGATTTCGCTGACCAGCTGGGTCACTTCTGCTTGCAGAGCCTTGCGGTCGGTCGCCGAATTGGTGGCGTTGGAGGCCTGTACGGCCAGCTCGCGGATGCGCTGCAGGTTGTTGCCGACTTCACTCAGCGCGCCCTCGGCGACCTGGGCCAGCGAAATGCCGTCGTTGGCATTGCGGATGGCGACATCGAGGCCGCGGATCTGGGTGGTGAAGCGCTCGCTGATGGCCAGACCAGCCGCGTCGTCCTTGGCGCTGTTGATGCGCAAGCCTGAGGACAGGCGCTGGATGGTGGTGGCCAGAGAGCTGCCGCTGCTGCTCAGGTTGCGCTGAGCGTTGAGTGACATCGTGTTGGTGTTGATTACTTGTGCCATGGGTCGTCTCCCTTATGGAATCCCGTTGGTGAAGCGAAGTGCCGCCGTTGTTTTGTTTTTTCGGTCGTGCATATCGCTGGTGCAAAAGGAATAACGGCGCGCTGTCAACAACCTTTAGAAGGGAATTTCGTTTGCTTCCACGCGGTGCGCTGACGCCATTGCCAAACCCACCGGAAAAGCGAAGACGAAAGGCTGGATGCGGGGCGCTGCGCCCAGCCGCCTGGGTATCTGCGGGGTGGCGGATCTGCTCAGGCGGGTGCGCTTAGCGGCATGGAAGAACGGTACTTGAGCCAAAACGCAGAAAGGCCGCGATGCTGTGGCGTCGCGGCCTTTGGTGAACACGGTGTGGTTTGGCGGCTGGGGTCAGCCCAGGCGGCTGAACAGCGACATCTGCTGCATCTGCATGAAGATGGTCTGTGCCGCCTGCAAGGCGGTGCTTTCAAGTTGGTATTCGCTGATGGCGGCGGCGTAGTCGAGGTCGCGCAGTTGCGAGAGCGTGCCTTTGATCGTCACGTTATTGGCTTCGCGCATCGCTGATGCATCGTCCAGGGTCTTGAGCTGGGCACCGCCGGAGGCGCGGGCGTCGATCATGCGTTCCGAGGCACGGGCGACATCCCGCAGCGCGCCTTGCAGCAGGTTCTGCTGTGCCGCCATCTGCGCAGGCGTGCCGGTGTCGCTGTTCAGCGTGTTTATCAAACCATCCAGTGTGGCGAAGATGTCGCGGCTGGTGGCAGGTTGCACGTTGAAGCTGTCGCCGGCTGCGGCGTTGCCGTCGATGTGCAGACGCACGCCGTTGACCACAATATCCTCACCACTGGACGTGGTGCCGGTAGCGGTGACATTACCCCCCGCATCAAGTACTTCGTACTGGTCGGTAGCTGTAAAGCGGACGCTGAACGCGGTGCCGTCCCAACCGCCACTGCCATCACGGCCTACGTTGGTCAGTACTGCTGTGCCGGTATTGCCGGCGTTTGCCGCGGCATCCACTGCGCCATCGCCCGTGGGTATCCGCAGGAACACCTCGCTGCCGGGCAGCGCGTCCTTGGCGTAGGTGTCAGGCGCAACCTCTACCTGCCGCTGGGTCTGGTCGCCGCTGTAGACCACGTTGCCATTGACCATGCTGAAAGGTGGGCTGCCATCCTGGGTGCCGCCAAAGACATAGCGCCCGGTGCCGTCGGTGGCGTTGGCCAGCGCCAACAAACCATCGCGGATGGAGCTGATTTCGGCGACCAATGTCTTCTTGTCAGCGGCGGCTAGCCCGGGATTGTTGGCGTAGATGGTGAGTTCGGTTACCCGCCCCATCATGTCGTTGACCTGCGCCAAGGTGTTTTCCTGCAGGCCCAGCCGGTTCTGCACGGTACTGCCGTTGAGCTTCATCTGCTCCAGCGCGGCCAGGCTTCGGTCCAGGCCAACCGCGGTGCCGGAGGCGACCGGGTCGTCTTTGGCGGTGATGATTTTCTTGCCGGTAGCCAACTGTTGTTCCAAATGGGCCAGCTTGCGCTGTTTGGAGAGCATCAGGAAGACTGACTGGTCGTAGACCATGTTGCTGGAAATACGGTTGTTCATCTCAGCCCACCGCGCGCAGGATTGTCTGGAACATCGTGTCCGCCGTCGAAATCAACTGTGACGCGGCCTGGTAGGCTTGCTGCAGCCTGAGCATATCTGCGGCCTCTTCATCGAGGTTGACGCCAGACACCGTATCGCGGCTGGCTTGAGCATTGGCATGGATGACCTGCTGGGCTTGCAGCGAATAGTCCGCCGCACGGGCGGCCGAGCCCACCTGGGTGGTCAGCCCCCCCAGCGCGCCGTTGAGCGTCACGGTGCCACCGCTGAAGGCTTTCATGTCTTCTACGCCGGCAAGTTGCGAGGCATTGCCGTTGTCGCTGGAGCCGGCTGCGGTCTTGCCGATGTTGAAGCTGTCGCCGGTGGCTGGCTTGCCGTCCAGCACCACACTCCAGCCATTGGCGCTGATGGTCTGGCCGGGTGTGTACGGGAACGGCCCCGTGCCATCGATGGTGTACTGATTGGCGCTGGTGAACTGAATACTGGCCGGGTTGAGCAGCGCAGGGTTGGCAGCGTCGAGTACGTCGAGCTTGCCCAATACACCGCTGCCGGAATTGGACAGGTTGCCGGAGCCCCTGATCGGGTTGGCTGCGGCAACACGCGAAGGGTCAGTGATGGCAACCGACAAGCCGTTGGTGGCAGCGGCCGTTGGCTGCAGCAGATAGCGGTCGTTGGCTGAAGGTGTGCCGCTGACCACTAACTGCACGCCATTGACCACGAACGGGTCCGCTGCGGTGCCGGTGCCCGTCATCGGCACACCTGCACCGGTGTCGGCGCGATTGGCTTCCCAATTGGTGCCATTGAACTTGAGCAGCAGGTTCTGGCCATCCAACGCGGATAGATCGCCATAGCTTGCGGTCAGCGTGGCGTTGCCAGCGTTGCTGCTGTGTCCGCTGATCTGGGGGGGGGCGAGATTGAAAAAATCGGTGCCCATGTCGCCGTACAGGTCCATGCCTTCGCGATGGGCCTGGTTGAACGTCTGGGCCATGCCGACAGCAATGCGACCGAGCTCGGCCTGAGCCGGTGTCAGCACGGAATCGCGCACTTCCAGCAGGCCACCAATCTGGCCACCCATGGCTTTGCTGTCCATGGTCACGGTCATGCTCTGGGTTTTGATCGCCAACTGCAGGCGCTCTGGACGATAGGGATCGACCGCGGTAGTGACCTGCGATGCATTGTTGCCGACTACAAGGGCGTGGCCGCCAGCCGAGTAGACGTTCATGACACCGCCGTCCTGGATCACCGCCGTGCCACCGGTGAAGCCCACCAACTGCGAAACCAGCTGATCGCGACGATCCAGCAAATCCGGGGCGGCCGCCGCAGCGTTGCTGCCAACAGCGGCGTTGAGCTGGGCGATCTCGCTCGCTAATCGATTGACCTCAGTCGCCGCTGACAGCAAGCCGTTGTTGACCTCGCTGTTCAGTGAGTCGAGGTTGTTGGTGAGTTGTTTGAAGCGCGTAACCAACGTATTGGCACTGTCCAGCACATTGCGCCGGTCTGCGGCGCCCGATGCATTGGCCGACAAGCCACTGATTGAGTCGAAGAAGTTGGACCACACACCAGTAACCCCGGTGGCGGGATCCGAAAACAAGGCATCAACGCGGTCGGCCATGCCTGACAGCTGTTGCAGTCGCGCCAATTCGCCATTGCTGTCCAGCAGGCGCGATATCGCCAGCTGATCGGCTACGCGGCGGATATCGGTGATCTTGGTGCCGTTACCCACATCGCCGTAACCGACGTTGGTAGGATCTTGCGTCGCAAAATCGACCTTCTGCCGGCTGTAACCTTCGGTCTTGATGTTGGCCACATTGTGGCTGACGGTGGCCAATGCGCGCTGGAAAGCAAGCAGGGCACTCGTACCGGTGGAAAGAACATTAGACATGGACGGCTATCTCAACGACGGGTGATGCCGGCAAAGCCGGCGTTACTGGCAAAGGTCTGGCCCAGTCGCGCCCCGGCATCGCCGATGGCGGCGACTGCGCGCTCGATGGTGGGGCCAGCAGCAATGGCGGCGATCTTGGCGGCGTAGGCTGGATCAGTCGCATAGCCGGCGCGCTGCAGGCCTTGGGCGAAGCTGCGCACATCGCTGCCGGCGCTGAGTGCGGCCTGGTAGCGTGGGCTGGTCTTCAGCATGCGGACGTAGTCGCCAAAGCTCTCCGCCATCGAACCGTAGGCGCGGAAGCTGGCGGTCTCGTTGCGGCGCTGGCCGTTGACGTATTCGTGGGTGCCGGTGGTGGCGCGTTCGCCACTCCAACCGGTTGCCTTGATGCCGAACAGGTTGTGGCTGCTATCACCGTTATCGCGTTTGATATGGCGCTTGCCCCAGCCGGTTTCCAGTGCAGCCTGGGCGACCAGTGCGCGCGGATCGACACCGAGTTCGCGCGCAGCGCGTTCGGCATGCGGCCAGATGCTTGCGACGAAGCCTTCCGGGGTGTGCTTGCCGAGCTTGTTGGCAGCGACGTTGGCGGTGGTGGTATCAACCGCATCCCCACGCTCTGCCGCCGAGACATTGCTCCAGCGGTCGTTGCTCATCGCCCAATCGGCTGGCTGTGCAGCCACTGCAGTGTCCTGGTACGGGTTGGCATTGTTCAACGAGGCATGGAAGCTGCTGCTGTCACGGCCGGCAATCAGATCCAGTGCTTGTGCCTGCGGTGCCATGTAGGTGGACTGGTCATTGATGTTCAGCGAAGACAGTGGGTCCTCGCCGATTGCCGGCGCTGCACTCAGTGGCAGACCAGTGGCAGCGGGAGCGGCCAATTGATAGGCACGTGCTGCGGCGGCTGGCTTGATACTGGGATCTACCGGCGCCGTTGCAGCACCTTCTGTGCCGCCCAACTGACGCGCAATCATGGCCGACAGGCCGAGCCCGCGACCGCGCGTCATCGCCTCGGCAATACGTTGGTCGTACATCTCGCGGAACATCTGGTTTTCGCCCGGGAACAGCGAATCGCCGAAGCTGGCATCGCGCATGCTCTTGACCAGCATCTGTGCGAATTGGCCTTCCAGCTGGCGTGCAACCTTGTCGATCTTCGCCGGATCATTGGCGATGGCCGGATTCAGTTCCAGCGAAGGCGCGGCGATACGCATGTCAGATCACCTCAAGGTCGGCAGTCAATGCGCCGGCCTGCTTGAGGGCTTCCAGGATCGCGATCAGGTCACCCGGTGCCGCGCCAACTTCGTTGACCGCACGAACGATCTCGTCCAGGGTCGCGCCGCCATCAAAGCGGAACATGCGGCTGCCTTCGTTGCTGGCCGTGATTGTGGACTGTGGCGTGGCGACGGTCTGGCCACCGCCAAAGGCATTGGGTTGGCTGACCTGGGTCGATTCGCTGACGGTCACCGTCAAGGAACCGTGCGAGATCGCTGCTGGACTGACCCGCACCTGCGAGCCGATGACCACGGTGCCGGTACGCGAGTTGACCACGATACGAGCCGGCGCAGTGCCAGGCGAAAGCTCGACGTTCTCAATACGCGCCAGCATGCCGATGCGCGCACCGGGGTCAGTCGGTGTCTGCACCGAAACCGTACCGCCATCAACCGCACGCGCCGCACCTTCACCGAAGGTGGCATTGAGGGCATTGACCATCCGCGAGACGGTGGTGAAGTCGTTCTGGTGCAGGTTCAAGGTGATATCGCCACCGCCAGCGAACACGTCAGGCAGCGCACGTTCAACGGTGGCGCCATTGGGAATGCGGCCAGCGCTTGGAATATTCACCGAAACACGCGAGCCGTCCTTGCCCTGCGCGCCAAAACCGCCGACCACCAGATTGCCTTGGGCGATGGCATACACCTGCCCATCGATACCTTTCAGCGGCGCCATCAGCAATGCACCGCCGCGCAGCGAGACGGCGTTGCCGATCGAGGAGACGGTGATGTCGATGGTCTGGCCGGGCTTGGCGAACGGCGGCAGCTCAGCATGGATTGCCACTGCTGCGACGTTCTTCAACTGCGGATTTACATTGGACGGAACATTGACGCCCAACTCGCCCAGCAGATTCTTCAAACTCTGCACGGTGAACGGTGCCTGGCTGGTGCGGTCACCGCTGCCATCCAGGCCAACCACCAGGCCGTAGCCGACCAGCGCATTGCCGCGCACGCCGCCGACCTGGGCCAGATCCTTGATCCGCTCTGCATGGGCGGGCAGGGCGGCAGCCAATGCCAGCGCAGCCAGGGCGAGGGGACGCATGAAAGAGAAAGTCTTCATCACAGTGCTCAGAACAGCGCAAACGCTGAATTGAAGAAGCGGCCCAGCCAGCCCATCGCATTGGACTGCGCCACTGCGCCGCGACCGCCATAAGCGATGCGTGCGTCGGCAACCTTGCTGGAGGAAATGGTGTTGTCCGGGTTGATATCCGCAGCACGTACGACACCCTGGATCTGCACCAGTTCGTCGCCTTGATTGAGGCGAAGATTCTTCTGCCCCTGTATGACCAGGTTGCCGTTGGGCAGGCGCTGGATCACGGTGACAGTGACGCTACCCTGCAGGCGGTTGCTCTGCGCGCTATTGCCCTTGCCGCCAAAGTCGCGCTCGGCAGATGCCGAGGCACCCAGAATGTCTTTGCCGCCCAAGGTGACTGGCGCGCCAAACAACGTCGGCGTGCCGACATCAACGCTGGATTTCTTGCTTATCGCTGTGGTGGCGGTGGTGGTGGCCATGGTGTTTTCGACCAAGGTGATGGTCAGCAGGTCACCGACATCACGCGCGCGCCGATCGCCATACAGATTCAAGCCCGGACCGGCCGCGTAGATCGCGCCAGCGGTCGGCGCCGCGGCCTGCACGACGATGGGCTGGATCGGCGCCATCGGTGCATACGGACGCACGTCGCCGGCCAGCGTGCAGCCGCCGATCAAGGCCGCGCACATGGCGATGGAAAGTTGGCGCAGGAGTGGGGTGCTGCTCATGACGGTATCCCTTGGCGACCAATCAGACGTTGTTGTTGAGGTAGCCGAGCATCGAGTCGGTGGTGGAGATAGCCTTGGCGTTCATTTCGTAGGCGCGCTGGGTCTCGATCATCGACACCAGCTCTTCGACCACGTTGACGTTGCTGCCTTCCAGCGCACCCTGCACGACCGTGCCCAAGCCGTTGAGGCCGGGCGTACCGTTCTGGGCCGGACCGGATGCGGTGGTTTCCAGATATAGGTTTTCGCCCTTGGCCTGCAGGCCAGCGGGATTGATGAAATCGGTAAGCGTCAACGAACCGATTTCGACCGAGGCTGCCTCACCGGCCATCTTCACGCTGATGGTGCCGTCGGTACCGATGGTCATCGACTGCGCACCCTCCGGAATCTGGATGCCAGGCTGTACCGGGTAGCCGCTATTGGTCACCAGTTCGCCCTGTGCGTTGATCTGGAAGCTACCGTCGCGCGTATAGGCTGACGTGCCATCGGGCATCATCACTTCGAAGAAACCGCGGCCATTTGCCATCACATCCAGAGCGCGACCGGTCTGCTGTTGGCTGCCCTGTTCGAAGTGCTTGGAGGTGGCGACCACGCGAACACCAGTGCCAAGCTGCAGGCCGGTCGGCAACTGCGTCTGGGCCGATGACGAGCCGCCGGGCTGGCGCACCTGCTGATAGAGCAAGTCCTCGAAGCTGGCGCGATCACGCT
This sequence comes from Stenotrophomonas sp. STEN020, assembly GCF_056760195.1. Taxonomy (NCBI): domain Bacteria; kingdom Pseudomonadati; phylum Pseudomonadota; class Gammaproteobacteria; order Lysobacterales; family Lysobacteraceae; genus Stenotrophomonas; species Stenotrophomonas sp. STEN020. The sequence goes on from NZ_JBRREI010000001.1 coordinate 292,115, forward strand.
TGAATCCGGTGGTATTGGTGTTGGCCAGGTTGTTGGAGACAACCGACATACGTGTCTGTTGTGCATCCAAGCCGGTCTTGGCGACCCACAATGCCTGATTCATGGTGCAATTCCTTGGTGACGGATACCGGCCGATTGGCCCTTGCCTCTGTCAATGCATGGGCTGTGCCAAAACCGGTGTCGGAATATCGGCGCTGAGCACAGCGACATTGCACGGGCCTGTCGCTGCGCACATGCGTGGCTCGTGGCACGGCTCCGCATGCGCCGGCACAGTACATGCCGGTCGAACAGGAATAAGAGTGGGTGTGACACCATCGCGGCAGCAACGGGTAAATCACCGTTTCCTGCACTGACTCAGCCGAAGGCGAGGGCGCGCGCAATGCATGCGCGCTGGCGTCGTTCTATCAGCCGTTCAGGCGCAACAGGCTGTTGGCACTGCGCGCATTCTCGTCGCCGTGCTTGATTACTTTCACCTGCATTTCGAACTGGCGTTGCAGCTGGATCATCTGCACGAGTGCGCCGGCCGCATCGACGTTGCTGGATTCCAGCATACCGCTGTCCAAAGCCTTGCCCTGGCGCTGCGCGAAAGGCAGCTGCGGATCGGTGTTGCGCATCAGTCCATCCAGGCGCCGCTCCAGCTGTTCATTGGGCGCATCAACCACACGCAAACGGCCGATCATTGCCATAGTCTGCGGGCCTTCGCCCAGCGGAATGATCGACAAGGTGCCGTCATGACCGATCTCCATGGCCTGGTGTGGCGGTACCGCGATCGGATTGCCGTTGTCGTCGAGAACGGCATTGCCTTCGGCCGTCACCAACTGTCCGTTCGGCGTCAACGACAAGGCGCCGCTGCGGGTATATGCCTCGCTGCCATCGCTGGACTGCACCGCCAACCAGCTGCCCGGCTGCAGGGATAGATCCAGCGAATTGCCGGTGATCTGCTGCGCGCCAACGCGCCGGTTGAAGCCTGCGTCGACGTGCACTGCATCCACCCGCGACGGAAAACCCGGTCCCTGGATGCGGAACGCCTCGGTATTGGCCAGCGCTTCCTTGAAGCCCGGCGTATCCGAGTTGGCCAGGTTGTGCGACACGGTGGCCTGTGCCTGCAGCGAGGCGCGGGCACCGGTCATGGCAACGTAGAGGGCTTTGTCCATGGGGCTGTGGTTCGCGTGTTGAGATTGGAGTTGGAAAATCGCAGGCGGCAGCAAACGTGGAGCGGGGATCAGTCAGGTTTTGATTGATCCCCGCTCCTTGCCTTACCTGATATTGATGATGGCCTGGGTGACCTGGTCCTGCGTCGAAAGCATCTGCGAGTTGGCCTGGAAGTTGCGCTGGGCGACGATCATGTTGACCAGCTGCTCGGTCAGGTCCACGGTCGAGGCTTCCAGTGCGCCGGCCTGGACCTGGCCGAAATCCGAAGAGTCAGGCGCGCCGACGCGCGGGTTGCCGGAGGAGAACGTCTCCACCCACAGGCTGTTGCCCTGGTTCTGCAGGCCCTGCGGATTGTTGAAGGTGCTCAATGCGACCTGGCCAAGCGGTTTGTCGTCGCCATTGGAGTAACGCGCATACACCACGCCTTGCTCGGAAATGCTGATCTCATTGAGCTTGCCGGCAGCGTAGCCGTCCTGGCGGGTATCGCGCATCGCAAACTTCTCGCCGTACTGAGTTGCGCCTGCGACATTCAAGGTCAGGTTGACCACGCCGGCGCCGGTGCTTGGCGTGAACGGTGCCAAGGCAATGTCGCCATTGGCCGGGCTGATCAAGGCGCCAGCGTTGGAGAATTGCAGCACCGACGGCGCGCCGGCCGGCTGGCCGTCCACATAGTTGTGTACCTGCCATTCGTTGGCATTGGCCGTCTTCACGAAGTACGAAGTCTGGGTGTGGCTGACGCCCAGTGAGTCGTACACCGTGATGCCACCGGTGGAGTGGTTGTATGTGTTGGAATCGGTTGGGTCGAACGGCGCTACCGTCGGCTCCGGCGCATTGCCGGGGAGGGTGAATGCCATATTGACCAAGGTGCTCTGCTTTGGCGGGCTGTCGGTGGTGAGCAACTGCAGATCGGTCAGCTGGCCATCGAAGCGAGTGCCATCGGCGTTGGGAGTGAACACCTGCAGCCGCGCGCCCTGTGGGTTGACCACATAGCCGTTGTTGTCTGTCTGGAAGTTGCCGGCGCGCGAGTACACGCGCGCACCATTCATGTTCAAGGTGAAGAAGCCTTCGCCGGCCACGGCCAGGTCCAGGCTGCGCCCGGTCTGGTTGATATTGCCCTGCGAAAACTGCTGCGCCACATTGCTCAAGCGTGCACCGGAGCCCATTGCGTTGCGCGACAGGCCATAGCTCGTGGCATTGAACAGATCGGCAAACTCGGCGCGCGACTCCTTGAAGCCGGTGGTGTTGACGTTGGCGACGTTGTTGGCGGTGACATTCAGGTCGGCGTTGGCCGCGTTGATGCCCGACAGTGAGACATTGAAGCCCATGGCGATACTCCTGGGAAATCGAAGAGGGGGCTCAGCTGACGCGGAGCACGTAGTCGAGCGGGGCGGTGCCCAGCCCCTTGAGGTTCAGGTACAGGCCGTCGGAACCCACCGTCACGCTTTCAACTTCCGCCTCGACGTAGGTGGCGAGCTTGGTTTGCGCACCTGCGCTATCGGTGTGGCTTGCGGTGACGGTATAGCTGCCAGGCGGCATGCGTTTGCCATCGGCATTGTTGCCATCCCATTGGAAGGCGACCTCGCCCGCAGCGTTGGCCGGCACGGTCAACTGATTGACCTTCAGGCCATTGGCATCGGTGATATCGACGGTGACCGAGCCGGCCGACGGCGCCGCAACCGTGCCGCTGGTGCCGCCTTCGGCCTCCAGAGAGACCTTGGTGGAGGGCACCATCACGTCATGCCCGACCAGCGCCGCGCCGCGCAGCACCTGGTCGCTGGCCATGGATTCCTGGAAGCCCTTCACGGAGGTGTTCAGATCGCTGATGCCCTGCACCGTGGACAGCTGCGCCATCTGCGCAACCATCTGGCTGTTGTCCATTGGCTTGGTTGGGTCCTGATGCTGCAGCTGGGTAGTCATCAGCTTCAGGAAGTCGGCCTGGTCAAGCGAGCCTTTGTTCTTGCTGGTGGGCGTGGTGTTCGGCGCAGTGAGGCCGAGCGACTTGTAGAGATCGGAGTTGACGCTGGTACTCATGTCGGCAGATTCCTGGGGGAGTGGGCTCAGCGGCCCATGGTCAGCGTGGCCAGGGCAAGTTCCTTGGCGGTGCTGAGCATTTCCACGCCGGCCTGGTAATTGCGCGAGGTGGAGATGAGGTTGACCATCTGCGCAACCGGATCGACGTCGGGCGAGTACACATAGCCCTCGCCATCGGCCAGCGGATGGTTGGGTTCGTAGCGTTTGATCGGCGGCGCATCGCTCTGTGCGATTTCCTTGACCTGCACGCCGGTCAGGTTCGGGTCATTGCGGCTGGTAACGGCCTGGAAAATCGGCTCCAGCGGCTTGTAAACCGCCTGCGGCGATCCGGCGATCGAATCGGCATTGGACAGGTTGGAGGCAATGGTGCTCATGCGCACCGACTGCGCCTGTAGCGCCGAGCCGGCAATATCAAAGATGGGCAGGTTGCTCATGGCGTGTTTCCTTACTGGCCGGTGATGGCGGTGAGCATGGTCTTCACCTTGGACTCGACGAAACTCAGCGAGGCGCGGTATTCCAATGCGGCGCGGCCATAAGCAGCGCGCTCGGTATCCGGGTCGACGGTGTTGCCGTCGAGGCTGGGCTGGGCGCCTTCGCGCAGGATCTGGAACGGATTGAGCCCGTTGGCGCCGCCGATGGCGTAGTGCTGTTCGGCGGTGGCGGTCAGCAGGCCATTGCCGCTGGTCGCGCCCTGTGCATTGCGCAGGGCGGCATCAAAGTCGAGGTCGCGGGCCTTGTAGCCAGGCGTGTCGGCATTGCTCAGGTTGCTGGCGATCAGCTTCATGCGCTGCTCTCGCAGCGGCATCGCCTGGGCGTGGATGCCGAGATAATTTGAAAACAGGTTGGCCATGTGGAACCTCCCACGGAACGTTGCCGGGGAAGCTGCAAAACCTGTGCCAGAAAGCCATGTAGTGCCGAGCCATGCTCGGCAGGGGCGTTACCAGCAATGCCGTAGGAGTGGCGTAAGCCGCGAAGCCGTTGCTGCGACAGGTCGCAAAGAGCTACCCCTCCCCAGTCCTCCCCTTGGCTTCGCCAAAGGGAGGGGGCGGTAGTGGGGGGGGGGGGGGGGGGGGGGGGGGGGGGGGGGGGGGGGGGGGGGGGGGCGCGGGGGGGGGGGGGGGCGGCGCCGCCGCGGGCGCGCGGCCGGGGGGGGG